>JBDTXN010000046.1:0-18985 GCA_040006175.1 Gemmatimonadota bacterium | reverse complement strand
CATCCGGCAGTGACGCGTACGTCTCCGTGCGTGCCGCCGCGCGTTCGCCCGCGCGAGTCACGGCCGAAAGCGTCGACACCGGCACCGTCATCTTGAGCGCTCCAACCGCCACGACCGCCTGACCGTCGCGCATCTCGACGATCTGCCCCAAGCGTCCCTCCAGCGTCTCCATCTCGACGGTGTCGCCCACCGCCATCGTTCCACCAGTTGCGGCCGGCTCACGCCGCACCGCGGGACGATCCTCGCGATCGAGGCGCTCGATCTCCGCGGCGTGCGTCGCCGCGAGCTCCTCTACCCGCCGCCGCGCGTCCCGTGCGGTGGACGCGGCGCCCTGCTCGCGCAGCTCGCGCACCGTGCGCTCGATCTCTGCGCGCCCTTCGAGCAGCAGCCGCCTCGCCTCCTCGCGTCCGCGGCGCTCGAGCGAACGCTCGGCCTCCCGTAGCGCGAGGTCGCGTTCCTCTATGCGCTCGAGGCGCGCCGCCGCACGCGATGAGTCGAACTCCACCTTCTCCTCGCGCTCAGCCAATGTCGCCTCGCGCGATTGCAGATCGCCGAGCAGCGCGGCGACGTCGCGCTCTCCCGTCGACAGCCTCGACTCGGCGCGCTCCAACACATCGTAGGGGAGTCGCAGCCGCCGCGCGATGCTCAACCCGTATGAGCGACCCGGGATTCCCTTGATCAGCCGGTACGTGGGTGCGAGTGCGACCGAGTCGAACTGCAGCGATCCGTTGACGACGCCGGAATTTTCGGTCGCGAGCAGCTTGAGCGCGCCCAGGTGCGTCGTCGCGATGGTGAACACGCCGCGCGCGGTGAGCGCATCGAGGATCGCGCTGCCGAGTGCTGCGCCTTCCGCAGGATCGGTTCCTGATCCAAGCTCGTCGATGAGCACGAGGCTTTCCGCCGTCGCGTTCGCGAGAATCTCGCCGAGGTTGCGCAGGTGCGCGCTGAAGGTGGAGAGGCTCGCCTGGATCGACTGCTCGTCGCCGATGTCGGCGAAGCAGTCGTCGAAGATCGGAATCCGGCTCTCCGCGCCGACAGGCGCCGGAATGCCGGACTGCGCGAGCGCGGAGATGAGTCCCACCGCCTTGAGGAGCACCGTCTTTCCGCCGGTGTTGGGTCCGGACAGAAGGAGCGTGCGCTCGCTCGCCGCCATCTCGAGATCGAAGGGTACGACGGCGCCGCCGCGGGCGAGCAGCAGCGGGTGGCGAGCGTCGCGGAGCGAGAAGCCCTCGTGCGCGGGCACGAAGTCCGCCGGCGCGCACCCCAACTCTTCGGCGAAGCGTGCCCGCGCATACAGCGTGTCGAGCGCGATCAGTGCCTCCAGCGAGGCCATCATCTCGTCGCGCAGCGGCCGGACCGACTCAGTGAGCTCGGCGAGAACGCGCTCGACCTCGTCGCGCTCCTCGGCTTCCAGAGCGCGAATGCGATTGCCGAATTCGATCGCTGCCGGCGGCTCCACGAACACCGTGCCGCGCGTCGCCGACTCATCGTGCACGATGCCGCCGATCGCGACTCGCCCTTCGCGGCGCACAGGAATCACGTAGCGGCCGTTGCGCACGGTCACGGACATGTCGGCGACGCGTTGGTGCGGCTCCAGCTTCGCCATCGCGCGCTCGAGCAACTGCACGAGCTCCCCCTGCGCGCCACGAAGCTCACGGCGCAACCGCCGCAAGGCGCCGGACGCCTCGTCGCGCACGGTGCCGTCGGGATCGATCGCGCGCTCGATCTCGTCCTCCGTGCGCTTCGCGACGACGAGCGGTTGCACGAACGGATGCAGCAGCGCGCTCACCACCGCACTCGCACCGGTGCCGCCGAGCGCTTCCTTGGTGCGGCGCGATGAGCGGAGCAGCTGTGCGCCGCGCACGAGCTCATCGCCCGTCCACGAGCTGCCGATGGCGCGAAGTCGGGCGAGTGAGACGGTGAGGTCTGGGATCGGCTCGGGGTGCCAGCCATTCTCGGCGTTCACGACCGCGCGCGTGGCGACGACGCGACGCTGCTCCGACTGCATCCACTCGAGATCCTGGCGCGGCTCCATCGTGCGGATGCGCGCCGCGCCCAGCGCCGACGTCGCGCGATCCGCGAGAACGTCGAGCACGCGCGAATACTCGAGTACTCCGAGCGCGTGTTTATTCATGCGAACGCCGTGTACAGCGGGATGAACTCAACGGGGACTGCTCAATTCCTCTTTCGCGATTCGGCTGATCGTCGCACCTTCCGCGCGTCCCTTGAACATCGGATTCACCTTGCCCATCACGCCACCGATGTTCGTGGCTCCGTCCGCGATCACCTTTCTGATCGCCGCACGAATCTCATCATCACTGACGTTGGCGGGCAGATACGCCTCGAGTGCCGCCACTTCCGCCCGCTCGCGGCCTGCGAGATCGGCGCGCGCTGCCTTGTCGTACATCTCGATCGACTCGCGACGCTTCTTGATTCCCTTGCGGAGCACCTCGTTCACTTCCGCATCGGAAAGCTCGCGTTTCTCCTCGATCCGCCGGTTCTTGATATCGGCCAGGATCGTCCCGAGCAGCAGCACCGCGTTCTTGTCCTGAGCCTTGCGCGCGGTATTGAGGTCGTTCTGGATCTTGCCCTGCAGTTCCGACACGCCGGGCGATCCGTTGGAAGTGCTGGTCATGCGCCAAAACTAACGCGAAACGCTGCACCTGCGCTCGCCAGGTGAATCATCCGGGCGGCCAACCCATGCGCCGGCCGCCCAGCAGGTGCATATGCAGGTGATACACGGTCTGCCCGCCGTCGCCATTCGTGTTCACCACCACCCGATAGCCCGACTCCGCCACGCCTTCGCTCTTCGCGAGATCGGTTGCCAGTTTCGTCATCTGACCGACAATGAGCGGATCCTGCACATCGGAAAGCGTCGGAATGTGGTCGCGCGGCACGATCACGATGTGCGTCGGAGCCTGCGGATCGATGTCGCGGAAGGCGACACACTCCGGCGTTTGCGCGACGAATTTCGCCGGAATCTCGCCACGAATTATGCGGCAGAAGAGGCAGTCGTCAGGCACGCACGCGCTCCGCTGCAGAAAGTGCCGCGCGCACGATGCCGAGCGAGGCTATCGCCGCAGTGTCGAAGCGGAGCGTGAGCGGCGCGAGCGTCACGGGCACGAAGCCCGCGCCAATCAGCTCCGAGCGCTCGCTGGGCTCTAACCCACCCTCCGGTCCGATCGCGAGGGTGATCGGCGCGTGGACTGGCATCGCGGGGAGTGGCTCCCCGTCCTTCTCGAGCAGCCAGCGCGTGCCGGCGGGGCAGGCCGCGATCGCGCGATCGGGCGGCGCGTCCGGGTAGACCACCGGCAGCCACGCGCCGCCGCACTGCGTGAGCGCTCCCACCATGCGCGCGCGGAGCCGCGTCTGAAACGACATCCCCTCACCGCGCGGCGAGACATCGCGCGAGCGTCGCCACATCACGGGACGCCAACTGAACGCCGAGAGCTCGGTGGCCTTCTCGCCAAGGAGGAGCATGCGATCGCGGTCGGCGATCGGAACCATCAGGTGAATCACGGGGAGCGGCTCGACACGGTCGAGCAGGTCGACCTCCACCATCGCCTGCGCCTTGCCGAGTTTCACGACGCTCCCGTAGCCGACTCCGCCCGCTCCGTCGACGAGGCGGAGGCGATCACCGATCGCAATGCGGCGTACGCGCGCGTGGTGTGCCTCTCCTTCGCTGAGCGTCGTCACGCGCCCGGCGACCATCGGCTCGGACGCGAAGAACGTGGCTACTGCCGTGCGATCACGCTGCTCCACCACTCTCCCTCGCGAAGTTCGAATTCCACACACCAGCCATCCACGGCAAGCGACGACAGGAGCTGATCACGCTCGCTGACGAGAATGCCGCTGATCACCGCTCTCCCGCCAGGGGGAAGCGCGCGATGCATCGCCGGCGAGAGCTCGGTTATCACCGACGAAATAATGTTCGCAAGAATGAGCGACACGGGCGCGATGAGCGGCAGGAGTGCAGCCGCGTCCCCCTGGAGCACGGACACTTGCCCGGCAACACCATTGCGCTCGACGTTCTCCACCGCGTTGCCGATCGCGTCGGGATCCATCTCGATCGCGACCACACGCCCCGCACCGAGCTTGGCGGCGGCGATCGCAAGCACGCCGCTGCCGCTGCCAAGATCCGCGACGAGCGCACCCGGCGTGACGAGCGATTGCATGAGCGTGAGCACGCCACGCGTGGTCTCGTGCTCGCCCGTTCCGAACGCCATTGCCGGCTCGATGAGTATCGGGATCTCCGCGTCCGCAATCGCATCGCCCATCCACGGCGGCGCGACCGCGATGCGCCCGATGCGTTGCACGCCCACGCGTGTGACCCACCGCGTGCTCCAATCGACCTCGCCAAGGTCTGTGCGCGTGACAGTCGCACTCGCCCCCGCGAGCGCGGCACACAGTGCGTCGAGCTCCGCGCCTTCCTGCAGGTGAGTCAACAGTGCGGAGCCGACTTCCTGCACCGCGCCGGCACCGGCGTTCACGAGCATCTCGACTACACGGTCGCGTTCCTCATCCCCGAACGTGTCGATGCGCAGCGAAACCCAACGCGGTGGCGTCGCCGTTCGCTCTGCGCCGCGATCAGGCGCCAAGCGCGTCCTTCATGCGCGACCAGAATCCGCGGGCGCGCGTAGCCGGCGGCGGCCCCTCCGCTTCGCGTAGCGCCTTGACGAGTGTCTCCTGATCCGAGGTCAAGCTCTGCGGCGTCCACAGCTGCACACGCACCTGGAGGTCGCCCGAGCCCGACGCATTCACGCGCGGGAGTCCGCGCCCGCGAAGCTGGAAGACCAGTCCACTCTGCGTGCCCGGCGGCACGCGAAGCGACAGCGTGGTCGTGATGTACGGCACCTGCACGTCGGCGCCGAGTACGAGCTGGGCGTAGGTGACCAGCACTTCGGTGTAGAGATCCGCTCCGTCCCGCTCGAAGCGGGGGTCGTCTTCGACCTCGAAGGCGACCAGGATGTCGCCGCGCGGTCCGCCGACCGGGCCGACGCTGCCCTGCCCGCGAAGCATCAGATACTGCCCTGTGGCGACGCCCGCCGGGATCGGAACGGCGATCGTGTGCTCGGCGCGGCTGCGTCCCTCGCCCTTGCACCGCTTGCACGGGATCTCGATCGTCTTGCCCTGGCCGGCGCACGTGGGACACGGCGCTACACTCACGAACTGTCCGAAGAACGACCGCTGCGCCCGACGCACTTCGCCGGTGCCCGCGCACGTGGAGCAGCGCTGCGGCTTCGTGCCCGGCTCGGCACCCGTGCCTTCGCATCGCTCGCACGGATCGAGCAGCTTGACGACGATCTTTTTCTCCACGCCCATCATCACTTCCGGAAGCGTGAGCGGCATCGTGATCTTGACGTCGGCTCCCGAGCGCTGATTGCCGCGCGCACCGCCGCCGAACATCTCCTCGAAGCCACCGAAGCCTCCGAAGTCGCGCATGAAAATCCCCAGCGCCTCGGACAGATCGACGTGATGCATGCCTGCGTTACCGCGACCCCGCAGCCCTTCCTCGCCGTATCGATCGTACACCGCGCGCTTGTTGCCATCGCGCAGCACGTCGTACGCCTCGGTGATCTGCTTGAAGCGCTCTTCCGCTTCCTTCGATCCGCCGTTGCGGTCCGGGTGATACTGCATCGCGAGCTTGCGATACGCCTTCTTGATTTCCTCGTCGGACGCGTCGCGCGAGATCTCGAGGATGCTGTAAAAATCAGCCATCTACCGTGTGTGCCGTTGTAGTGTTGCCAGAGGTCAGTCGAGCAGATCGGAGATCAGCTTCGACGTATGTGTGACGAGCGTAACGATCTTTTCGTACGGCATGCGCGTCGGGCCGATCACGCCGATCACTCCCGAGAGTGAGCCCGAGTGGTACTCGGCAGTGACGACCGTGAAATCCGAGAAGTTCGGATCGACGTGCTCATTTCCAATCGTGATCGAAATGCCTGCAGAGCTCTTGTGCGTGCGAAGGAGCTGGCCGAGGGCTTCTGGACGATCGGTGAGCGCCAGCAGCTTCTTCAGATTTCCGCCACTCGAAAATTCCGGCTGCTCCGCCAGCAGCGATGCCTGCCCGAGAAGCACAGGCGACGCACTGAGCGGGCGAAGCGCATCGAAGATCTGATCGCCTTCCTGAAGAAAGATGTTCAGCAGCTCGCTCACGTCCTGCCCGGCGCCGCTGTCGCGCAGACGCTCCGCGAGGTTGCGCCGGATTTCGCCAAGCGTGAGTCCCGAAAGACGCTCATTCAAGACGCGCGAAACCTCTGCCAGCACCTTTTCGGCGATCTCACCCGGCACTTCGACGAAGACGCTCTGCGCAGCTCCGCCGTTCAGCCGCATGACGAGCAGCAGCCGCTCGGCGGACATGCGGATGAGATCCAGGTGATGGAGCGTTGCCTCCTCGAGGCGAGGTCCGAGGGCGACGCCGAGCTCCTGCGTGAGGATGCCCAACACCTGTGCGGCACGACGGAGGATCGCCTCGATGGCAGTGCCGGTGCCCGAGAGCTCCTCGAACAGGAGGCCGCGGTCCATGTCGTTGATCGGGGTGACACGCATGAGCGAGTCGACGTAGACGCGATACGCCATGTCCGTCGGAATGCGACCGGCCGACGTGTGCGGATGAAGGAGAAAGCCCTTCTCCTCCAGATCGCTCATGGTGTTGCGGATGGTCGCCGGCGACACGCCCAAGCCAAAACGCCGGGCAATCATCCGAGACCCGGCGGGCTCTGCAGTCTCCACGTAGGACTGGATGACGGCTTCGAGCACCCGACGTTCGCGTTCGTTGAGCTGATGCGCCATAAGTGTAAATCTACTAACGACTTCCGGCGTGGGTCAAGTCCAGCGCGAGGGCGTCCAGACGCAGCCAACCAAGCGCGGTGAGCTGCAGGCGATCCTTCACAATGTGCGCCCAACCCACGTCGCGCCATCGCGCGGTGCTTGCCCGTATTTCCTCGGTCAGGGCGAGGCCATCGGTCGTGCGCAACCCGATGTAAGTCCGCTCGGCAGCGACCTCGGCTGCCGTGAGCAACTCGCTTTCTTCAGTGGGATCGAATCCCGCGCGCACACGCCGAAGCCATTCGGCATAGGGACCGACGTTCCAGCTTCGCCGCTCGCCATCGAAGCGATGCGCAGCCGGCCCGAGCGCGCCATAGGGTACGTGGCGCCAGTAGCTCGAGTTGTGTCGCGCGCGGGCGCCTGCCAACGCGTAGTTCGACACCTCGTAATGGTCGAAGCCCGCGGTGCCGAGCGCGGAGTGGGCAAGCAGAAAGTCATGCTCGTAGCGTGTGTCCGGACTCTCAACGAGCTCTCCGCGCTCGCGCCAGTGGCCGAGCGGTGTGTGCGGCTCGACGGTGAGACCGTAAAGCGAAATGTGATCGGGGCGAAGCGCTACCGCGCGCTCCAGATCCTCGCTCCAGTCGCGCGGCACGCTTTCGGGCAGCGCGAAGATGAGATCGAGCGAGAGCTGTGCGATACCGGCCTCGCGCAGCCGCTCGACCGCGGCGCCTGTTTGCTCCGCGTCGTGCGTGCGGCGCATCCACTCGAGCGCCGGAGGCGAGAAGGACTGTGCTCCGAGGGAAACTCGATTGATTCCGGCTTCTCGCCACTCGCGCGCGCTCGCGCGCGTCACGTCGTCCGGATTCGCCTCGAGCGTCACCTCGGCGGAGTCGTTCCACTCGGCATGCCGGCGAATCGTTGCGAGGAGCTGGGCAACGCCGGCTCCGCCGAGGCGCGATGGCGTGCCGCCGCCCAGATAGAGTGTGTCGAGCTCCATCCCGGCTTCGGTGCGACTGCGCAGATCGAGCTCGCGACCAATCCCTTCCACGTAGTCTACGACGGGCACATCGCGACGGACCGCGATCGAGAAATCGCAGTACGAACAGCGACGTGCGCAGAATGGAACGTGGACGTACAGGTGGTGTGGGGGCACGAGAAAAGTTAACGCAAGCGGCCGCGCGCCCGCGCATTTCGCTCGGGCGACCGAGCGCTCAGTCGCCACCGATCGCGGAGCCGAAGTGCAGGTGACGCCGGCGGATCTCGCCGGTGAGCGCGCACTCGATCGCGCCGCTCAGCTCGAGCGCGGACACCGCCGCGAGGCAGCGGCGCACCGGAAGCGACGCACGCGCGGCGAGCGCATCGAGATCGGGTGCGGGAGCACCGAGCGCATCCCAGACCGCGCGATGCGCGGCGTCGGAGAGCTCAGGCGCAGCCGTGCTCGCGGACGCGGGTACGGAGGAGCCGGTCGCACCGACGAGCGCGAGCGCGTCTGCAAGCTCGGCGATGACGATGGCGCCGTCGCGCAGGAGCATGTTGGACCCGGCACTCTGCGGCATGTCGATGTTCCCGGGTACGGCCGCGAGGCCACGCTGGAGATCGAGCGCATGCGTCGCCGTGATCAGCGCGCCGCTCTTGTGCGGCGCCTCGATGACGATCGTTGCACTCGCAAGCGCGGCTATGATGCGATTGCGCTTCGGAAAGGAACCGCCGCTCGCGCGATCTCCGGGCAGCTCTTCGGCAAGGAGCAGCCCGCGGGCCGCGATCTGTTCGTGCAGCGCTCGGTGGGCAGCGGGATACGCGACGTCGACTCCGGTGCCGAGGACGGCTACCGTGCCGCCCCCCGCCGCCAGCGCCGCGCGATGCGCCGCTCCGTCGATGCCGCGCGCCATCCCACTGATCACGGTGACGCCTGCACGCGTGAGCGCGCTCGCGATCTCGAACGTCACGCGCTCGCCGTAGCTCGTGGCGCGTCGCGTGCCGACGATCGCGACGCACGGCGCGCTCAGAAGCTCGAGCGCGCCGATGGCGAAGAGAACGGGTGGTGGATCGGGCAGGTCTCGCAGGCTCGCGGGATATGCATCTTCGTCTGCGGCGATGATGCGTGCGTTCGCCAGCTCCGCGCGCTCCAGCGCTGTCGATGCCTTTTGGCTTGCCGCATCGCACACCGATGATGGAGGAGTGGCATCCCACGCCTGCATCGGCGAGCCGAATCGTGCGACCAGATCTCTGAAGCGGACCGCGCCTACTCCGGGAAGGAGCGAGAGCGCAAGCGCAGCGTGCTGCGACCGTTCGCTAGGGGAGGACGGCGTTGGACGCCTGCACCTGCGACGCCTTCCGGAGATCGAGCAGCTTGCTCCAGAATGCGCCTAGCAGAGCATCGAGCCCCACGCGCCCCGCCGCGCTGATCGCGTACACCCCGAATGCATCCGGAGCGTCAATCGGCGGCGGCTCGAGCTCGCCGAGCAGATCCATCTTCGTGAACACCACGCAGTGGGGCGTCTGTGCCAGTTGGCTCGAGTAGTTGCGAATCTCGGAGCGCAGCCCGTCGTACTCGACCTGCCAGTCCATGGAATCGACCGGAATCAGGAAGGCGAGAATGCGCGTGCGCTCGATGTGCCGGAGGAACTGCAGTCCCAATCCCTTCCCTTCGTGCGCGCCCTCGATGATGCCCGGAATGTCTGCTACAACGAACGAGCGATGGTCGCTGAGCGGGACGACGCCCAGATTCGGCGAGAGGGTAGTAAATGGATAGTCGGCGATCTTGGGATGCGCGGCCGAGATGACCGAGAGGAGCGTGGACTTGCCCGCGTTGGGCTGCCCGACGAGCCCCACATCCGCGATGAGCTTGAGCTCGAGCTCCATGGTGCGCGAGACGCCATCCTCTCCGGGCTGCCACTCGCGCGGCGCCTGATGCGTGGGCGTGGCGAAGAACGCATTGCCCTTCCCCCCGCGTCCGCCCTTCGCGACGAGAATCTGATCACCGTCGGCGAGCACCTCGCCGAGGATCTCGCCGGTTTCCACATCGCGCACGATCGTTCCGGGAGGTACCGGGAGAACGATGTCGTCGCCCGAGCGGCCGGTCTTGTTGTTGCCCGAGCCATGATCGCCACGCTCGGCCGCCCACTTGTCGCGGTAGGTGTAGTCGAGCAGCGTGGCCAGGTTGAAGTCGCCACGGACGTAGACGTCGCCGCCGCGACCACCATCGCCGCCGTCCGGACCGCCCAGCGGGATGTACTTCTCGCGCCGGAACGACGAGATTCCCGACCCGCCGTCGCCCCCGCTCACCTTGATCTGAACGCGATCGATGAACGACGTCATTGCCGGCGCACCCGCGCCCACAGCAGCACGTAGCGATGTGTCGAGTCCGCCCCGATCCGCGGTGCCACGATGCGAAGCGTATCGTCAACCTCGGCCGGGCTCGCACCCGCGTTGATGGCGCCGTGCAAATGCGAGTGCAGCTGACGGTCCTGCTCGAGGGCCGCACACGCGGCGACGATGCAGAGCTCCCGCCGCTTGAGGTCGAGGCCGGGCCGGCCGAGCACCCGTCCGTACAGATCGATCATCCACGTATCGAGTGCAGGATGCAGACTCCGGATGTTCGCGCGCAGTCGTTTGTACAGGTTGCCGTATACTTCTTCGCAGGTCTTCTCGCCGCGAGAGGTCCAGAGAGAGCCGAGCGACTCCTCGAAATCCGACGTTTCGGCCACCCGATTCGAGGCACGCCGCCACAGGCGCATGCCGTTCAGCGTTCGGGGGAATCCGGCGAAGAGATACGTCTGAAGCAACAGCTCCTCCACCCAGTGCGGATCAATGGCCGACTTCGCGGCGCGCTCGAGCGCGATGCGCATCTCGCCCTCGGTTCCGGCCGCAAGCACGGCGGAGAGATGCACGAGCTGCGCAGTCGGGGCGTCGAGCGTGGAGTAAGCTGATTCCGTTTCGGAGACTGACGTCATCGGGATGTCGCGGTGTGAATCAAAGATTGAGTTCGTCAACTTGCAACGCGAACTTCGCCGACCAGCTCATTACGCGTATTCAGAATCGGTGTGTGGGCGAATGCCGCAAGCCGTGGTGACAGCTCGTCTGGAAGGACGCGGAGACGCTGCAGGAGTTTCAACAGCGCCGGGTGCTGCGCACGCGTTGCCCCGTCCTCCACCTTGATTGCCACCGCGATTCGCTCTGCGGGTATGCTAACCGCATGCACGCCTTCCGCGCCGACCTTACTGATGAGCCGCCCGCCGGTCTCCTCCACCAGCACGGTGTCGAAACGGTCGGTTCCGCCAAAGAGAAATGGGTGCGCCGAGATCGCCGCGATGATCCGCGCCGGAACCTCTTCCCCGCGATCCGCGGCGGCGCCCAGTCGCGCGAACGCGAGTGCGAGTGCCGTCAACGGAAGCCCCACCGCAACCACGCCGCAGCCGTCCACGGTGAGCTGCATGTCGTCGCGCGGACTGCCGCTCCACTTCGCGATCTGCGCCAGCGCCCGATCCTGCACCTGGTGCCCGAGCCGCTCGTAGCCGAGCGTGGACCACGACTGCCCTCGCGCGAATGCGAGCATGCCGGCGTGCTTGCCCGAGCAGTTGTTGTGCAGGCGAGTGGGCGTGAGGCCGGCCTGGTGCATGAGTCGCACGCCGCGCCGCGTCATTGGCTCGTGGGCGCCGCAGGCGAGGTCACCCTCCTCCAGCCCGATCGACTCGAGCATGCGCGCAGCGAGCTCCACGTGCTCGGGCTCGCCGCCGTGCGACGCGCACGCGATCGCCAGCTCCTCGCTTCCCCACCCGCACGCGTCGAATCCGCCCGACTCCACGAAGGAGAACAGCTGAAACGGCTTTGCGCACGAGCGCCAGACGGTGGGAAATGCAGGATCGCCCGCGCTGCCGAGCAAGTCCCCCTCGGCGCTGCTGACGACTGCGTGTACGCGATGTCGCGATTCGATCGCATCTCCGCGTGTGGCGACTACGTCGAGGTCAAAGTGATTCGCTGACAGCCGCTCCTCCCGAAGTGGTCGCGGCCTTCGTGACCGCAACCAAGATGCCAAGCAGCACGATCCCACCGCCCACGAGTGTGCGCCCCGACGGCAGCTCGCGGATGCCCGGTAGGATCGCAGCGAGCACGGTCGCGCCCACCGGCTCACCGAGTACCGCGAGATTGACGACGAACGCGGGTGCGAACTTGAGAGCCCAATTCATACCAGTGTGCCCGAGCAGCATCGGGCCGACCGCGAGTGCCGCAAAGATCGCGAGCTCTCGAGGGGGTTGACTCATCAAGGGCAACCGGGACACGATCGCGATCGAGAGGAGCGTGAGAAAGCACACGCCGTACACAATTCCCACGTAGGGCCAGAGATCGAGCTGCTGCCGCACGCGCCGTCCCGTAAGGTAATAGACCGCTGCGGCGACCCCGCCACCGAGTGCGAGCATGTCGCCAAGGAAGGCGTTGCTCGCGTGTGCACCGGGCGCACTGCTCCAATCGGCAGATCCCAGCACGGTGGCACCGACGACGGCGAGCGCGATGCCGGCCCACTGCCGGCGTGATGGCGCCTCGCGAAGCCACATGGCCGACGCGCCGGCTACGAGCACGGGCTGCAGATCCACGAGCACCGTGGATGCGGCGATCGTGGTGAGCGCGATGGACGCATTCCACGCCCAGAAGTGGAGGGCGAGTAGCACACCCGCTCCGGCTGCCAGCGCGAGCCCCGTGCGATCCAGTGTGCGCCACTGCCGCCAACCGCCGGTGATCGCGAGCGCGACGCCGACGATGAGCATCGAGAAGAACAGCCTCCACGTGGCGATCACCACCGCGGGGGCATGCGAGAGACGAATCAGCGGCGCGGCGAACGAGATGCCGATCACCGACAGAGCCAGCACGCTCAGAATGACGCGATTCGAAGGCCGCGTGAGGTGTCGTGGCATTACCGACGGCTCGCACGATCGCACGGAGCCGTGCGGGGGGGAATAGCGGAAGCAGACAACTGATCGGACACGCATGCCACGATGAAGGACGAATCGAACCGCTGCGCGCGACTGCCATTTGTCGTGGCGCTGAAGCAATTCCGTTGAAAGAACTGCTGCGTGCTTTCAGGTGTGCCCGAAGCTCGCCGAAACGCCACCGTCATGTTGTTATCGTTTTCCTTTCTCTGGTCTCATGGCGCGTCGATGCCGAACCTGTAGTGATTCGATTCGTCCTTCGTTCGTGTCATTGGTCTCCGATCCGTTGTCTCGACGCTCACTCGCCACCACTGCTCAAAAGACCTTCACCATCCCCTTCGTGTACTTACGCGGGTTCTTCCGCACATCTTCGAGGATGGCGCCGAGATCCGTCAGCGCCTTGTTCAGTTTGTCGTAGAGTGCGGGATCGTTGATCACGCGTCCCGCGGTGCCGTTACCACTCGAGAGCGCGCGTAGCAGCGAGTCGGCCTGAGTCGTGACTGCAACCATGTGCGTGTACAGTGTGTCGTCCGTGAGGAGCCGGCCCACGCTGCTGTGAGGCGAGTGCAACTGCGCCAGAACCGTGTCGAGCTGCGCCGTCACGTCCACCAGGTGATTGTAGAGCGCCGGATCATCGACCATCCGGCCGAACGTTCCGTTTGGCTTGTCGAGCCGGCCGAGCACCGAGTTCAAGTGCGTCAGCGTGCCGTTCAATTGGTCATACAGCGTGCGGCTGTTGATGAGCTGACCCATCGTGCCATCGCCATGCGCGATGCCGCCCGTGATCGAGCGCAGGTCATGCGTGAGCTGTACGACGTCCGTGAGGGCGCCGTTTGCCTGCGTCAGCATTGCCTCGTAGTCGAGCGACGGGAGGCTCTGGATCGTGTCGCCGGGCGGGAGAATGCCGAAGCGAGGCGTGCCCGGCGAGATGTCGAGCACCTTGTCGCCGAGGAGGCCGAGCGACTTGAGCTTGATGCGCGAGTCCTCGCGAATGAGGTTGCGCAGGCGCTGCTCGACCTCGAGCGTCACGCGAAGATTGCGCGTCGTGTCGCCGGAAGGCGGCAGGAAGTCGATCTGCTTCACGTTGCCGGCGAGCTGGCCCGCCAACGTCACCGTGCCTCCCTTCTGCAACCCGTTCGAGTTCGAGAGGAAGGTGACGAGCGTGTATCGCTTCGTGAAGAGATCCGCGGCTTCGCCGAGCTTGACGACGGCAATGGTGAGGATCGCGATGGCAGCGAGTATGAGTCCGCCGACCTTCAGCTGATCCCAGGTGATGAACGTCGATCGTTTCATGGCGCCCTCAAACTCCTCCGAGGAAGTCTTGCACGTACCGGTCCTGGCTTGCGGTCATCTCTTCAGGGGATCCAAAGAACACGATCCTGCGCTCCGCGAGCAGCGCGATCTTCGTCGCCATGCGGAAGGCCGAGCGAATGTCGTGCGACACGACGACGCTCGTGACCTTGAGCTCGCGCTGGAGCTTCATGATCAGGCGCGTGATAGTGCCCGTGGTGAGCGGATCGAGTCCCGAGGTGGGCTCGTCGTAGAGCATGATCGCGGGATTGACCGCCATGCCCCGCGCGATTCCCACGCGTTTCTTCATTCCACCCGAGAGCTCCGCCGGAAGCTGCTCTATCACTCGATCGGGGTCGAGATCGACGAACTCGAGCTTCTCTCGCACGCGCGCCTCGATCTCCTCCTCGCTGAGCGTCGTGTGCTCGCGTAGCGGGAAGGCGACGTTCTCGAACACCGACATCGAATCGAAGAGCGCGGCCCCCTGAAACACCATTCCCATCTTCTGCCGGATGATGAGCGCCTCCTCGTACGTCACGTCGTTGATGACTTCGCCGTCCACGATCACGCGACCCGAATCCGGACGCAGCAGACGCAGAATGAGCTTGAGCGTCGTCGACTTTCCCGTTCCCGACTCACCCGCGATCACGATCGTCTCGCCCCGGCGTGCAGTGAGCGAAACGTTCTGGAGAATCGGCCGGTCGAAGGCGAGCGATACGTCCTCGAGCTCGACGATCGCCTCACGCGAGACTGCAACGCGGTCCTGCAGATCTTCCCCTTCCTGCAGCTCCTCCGCGAAACGCGCCCGCAGCTCATCTTCCGCTCTCCGCAGACGCGGCTCGCCCTCGGGCTCCGGCACTCGCCGGCGCTCTTCTCCATACGTGGTAGGCGCGTCAGCGCTCTTGTCGTCCGCCGGTGTATCGGTCATCCGAAGAGAAAGAGCAGGACTTGCGTGAGGAAATAATCGACGACGAGAATCAGCACGCTCGCGACGACAACCGTGCGCGTGGTCGCATTGCCCACGCCTTCCGTGCCGCCCTTGGTATTGATGCCGAAATAACAGCCGGTGATTGCGATGATTCCGCCGAATACGAACGGCTTGACGAGGCCCTGTACGAAATCGGCGGGAATGTAGTGCAGGATGAACCCGCCCGACGCAATCTGCTCCCACACCGTGCGCCAGTACAGTCCGACGGGGATGCCTACGTACACGGTTGCAATGACGTTGCCGCCGCCAATGCCCACGGTGTCGCTCAGGATGGTGAGCACCGGCATCATGATGAGCGAGGCGAGGAGGCGTGGTGTGACCAACTTCTTGATCGGATCGACACCGAGCGTGTTGAGCGCGTCGATCTGCTCGGTCACGCGCATCGAGCCGATTTGGGCAGCGATACCGGATCCCACGCGGCCGGCGACGAGAATCGCCGCGAGCACCGGGCCGAGCTCGCGGACCATGGAGGCGGTCACGAGACGGCCGATGTACATCGTCGCGCCGAACTGCGCCATCTGCACCGACGTTTGGAGCGCGAGCACCATTCCCGTGAAGAATCCCGTGAGCAGCACGATACCGAGTGATTGGACGCCGATCGCGTCCATCTGCTGGATCACATCGCCGATGTAGAACGGCCGGGCGACGATGAAGCGAATGGACTTGGCGGCGAGCCCGAAGTACTCCTGGACCGCCAGCACCCGCAGCTTCGCCCCTTCGTTGATGCTTGCGAGTAATCCGGCCAAACGCTGTCCGCGCGAGAGTAGTCCCGTTCCCGGGAAGGATGCGACATCTGGTGCCAAGGCAAGGGACGTGCCCGAGGTCGCTTCGATACAATCTAGTGATGCCGCTCCACGCGCCATAGCTTACGCGCCCATGCAACCCCTTCTCGCTCGCGACCGGCTGTCGGCACTCCTCGACGCCGCCCGCGGGCGACGGATCGCCGTGATAGGCGACGCGATGCTCGACGTCTACCTTCGCGGCGATGTGGAGCGAATCTCCCCCGAGGCTCCAGTGCCCGTGGTTCGCGTTCGAGAGCGGCGCATGGCGCTCGGGGGAGCCGCGAATGTCGCGCAAAACGTCGTTGCCCTCGGTGCGACCTGCGAGCTGGCGTGCGTGGTCGGAGCCGACGAGAGCGCCCGATCGCTGCGGGAGATGCTGATCAGGATCGGCGCGCCGGACGGCGCGATCGTCGAATCGGCGCGCCCGACCACGACGAAGACGCGCGTCCTCGCGCGCGCGCAGCAAGTGGTGCGCGTGGACGAGGAAGAGGACGGCGAGCTCGGTGCCGCGGACGTGACGCGCATACTCGCAGTGGTGCGCACGGCGGTCGAGCGCGCGGATGCACTGGTACTGGAGGATTACAACAAGGGAGTCCTCGTCGCCGCGGTGATCGAGGAGGCACTCGCGATCGCTGCGAGGCGCGGAATTCCCGTGGTCGTCGATCCCAAATACCGGAATTTTTTTGCCTATCGTGGGGCGACGATCTTCAAACCGAACCGGCGCGAGCTCGATTCGGCGCTCGGCGCAACCATGGACGTGGAGCATCCGGAGACACTCCCAGCGCTCGTCCAGCGACTCGGCGTGTCGAATCTCCTGCTCACGCTCGGCGAGCGCGGGATGGTGCTCGTGGGCGCGAAGGGTGAGACGGTGCGAGTGCAAACGACCGCGCGCGAGGTGTACGACGTGGTGGGCGCGGGCGACACCGTGACCGCGTACCTGGCCGTGATGCTGGCCGCGGGCGCCACGGCGACCGAGGCGGCGGTGATCGCCAACTTCGCGGCGGGAGTGGAAGTCGGGAAGCTGGGTGCGGCGACGGTGAGCGGCGCCGAGGTGCTGGCGGCGTACGACGAGGTGGAAGCTCGCGCGTGATCTGGGAGAGCTTTGTGTGCGAGGTTGATGCGAGTAGTTTCAAGAACGAACGACGGGCCCTTAGCTCAGATGGTTAGAGCAGCGGACTCATAATCCGACGGTCGCAGGTTCGATCCCTGCAGGGCCCACTCGAGCTCGAACGAAAAAAGGCATCCGCGAGGAAGCCTTTTTGTATACCGAGAATCGAAAACTCCCGTCCAGGGATTCGGCACCCAAGGCACTGGCTCTCCACCAGACTGACCGCCACTCACGCTGGACATCGTCAGGCGCCTTGCTTTGCACCGATCGCCGCCGCGTAGCTTCTACGTAAAAAGCGCTGCTGCCTTGATCAACGTTTGCGTGAGCCCCCACGCGAGCGGCACGAGGACGAACGTCCACGCGAGCATGACCTGGACCTTGTTGCTGTTCTCCGCTTTCGAGCTCGCGCTCGGGCTTTGCAGCCGCACGTCGTCAGCCACGTGTACGCTCCGGCGTCGGTGTGAAGATGGGCATGGTGCTCGTGTCCGGAATCTCAGGCACGTGATGTCTCGCGTCGACGGGTCGCACCATGAGGTCGCAGATCAAACCGATGAGCAGCAGCCCAGCCATGATGTAGAGCGTGATGTTGTATTGCTCTGTCTTCGGCACACCGTGCTCGTTCTGATACTTGGCGAGATAACTCAGGAGCTCCGGCCCGAGAACGCCGGCAGTCGACCACGCCGTGAGCAAGCGTCCGTGAATCGCTCCAACCTGGCTGGTTCCGAACAGATCGCGCAGATAGGCCGGTATCGTCGCGAATCCCCCACCGTACATGGTGAGAATCACGAAACAGCAGACGACGAAGAGCACGACGCTCTGCGTTTTTCCGCTCAACGGAATGAGGAAGTACATGAGCGGGCCGAGCGTGAAGAAGACCAGATAAGTGGCCTTGCGTCCGATGAAATCCGAAAACGAGGACCACACGAAGCGTCCCGTCATGTTGGCGATGCTCAAGAGGCCCACGAACCCGCCGGCGATCACGGCGGTGATGCGCCCCGGGAAGAAGTCCTGACTCATATTCGACGCCTGGCTCAACACGGCAATGCCCGCGGTGACGTTCACCAGCAGCATGACCCAGAGCAGCCAGAATTGCGGCGTCTTCCATGCATCGGTGACCGACACGTTGTAGCTCGACACGAGCTTCCCCTGCTTCGCCGACGGCACGAAGCCTACGGGCTGCCATCCCGGCGCAGGCACGCGCACTGTGAAGACACCGAACATCATGTAGATGAGATAGATCACCCCGAGCGTCGCAAAGGTGCCCGTGACGCCGAGGGCGTGATGCGTCGAGTGGTAGTGCTCCATGAGCTTCACCGACAGCGGCGCCGCGATCATCGCGCCACCACCGAAGCCCATGATCGCGAGCCCCGTCGCCATTCCGGGTTTGTCAGGAAACCACTTGATCAACGTAGACACCGGCGAGATGTAGCCCAGCCCGAGTCCGATACCGCCAACAACGCCGTATCCGAGCAGAAGAAGCCAGAACTGGTGGTAATAAACTCCGACCGAGCCGATGAAGAAGCCGAAGCTGAAGCACACGGCGCTCGAGAACATCGCCTTGCGTGGACCGACGCGATCGAGCCACGCGCCGAACGTCGCGGCTGACAATCCGAGAAAGACGATTGCGATGCTGAACACCCAGGTGACCTGGGGAATGCTCCAGTCGGTGGGCGCAGCCTTCACGGCGTCCACGAGCTTCGATTGCGAGAGTGTGCGCAGCGTATCGGTCGGCGCCAGCTGGCTCACGGCGATGAGCTTCGACAGCGGCTTGTTGAAGACGCTGAAGGCATACGCCTGGCCAATCGACAGGTGAATCGCTAGCGCGGCGGGTGGAACGAGCCATCGATTGAAGCCCGGCTTCGCGATGCTCCGTTCGCGATCGAGAAAGGACAAAAATGCCATGCCATGGTCCGGGTTCGGGGAGTGTCGCAGCGACGAAACACTATCCCCGAATTCGCGCCGTCGCCACTACCCGGCCACTACCCCGACTCCCATGCGACCGTTACATTTTTCGCTCGTTCGCGATGGTATCGTTGTCGCGTTCGGTCGCGTAGCTCAGCTGGTTAGAGCGCTGGTCTCACATACCAGAGGTCCGGGGTTCGAGTCCCTGCGCGACCATGCAAAC
>JBDTXN010000045.1:0-19170 GCA_040006175.1 Gemmatimonadota bacterium | reverse complement strand
ATCGTGCAGTCGGGAGCGAAGAGATCACTGACTGCACACGAATTTTTAACGCAAACAGACGAATCGAACCCGGCCCGGAGAGAGTGCGTGAGCGCCTCCTCGATACGCCCCCGCTCTGCGTCGTATTCGATTCGTCTCTTTTATTTCACAAATTCGTGTACAATCAGTTGTCTCTACCCTCCTTCGACGTCACCCCTTCGCCGGCGTGATGTCCACCGAGATGCCCATCCATTTCTGCTGGTTGAATCGCCACACGCTCAAGACGCATCGTGTGGCATGACCAAGCAGAATCGCGAGCCAGATGTGGATGGGCTGCAGCGTACCGAAGTGGCGGATCGTAAAGCAGATGCCGAGCGGGATGATCACCTGTGAGATGATCGAGATGTAGAGCGGGCTCTTCGTATCGCCCGTGCCCTGCAGCGCGCCCGTGTACGTCAGCGCAACAGTAATGAACAGTCCGGAGAAGCTCAGCACTCGCAGGAGCTGCGTGCCCAGCTCGATCACCGCCGGTTCGTGCATCCCGAAAATCGCGAGCAGCTGCCGCGGGAAGAAGAAGAAAATCAGTCCGATGAAGGCCGCGACCATTGTGCCGAAGCGAGCGGCGATGTGGACCGCCTCGATTGCGCGATTGGGGTTTCCGGCTCCGAGATTCTGCCCGGCCATCGCCGAGGCGGCGCCCATGAGCCCCATCGACGTCCACGTGATGAGCGAGAAGAGCTCCGAGTACGACACCGTGAACACCGCCTGGGCAACGGCGCTCTGCGCGAGCGAGCCGATGAACGAGAGCATCAGCACCCCGCCCACATTCATCGCGATCCCCTGAATGCCGGTGGGCAGACCGAACTTGAACAGCGAGCGGATGATCGTCCAGTCGGGACCCCACCCCTGCCCGCGCGGGAACGACACCACCCATCCACCCTTCCAGAGCTTGATGAGTGAGTAGGTCGCGATGATTCCGGTGGCGGTCACCGTGCCCATCGCGGCGCCTGCGGTCCCGTATGCGGGGATAGGACCGAGTCCGCGAATGAGGATCACGTTGAAGATGATGTTGAGCACCGTCATCGTGATCCCGAGGATCATCGGCGTTCGCGCGTCGCCGGCCGAGCGCAGGGCGCCCGCCATCATGAAGTAGACGAGCATGCCGGTGCTGAAAGTGAACATGATGCGCAGGAACGGCAGCGCGAGCACCTTCACTTCAGGCGCGGCATTCACGAGATCGAGCAGCGTGGGGGCGAGGAAGAGGCCCACAGGCGCCATCACGAACACGGACATGCCGATCGCCGTGAGAAACGCCTGGTAGACCGTGCGATTCACCTTGTCCTCTTCGCCGGCCCCGGCAAAGCGCGAGACGAGCACGCTCATCCCCGTGAAGAGCGACGAGATGAACACGATGACCATGATGAAGATCTGGTACGACACTCCAATCGCGGCATTGGCAGTGAAGCCAACGAGATGCCCGACCAGGATGTGATCGACGATCCCCTGCAGCCCGCCGATGATGTTGGCGAGCATCGTGGGCCACGCCAGCTTCCACACGGCAGGGCCGAGCGGCCCCTCGATGATCGAGCGGTCGAAGGGCTTTTTGGCAATCGGCGCCTTGAGCGGCGCCGCGTCCGTCGTCAAAACGCGCGGGGTCGTCGCGGTCACTTCCGTCAACTGGCGATGCCTCGCTCGACTGGAGCCATTACGCTGTCATCCGTGGTGATCGAGTGGTCCTGCGAACCGGACCGCTGGAAGGGCGCTGTCCCGAATGCTGACTGCCTACGCCCGGAAATCTCAATAGCGTATGAGTTGAAAGCCAGTATCGTGACCTAATGTTCCGATGTAACACGGTCGCGCACACTATGCTTCGTGCTGGGCTTCGTGCTGGCCGCGCTCACAAAGTGTTACCTCGGGCATCGGGCAGATGTGGCAGTATTCCTGCGATGAACCACGACCGCGCTGCGAGTGACGACAAGGAGTCGAGAATGCAATTGGGGATGATCGGGTTGGGACGCATGGGCGCCAACATGGTACGGCGTCTCATGCGGGGCGGGCACAACTGCGTGGTTTACGACAGGGCGGCCGCAGCGGTGAATTCGCTGGCCGCCGAGGGTGCGAAAGGAGCAACGCAGCTCGATGACTTCGTCGCGAGCCTCGACACTCCCCGTGCCATCTGGCTCATGGTGCCGGCCGCCGTCGTAGATGCAACGCTCGACGAGCTGCTTCCCAAACTCGGCCCGGACGATGTAGTGATCGACGGCGGCAACTCCTACTATCGCGACGACATCGTGCGCGCCCAGCGACTCGGCGAGCGCAAGGTGCATTACATCGACTGTGGCACCAGCGGCGGCATACTCGGTCTCGAGCGTGGCTACTGTCTGATGATCGGCGGCGAGCAGAAGGTCGTGCAGCGGCTCGAGGCGATATTCGCGACACTCGCGCCGGCCGGCGGCTCGCTGGCACCAACTCCGAATCGCGAGCAGCGTCACAGTACGGCGGATCGCGGCTATCTCCACTGCGGCCCACACGGCGCTGGACATTTCGTGAAGATGGTGCACAACGGCATTGAGTACGGCATCATGGCCGCGTACGCGGAGGGAATGAACATTCTCAAGCACGCGAACGTCGGAAAGAATTCGCAGACAGCCGACGCCGAGACGACTCCACTTCGCGATCCGGAGGCGTACCGCTACGACTTCGATCTTCCCGACATCGCGGAAGTCTGGCGCCGGGGGAGCGTGATCGCATCGTGGCTGCTCGACTTGACCGCGGCGGCGTTGGCCTCGAATCCGGAACTGGACCATTTCGCCGGTCGTGTGTCCGATTCGGGCGAGGGTCGCTGGACGCTCGAAGCCGCCATCGATGAAGGCGTCCCCGCAAACGTGCTGTCGGCGGCGCTCTTCTCGCGCTTCACCTCGCGCGGTGAAGCGGATTTCCAGAATCGCCTCCTCTCGGCGATGCGTGCCGAATTCGGCGGCCACGCGGAGAAGCCCGCCGCTTCGTGATGGCCGGCGACGGTGTGGGACGATCAGGGGTCGAGATCCTCGCGGATACAAATGCGCTCGCGGACGCGGCAGCCGAGCTGTTCGCGGATTCGGCGGAGCGCGCGATCGCCGCGTCTGGTCGCTTCGTCGTCGCGCTGTCGGGCGGATCGACGCCACGCCGCGCATACGAGAGACTCGCGCGGGCGCCGTTCGCTACACGGATCCCATGGACCGCTGTGCACGTGATCTGGGGTGACGAGCGATGCGTCGCACCAACCGATGCCGACAGCAACTATCGCATGGCATTCGAAGCGCTGCTGGCTCACGTGCCGCTGCCGCCATCGAACGTCCATCGTATGCATGGCGAGGACGATCCCACGAGAGCTGCCGCGTCCTACGAGACGGAGCTGCGCACCTTGTTGCACACGCCCGCCGGCTCGCCCTCCACGGAGCCGGGACAACGTATCGATCTCGCGCTGCTCGGATTGGGAGACAATGGGCATACCGCGTCGATCTTCCCCGAGAGCGACGCCACGCGCGAAACGGTGCGCTGGGCAATGGCGGAGTCGGTCGACGCGTCGCCGAGCTATCGCATCACGCTGACCGCGCCGCTGCTGAATGCGGCGGCGGAGGTGCTGTTCCTCGTGTCAGGAAAGACGAAGACAGAGATGCTCACCCGCGTTCTCGACGGCCCCAGGCGTCCGGGCGAGCTGCCGGCGCAACTGATCGCACCGACAAACGGACGGCTACGCTGGCTGGTCGACGTCGCAGCAGCCGCGCGGCTTCAGAGGTCGTCGTGAACATCCACCCTCTCGCCGGAAAGCCCGCCCCAGCAGCGATGCTCCTCGATGTGTCGAAGCTCGTGACGGCGTATTTCACCGGAATTCCGGATCCGTCGGTGCCGGTACAGCGCGTGTCGTTCGGCACGTCCGGTCATCGCGGCTCGTCATTCACGACTTCGTTCAACGAATCGCACATTCTCGCGATCACCGAAGCGGTCTGTCAGTATCGCGGGCAGCACGACATCGATGGACCGCTCTTCCTCGGCATCGACACCCACGCGCTGTCGGAGCCGGCGTGCGCGACCGCGCTCGAGGTGTTGGCCGCGCGCGAGGTGAATGTCATGCTCGCGCGTGACGATGAGTACACGCCCACACCCGCGGTGTCGCACGCGATCCTCTGTTACAATCGAGGGCGCACCAGCGGTCTCGCCGATGGCATCGTGATTACGCCGTCGCACAATCCCCCGGATGATGGAGGGATCAAGTACAACACCCCGGATGGCGGTCCCGCAGACACGGTGGTCACGAAGTGGATCGAGACGCGCGCGAACGAGATTCTCGCCGGCGGTCTCGCCGGCGGTCTCGCCGACGTCCAGCGCGTCCCGCACGCGCGCGCGCTTCGCGCGCCGACCATACACCGCCACGACTACCTGCAGAACTACGTCGCCGATCTCGGAAATGTTCTCGACGTGGAGGCCATTCGCGCGTCGGGAATCCGCATGGCGGTGGACCCGCTGGGCGGCGCAGGCGTGCACTACTGGCCTGCGATCGCCGAGCGATACGGGCTTGATCTCACTGTCGTCAGCGATGTCGTCGATCAGACGTTCCGGTTCATGACGCTGGACTGGGATGGGCAGATCCGCATGGATCCCTCGTCGCAATACGCGATGGCGCGGCTGGTCGCCCTCAAGGACGACTACGACATCGCGTTCGCGTGCGACACCGATCACGATCGGCACGGCATCGTCTGCCACGGAGCAGGGCTGTTGCCGTCCAATCACTACCTGTCTGCTGCCATTGACTACGTGTTCCGGCATCGGCCGCAGTGGAAGGCGAAGACGGGAGTCGGCAAGACGGTCGTGAGCACCGCGATGATCGATCGCGTAACCGCCAGGCTGGAACAGCCGCTCTGCGAAGTGCCGGTCGGCTTCAAGTGGTTCGTGCCCGGGCTCCGAAGCGGCGCGCTCGGCTTCTGTGGTGAGGAGAGCGCGGGCGCATCGTTTCTGCGACGCGACGGCACTGCGTGGTCCACGGACAAGGACGGCATCATCGTGTCGCTCCTCGCGGCCGAGATGACCGCCAAGGTGGCGCGCGATCCCGCGGAGCTCTACGCCGATCTCACGCGCGAATTCGGCGCTCCTGCGTCTGATCGTGTCGAGGCGCACGCGACCATCGCACAGAAGAAGGTGCTCGCCGCGCTCTCTCCCGCGCAGGTCAAATTCGAGGAGCTCGCGGGCGAGAAAATCACAAGCATCATCACGACGGCTCCGGGAAACGACGCGCCGATCGGTGGAGTAAAAGTCTCCACGGACAGTGGATGGTTTGCAGCACGACCGTCGGGAACGGAGGACATCTACAAGATCTACGGAGAGAGTTTTCGGGGGACGGCTCAGCTACGGCAGATTTTGACGGAAGCGCAGGCGATCGTCGATTCGGCGCTCGCAGCAGCGGGAGCGAACCCATGACGGCACCTGGGCGCTGCCATACCCACGAGTGGAGCTCGAGATGAATCACATGCACGACCAGCCACTGCCCTCCGATACGCTGGTACTCTTCGGTGTCACCGGCGATCTCGCTCACAAGCAGATATTCCCTGCCCTCTACTCGTTGGTCAAGCGGGGCGTGCTCACCGTTCCCGTGATCGGTGTCGCGGCGTCGCAGTGGAGCGTCACGGAGCTGCGCAAGCGCGTGACGGATAGTCTGAGGCACTCCGGGATGACGATCGACAGGCGGCCGCTGCGCGTGCTCCTCTCGCTTCTCCAGTACGTGGCGGGAGACTACAACGATCCCGAGACGTTCCGCGCGCTCAAGCTCGCGCTCGGGAAGGCGCAACGCCCCGCACATTACCTCGCGATTCCTCCCGCGCTCTTCGAGACCGTGATCCAGAGCCTCGGCGCCGCCGGGCTCGCGACGAACGCGCGCGTCATCGTCGAGAAGCCATTCGGCCGCGATCTCGACTCGGCGCGCGAGCTGAACGCCGTCGCGCGATCGGTTTTCGCCGAAGACTCCATCTTCCGGATCGATCACTATCTGGGGAAGGAGGCCATCATGAACATCCTGTATTTTCGTTTCGCCAATTCGTTCCTCGAGCCGATCTGGAATCGCAACTACGTCTCGAGCGTTCAGATCACGCTCGCGGAGAATTTCGGCGTGAACGGCCGAGGCGCGTTTTACGAGAGCGCGGGGTGTCTTCGCGATGTCGTGCAGAACCATCTCTTCCAGATCGTCGCGCTTCTCGCCATGGAGCCTCCGGCATACCGCGGCTACGGCGCCGTGCACACCGAAAAGGCAAAGGTGTTGCAGGCGATGCGACCGCTCACGAGGCGCGACCTGATTCGCGGGCAGTACGCGGGCTATCGCCGCGAAACTCGCGTCGCGCGCGACTCGGACGTCGAGACGTATTGCGCGGTGCGTCTGCACATCGACTCCTGGCGCTGGAACGGCGTGCCGTGGTATCTGCGATCCGGGAAGTGTCTTCCTGTGACGGCGGCGGAGGTAATGGTGGAGCTCAAGGCACCGCCGGCGCAGCTGTTCGCGGATTCCGCCCCACCCATCGGTCCGGCGAACTACTTCCGATTTCACCTCTCACCGCACGCGGCCGTTGCGCTCGCGGCTCGTGTGAAGCGCCCTGGCAAGGAGTTCGTCGGGGATCAGGAGGAGCTCTACATGTGCGAGGAGATGCTCGGCGCCGAAAAACCCTACGAGCGTTTGCTCAGCGACGCGATGAGCGGCGACGGCGCGCTGTTCACGCGCGAGGATGCGATCGAGGCGGCGTGGTCCGCGATCGAGCCCGTGCTCAAGAACCATCACAAGGCGATCCCGTATCGGTGCGGATCGTGGGGTCCCGAGGAGGCCGACTCGCTGCTGGGCGCGAATGGCGTCTGGCACAATCCAACCGAGGCCGGCACGAGCGAATGAATGGCGGAAGCGATCTCGAGGGTCGCGTCACCATTTATATTTTCGAGTAGTAGATGCTCGACGTGAGCGAGCGGAATTCCCCAGTGCTGCGACTGCCGGGTTGCAGGAGAAGTGAGTGTGAACGCGACGCGACAGTTGCACGACTTGGGTCAGCGCCTCTGGATCGACAACATCACGCGCGGCATGCTGCGCGACGGCACTCTTCGCCGGTACATCGATGAGCTCGCGGTGACGGGGCTGACGTCGAATCCGACGATCTTTTTCCATGCGATGGAGAAGGGCGATCTCTACGATGACGATATTCGCCGTAGGACGGCCGAGGGCGAGTCCGGCGAGGCGTTGTTTTTCGCGCTGGCGATCGACGATCTCAGGGAAGCAGCGGACCTCTTCCGTCCCGTGCACACGGTGACGAGCAGTGAAAATGGTTGGGCCTCGCTCGAGGTGTCACCGCTCCTCGCGAGGGACACCGAGGGAACGATCCGAGCGGCGCTTCAGCTGCAGCGCGAGGCGGAGCGACCCAATCTCTTCATCAAGATTCCCGGAACGGCCGAGGGGGTTCCCGCCGTCGAGGAGGCGATCTTCCGTGGCGTACCGGTGAACGTCACGCTGCTCTTCTCCGCCGCGCAGTATCTCGCAGTCGCGGAGGCCTACATGCGCGGCCTCGAGCGTCGCATCGCGGCTGGCCTCGACCCGCGCGTCCACTCGGTCGCATCGATCTTCGTGAGCCGTTGGGATGTGGCAGTGCAGAACACCGTACCGTCCGCGCTGCGCAACCGACTCGGCATCGCCGAGGCGCGGCGCGCCTATCGCGAATACCGGAAGCTCCTCGCGACGCCACGATGGCGCACGCTGGCGAAGGCAGGAGCGCCTGCGCAGCGGCTGCTGTGGGCGAGCACTGGCGTGAAGGATCCGGGAGCGCCGGACACGCTGTATGTCGAGGCACTCGCCGCTCCCGACACCGTCAACACGATCCCGGACAAGACATTGCTCGCCTTCGCGGACCATGGACATGTGAAGGACGTGATGCCCGAGGATGGCGGCGATGCCGAAACGGTGATTGCTGAATTCGCGCGGGCAGGCATCGATGATGCTGCTCTCGCGTCCCAGCTGCAACGCGAGGGAACGGACGCGTTCGAGGAGTCGTGGAAGGATTTGCTCGGTCGCATTTCGAGCAAAGGGCGCGCGCTCGAGCACAGCGCACGATGACGGCGATGCCTGGAACACTCGACGAGATCTGCATCAACACCATCCGCACGCTGAGCATCGATGCGGTGGAGCACGCGAACTCCGGTCATCCGGGATTACCAATGGGCGCGGCGCCGATGGCGTACGCACTCTGGACGCGCCACATGCGCTACGATCCCGCGAACCCCGATTGGGCCGATCGCGACCGGTTCATCCTGTCAGCGGGACACGGGAGCGCGCTGCTCTACAGCCTGCTGCATCTCACCGGCTTCGAGGTCACGATCGATGACCTGAAGAATTTCCGGCAGTGGGGGAGCAAAACTCCGGGACATCCGGAGGTCGGCGTCACCCGGGGCGTTGAGGTGACATCCGGCCCCCTCGGCCAGGGATTCGCGAATGCGGTGGGCTTCGCGATGGCGGAGCGCTGGCTCGCCGCGACGTTCAATCGGCCCAATCACGAGATCGTCAATCATTACACGTACGTCATTGCCAGCGACGGCGACCTGATGGAAGGAGTGTCGGCGGAAGCCGCATCCCTCGCCGGCGACCTCCGCCTTGGCAGGCTCATCGTCCTGTACGACGCAAACAAGATCACGCTGTCCGCCACGACCGACGTCACTTTCCTGGAGGACGTCGGTGCGCGCTTCGCTGCGTACGGATGGCACGTGCAGGAGATCGACGGGATGGACGTGAGTGCCGTCGACGCGGCGCTCGCGTCCGCGCGCGATGAGAAGGATCGGCCGACGCTGATCGTCGCGCGTACGCACATCGGCTTCGGCAGCCCCAACAAGGTCGACACGTTCCAGGCCCACGGTGAGCCCCTCGGCAAAGACGAGACGCGACTCGCGAAGCGCAGCTACGGCTGGCCGGAGGACGCGGCATTCTTCGTCCCCGATGAGGCGAAGGAGGAGTTCGCGAAGGTCCGCGCGCAGGGCGAACGGCTCGAGGCACGATGGCAGCGTGCGATGAGCGACTATCGCTCCGCGCACCCGGACCTCGCGCGCGACTTCGATCGCGTACTCGCGGGCGAGCTTCCACCGCAGTGGGATGCCGGGCTTCCCGTGCTCACGCCGAAGGACGGCGAGATGGCCACGCGCGACGCGGGCGCCAAAGCGATCACGGCGATTGCGGAATCAGTGCAGAATCTCGTGGGCGGATCGGCGGACCTCGATCCGTCTACGCGCACGATGATGAAGGGAAAAGGCGACTTTCAGAGCGGCGCAGTTCCAGAGCGCGGGCAGCATCCGCCCACGCAGGGCGCGGCGGGGGGCGAGTGGAGCTACGCAGGACGGAACATCCACTTCGGTATCCGCGAGCATGCCATGACCGCGATACTGACGGGAATGGCTCGTCATGGCGGAGTGATTCCGTTCGGAGCGACGTTTCTGACGTTCTCGGACTATATGCGACCTGGCATCCGATTGGCAGCGCTGAGCGATGCGCGCGTGATCTATGTGTGGACGCACGATAGCATCGCCCTGGGCGAGGACGGTCCGACGCACCAGCCCGTGGAGCAGATCGCGAGTCTGCGCGCGATGCCGAACATGGTGGTGATCCGCCCGGCGGATGCGACCGAGACCATCGAGGCGTGGCGCATCGCCATGCAGCATACGAAAGGTCCGGTTGGTCTCGTACTGACGCGACAGAAGGTGCCCGTGCTCGATCGCACGCGGCTCGCGCCGGCAAGCGAAACTGTGCGTGGCGCGTACGTGCTCGTCGATTCGGCGCCGGGCACGCAGCCCGAGCTCATTCTCATCGCGACCGGGTCCGAGGTGTCGCTCGCACTCGAGGCGCACCGGCAGCTCAGCGGCGAGGGGGCCCGCTGCCGCGTGGTTTCCATGCCCTCGTGGGAATTGTTCGAGGCGCAGCCGGACAGCTATCGCGAGCACGTGCTGCCCTCGGATGTGACCGCACGCGTGAGCGTAGAGGCCGCGTCGCCATTCGGGTGGGAGCGGTACGTGGGACCGGGCGGCGCGATCATCGGCGTCAATCACTTCGGCGCTTCGGCACCGGGGCCGGAGCTGATGAAACGCTTTGGATTTACCGTCGAGCACGTGGTGGCGACGGCGCGCAGCGTTCTCGACAACGTCCGGCTGGCTACGCGGTGAGCGTGATGCAGATGGTGGGGCCGCTGTTGAGGGGCGTGGAGCTCACGCCCTCGCAGCTCACGGAGCTTCGCGCGATCGATACCATGTACTACTCCACTCTCGCCAGCGCTCCCCCATCGCCGAGCGGGTCACCCCGCGAGCTGGAGGAGCGCGTGCTCGCCCGAGTGCGTGAGATGTTGCATGCGGATCAGCGAGCCAGCTTCGACAGAAATTGCGCAGCGGGTCTCACTGGCGAGACGCGCGACGGCGCTCCCTTCGAGCGACAAGGCTAGGTGGACGAATCCGCACCGGGGTCGGTGCGTGAGCTGTATGGAACCGCCAAGCTCGCGCAGCACGCGCGTGAGCTCGCCCAGCAGCAGGAGCTCACGCAACAGCACAGAGGCACGGCCCGTGAGACACGACGCGGGCTGTTGCTGTCGAGGCTCAACGAAACGGAAAAGGTTCTCGCAGATGTACGCGAGGTACTGCTCGAGGCGAGCGCGCAGGACATCGATGTTCCTCCTGCGGGAGCGTGGCTGCTCGACGCGTATTTTCTCGTTCTCGAGCACGGGCGCGAGATCCGCGCCAACCTTCCCACGGGGTACTATCAGCAGTTGCCCAAGCTGGCCTCGGGCCCGTACCGGGGATTCCCACGAGTTTACGGCATCGCGCTCGAGCTCGTATCGCACGTAGAGGGGCAGCTCGACCGTGAGAACATCGAGCTCATGATACGCGAGTATCAAACGGTCGAGCCGCTGACCCTTGGCGAGCTCTGGGCGTGGCCGGTGATGCTGCGCATCGCGTTGCTGGAAAGCGTGAGGCGCACGGCGCTCCGTACAAAGCGCGATGTGCTCGATGCCATGCGTGCCGACGAACAGGTGCGGCGGTTTCGCTCCGTGCCCGGCGGGGACGCCGCGCTGCGGCGCGAGCTCGCGGCGTTCGTCGAGCATCCGCCGGAGATGACGGCGGCATTCCTCACGCGATTTTTCCAGCAGATTCGCGCCGCCCGTGCAGACTTCACTGCTCTGCTTTGGGTGGAGCAGTGGATCGCAGAAGATGCGATGACCGCCGAGGAGGCGGTGCAGCGCTCCACTCGCCGCCAGTCGCTCACGCAGCTCGTCATGGCGAACAGCATCACCAGCCTTCGCACGATCTCCAGTTTCGCGTGGCCGGAGTTCGTCGAGGAGATGAGCGTGACGGACGCGGTGCTGCGCGACGATCCGGCGACGTACTACTCACGGATGACATTCGAGTCCCGCGATCGCTACCGCCACGCCGTCGAGGAGCTTGCCAAGCGAGCAAAAACGACCGAGCGAACGGTCGCTCACGCCGCAATCGCGCTCGCGGCGCAGGCCGCCGAGCCACGGGATGGCGTCGATCGGCGCGATCGTGTCACCCACGTGGGGTACTATCTCATCGGGCGCGGCAGGCCGCTGCTGGAGCGCGCCCTGTCCTATCGGCCGACGCTCGCGCGCGGAATCGCACGCTTCGCGAAACGGCACGTGGCTCCGTTCTACTTCGGCGCACTCGCGGCGACGACGATCGCGGTGCTCGCGGCCGTGCTCGCGCCGCTGCCATCCACGGCGTCGCTGGCGATGCGCGTCATAGCAGTGCTTCTCGCCTTCGTGCCCGCGAGCGAGATCGGCATCGCGCTCATCAATCAGCTCACGACGATCCTCGTTCCGCCAAGCCGCCTGCCGCGCCTGGACTGTCTGACGCACGGCGTGTCGACGACGCATCGAACGATCGTGGTCGTTCCGCTTCTCCTCGATTCGGCGGAAGCCGCGCGCGAGGCGCTCGATCATCTGGAGACACAGTTCCTCGCGAACCGCGACGATGAGATTCGCTTCGCGCTGCTTGCCGATTTTCCCGACGCACCCTCGGAGTCGCTCGCAACGGATGCCGCGATCGTGGATGCCGCGATCGCAGGCGTGCGCGCGCTCAACCTCGACTACTCGGAGTCATCACCGTTCTACCTCTTTCAACGTCCTCGGCGGAAGAACGAACGCGAGGGTGCGTGGATGGGATGGGAGCGCAAGCGCGGAAAGCTCGAGGAGTTCAATGCGTACATCGCGGGCCGGGAGCGGAATGCCTTCTCGCACATCGAGGGCGACCGGTCGTGGCTTTCCGGAGTTCGCTATGTGATTACGCTGGATGCGGACTCGTTGCTTCCCCGTGGCGCCGCAGCAGCGCTCATCGGCACGATCGCCCACCCGTTGAATCGAGCCGTCTTCCCTGACGGCGGCTCGCGGGCGATCGAGGGCTACGGCATTCTGCAACCTCGTGTGAGCGTCACGCTCCAGAGCGCGAACCGATCTCGCTTTGCCTCCATCTTCGCGGACCAGCCCGGCGTGGATCCCTACACCACCGCCGTATCCGATGTGTATCAGGACCTGTTCGGCGAGGGGTCGTACACCGGGAAGGGCATCTACGATATTGCGGCCTTCGAGCGCGCGACCGTCGGCCGGTTCCCTCCGAACGCGCTTCTGAGCCACGACCTCATCGAAGGAGCATTCGCGCGGGCGGGGCTCGTCACGGACGTCGAGATCTTCGACGACTATCCATCACGCTATCTCACTGCAGCTGCGCGACAAGAGCGGTGGACGCGCGGAGATTGGCAGCTGTTGCCGTTCATTTTCTCACGCGGCCAGAGGGCGGATGGGCTGTCGCTGCTGTCGCGGTGGAAGATGCTCGACAATCTCCGGCGCAGCCTCGTTCCGATAGCAATGCTCGCCTGGATCGTGGCGGGATGGACCGTGCTCCCCGGCTCGCCCGCGAGCTGGACGATGGTCGCACTGATTGTATTCGCGATGCGCTGGATGCTCGCGCCTCTGCTCGCGGCGATCCGGCCGCCGCGCCGGCAATCGTGGATCCCATACTATCATGCGCTCCGAGGCGACGCTGCCGTGGCTGCGGAACAGGCGACACTCTTCGCCGTTCTTCTGCCCCATCAGGCGCTGGCCACGACTGTTGCCATCGGCCGTGCGCTCGTGCGCACCTTCATCACGCACCGGCGCATGCTCGAATGGACGACCTCGTCGCAGGCCGAGCGCGTCGTACTTCGGCAGGGAACATCGCGCTGGAGCGCGATGTTGCCCGCGACGGTCGTCGGTCTCGCACTCGCCGCGTGGGGCGCGGCGGCGGCACCCATCGTGCTCGTGATCCCCTTTGCGCTCTGCTGGGCCCTGGCACCCTACATCGTGCTGCGCATTAGTGAGCCAGCGGCGCGAACCGATCTTGCGCTCACCCCTGCGCAGCGTGCGAACATCCTGCGCTACAGCGAACGACACTGGCGCTACTTCGATCATTTCGTCGGCGAGTCCACACGCTGGCTCGTGCCGGACAACTTTCAGGCGACGCCGTCCCCTGTCGTTGCCGATCGGACATCGCCGACCAACATCGGCCTGCAGCTGCTCTCCATCGTCTCGGCATTCGACCTGGGTTTTCTGGATCGCGGCACGATGATCGAGCGCGTCGAGCGCGCATTCGGCACCATGGCGTCGATGCGCCGACTGCGCGGCCATTTCTACAACTGGTATCGCCTGTCCGACCTCGGTGTGCTCGAGCCACCATACATCTCCACCGTCGACTCGGGAAATCTCGCCGGTCATTTGATCGCGCTGGCAGCGGCCTGCACCGAGATCGCCGAGCGCGCGCACGACAAACCGGCCGATGCCTCGCGCCTCGCGGCGCTCGCCGAGCGCGCACGCACCATGGCGCTGGAGATGGATTTCACCCTGCTCTTCGATCATGAGCGCAATCTGTTCGCCATTGGATTCGACGAGCGTGCGAACCGCCTCGATGCGTCGTCATACGACCTTCTCGCGTCGGAGGCGCGATTGACGAGCTTCTTCGCGATCGCCAAGGGCGACGCACCGCGGGATCACTGGTTTCGTCTGGGGCGCTCCCTCACCTCCCATGCCGGCGCGACGGCGCTCGTCTCGTGGAGCGGGAGCATGTTCGAATACTTGATGCCGCTTCTCGTCATGCCCTCCAGTCCGCATTCGCTGCTCGATCAGACGCATTGCGCGGCGGTGACGCGGCAGATTGCCTACGGCCGTGCGCGCCAAGTGCCGTGGGGAATTTCCGAGTCGGCGTACAACGTTCGCGACCGGCATGACACCTACCAGTATCGCGCATTCGGCGTACCGGATCTGGCACTCAAGCGCGGTCTCGCAAGCGAGCTCGTGGTCGCACCATATGCGACGGCGCTCGCACTCACCACCGATCCTCACGAGGCGCTCGTCAATCTGATGCGCCTCGAACGAGAGGGTGCGCTTGGCGAGTATGGCTTTCACGACGCGCTCGACTATACACGCCCGGCGCCCGACGGCGCTCGCGCGATCGTCGAGGCATCGATGGCGCATCACGTGGGTATGAGCCTCGTCGCCATGGACAACGCGCTGCACGTGGTGGACGGTGACGGGATCTGGCAGCGACGATTCATGGCCGATCCGCTCTGCCGAGCTGCGCGGCTGCTGCTGGATGAGCGCGTCCCTCGCCGCTACATCGCCCGCGCGGCGCAGCCGGACGCTCCCGAAATTTCGAGCGCGCTCATGCCGGCCCCGCAGCCGGTGGTTCGTGAGTTCGACTCCGCGCATACGGCGGAGCCGCGCGTCGGCCTGCTCGGCGACGTGCCCTACTGCGTCCTCGTGACGAATGCCGGCAGCGGCTACAGCCGCTCCAACGGCATCGCGGTGACACGATGGCGCGCCGACGCGACGCGCGATGACACGGGACAGTGGATCTACGTGAAGGACCTCCACGACAATCGCGTCTGGTCCTCCGCGTATCAACCCACCGGTGTCACCCCCGACGGCTATCGCGTGGCATTCGCGACGGACCGCGTCGTCTTTCGGCGGCGGGATGGCGACATCGAGACCCGCACGGACATCATCGTCGTGGCGCGCGACCGGGCCGAGGTGCGGGTAGTGGCCGTGACGAATCGCTCCCGGTACACGCGCGAGGTGGAGCTCACCAGCTACGGCGAGGTAGTGCTCACCGATCCCGATGCGGACCGCGCGCATCCCGCTTTTCAGAATCTGTTCGTGCAGACGGAATGGCTGCCTGAGGGCATCGTGCTCGCGAGCCGTCGTCCGCGCTCCACGAAGGAGCAGACGCTCTGGTGCGCACACGTCGTAGCAACCGGCCCGGAATGCGTAAGCCCTGTAACCTGCGAGACCGATCGCGCGCGTTTCATCGGGCGGGGTCGGTCGGCGCGCGTCCCACGCGCGCTCGACGACGGTGCGACGCTCTCGGGGTCCGTGGGCGCGGTGCTCGATCCGATCATGGCGCTGCGCGTGCGCATTCGGCTGGCTCCGGGACGCACGGGGTGCGTGGCGTTCACGACCCTCGTCGCCGACAATCGCGATGAAGCCCGCGACGTCGCCGACCGCTATCGGGATCTTCGCGCAACCGATCGTGCGCTGTCGCTCTCGTGGACGTCGGCGCAGGTGGAGCTTCGCAGCCTCGGCGTGCCGCCAACGGATGCAGCGCTGTACCAGGTGCTCGCGGGAGCGCTCCTGTACCCGAACGAGCAGCTGCGCGCGTCCGCGCAGTCACGCGCCGAGAACAGGCGAGGGCAGCACGCACTCTGGGGCCAGGGTATCTCAGGAGATTGGCCTGTTGTCTTGGCCACGATCTCGGATGCGGTCGGCCTGCCTAGCGTGGAGCAGCTGCTCATCGCTCACAAGTATTGGCGGATGAAGGGCGTCACCGCCGATCTCGTGATCATCAATGACAAGGATCATTCGTACGTGCAGGACCTCCACGATCAGATTCTTTCGATGGTGCGTTCCTCGAGCGAAGGCGGGGTGATCGACCGGCCGGGAGGAGTGTTCGTTCGCCGCGCCGATACGATGACCGCGGAGGACGTGGCGCTGGTGCGGACCACCGCGCGCGTGACCGTCATTTGTGACGGCGTGGGACTCGGCAACATCGTCGACCATGCGGCATTGGGCGTTCCTCTCGCGCCGATGGAGGAGTGGGGGCTGATCGATCGCGTGCGGCGCGACCTGCGCGCTCGGAAAGACGATGCTGTGCCGGCGAAAACGGAGGACGCATCGCCGCCGAAAAAGCGCGCGTCGTCTTCCGCACGGGGCGACTACGCGAACGGTCTCGGCCGCCTGACCGGTGCCGGCGTCTACGAGATGCGAATCGCCGGCGCACATCTGCCGCCCGCGCCGTGGTCCAACATCATCGCGAATCCGAACGCGGGATTTTGCGTCACCGAGCGTGGCGGTGGATTCACCTGGACGGAGAACAGCTATTTCTACCGTCTTACACCATGGCACAACGATCCGGTGTGCGATCCGCCGGGCGAGGTGCTGTATCTGCGCGATGATGCGACGGGAGAGGTGTGGACTCCGACGCCTGCTCCCTCGCCGGCAATCGACGCACCGGCAGGGGACGATGCCGCGGCGGCATACGGCGTAAGTCACGAAGCCGGCCGCACGATCTTCACGCACGAGCGCAACGGAATCGCCAGCACGCTATCGCTCGGCGTGCCCGCTTCCGATCCCGTCAAGATCGCGATCCTGCAGCTGAGCAATCTGGGCAACACGAGCAGGCGGGTCAGCGTGACGAGCTACGTGGAGCTCGCGCTGGGCGCGCAGCGCGAGCATACGCGGCATCAGCTGCACACCTGGCGCGACGAAGGAACGGGCGCCGTGTTCGCGGAAAACTATTTCACGGATGACTTCGCGTCGCGCGTCGCGTTCTCGTGGGTGAGCGCTCCGGTGGAGGGATTCACGGCGAACCGTGAGGAGTTCATCGGACGAAATGGAGATCTGGTGTCGCCGGCTGGAGCGGCCGCGAAGAAGTTGTCGGGCACCACCGGCGCGGGCTTTGACCCGTGTGCTGCCATTCGGTCCGCGTTGACGATTGCGCCCGGCGAGACGGCCGAGATCGTGGTGCTGCTCGGTGCGGCCGGGAGCCAGGACGAAGCGCGTGCGATCATCGGCCGCCATTCCACGGTCGCCGACGCGCGGGAAGCGGTGGACGCCGCCGTCCGCGCCTGGGAAACGCGCCTGACGATGATCTCCGCACGCACGCCATCGCCGGAGTTCGACGCGATGCTGAATCGGTGGTCGCTCTACCAGGCACTCTCGTGCCGCATGTGGGCGCGTTCCGCGCTCTATCAGTCCAGCGGCGCATACGGATTCCGCGATCAGCTACAGGACTGCATGGCGTTCGCATACGCGGAGCCCGCGATCGCCCGCGCGCACCTCGTACGATGCGCGGGGCGGCAGTTCGTCGAGGGCGATGTGCAGCACTGGTGGCACGAGCCAGGCGGGCGCGGCGTGCGCACGCGATTCTCCGACGATCTCGTGTGGCTCCCCTTCGTTGCCGATCACTACGTCACGGTCACGGGCGATGCATCAATCTGGGACGAGCTCGCACCATTTCTGGAGCAGTCCCCACTCGCACCCGGTGAGCAGGAGGCGTACGAGGAGCCACACGTGAGTGCCACGACGGCCACGCTGTACCAGCACTGTGTCCGCGCGCTCGATCGTGCGTGCACGAGCGGCTCACACGGCCTGCCCCTCATGGGATGTGGAGACTGGAACGACGGAATGAACCGTGTCGGCATCGATGGAAACGGCGAGAGCGTGTGGCTCGCCTGGTTCCTCATCGCGGCATTGCGGCGCTTCGCCGACCACGCGACCGCTCGCGGGGATGCGGCGACCGCGGATCGCTGTCGGAGTCGCGCCGAGGCGTACGCCTCCGCGGTCGAGCAGACGTCGTGGGATGGGGCTTGGTATCGGCGTGCCTACTTCGATGACGGAACGCCGCTCGGCTCCGAGCAGAGCGACGAATGTCGGATCGATTCCATCGCGCAAAGCTGGGCAACTCTCTCTGGCGCCGGACAGCCCGATCGCGCGCGTCGGGCGATGGAATCCGTAGGGGAGAAGCTCGTGCGGGAGGATGCACGGCTCATCACGCTGCTCGCGCCACCGTTCGATCACAGCGCCCACGATCCCGGATATATCAAGGGATACCTCCCTGGGGTGCGGGAAAACGGCGCGCAGTACACGCACGCCGCCGCCTGGGTGGCACTCGCGACTGCTCGGCTGGGCGATGGGGAGCGCGCAGTACACCTGCTGAACATGCTCAATCCCCTCACGCATGCGGCGACCGAGGCGGGCGTTGCCACGTACAAGGTCGAGCCCTACGTCGTCTGCGCCGACGTGTACACGGCGCCGGGACATGTGGGGCGGGGCGGGTGGACGTGGTACACGGGATCGGCGAGCTGGATGTACCGTGCGGCCCTGGAGGGGGTGCTCGGCTTCACGAAGCGCGGGAACTCCCTGCGCATCGAGCCGTGCGTACCATCGTCGTGGCGCGACTTCGAGATAGAATACCGACACGGGACGAGCACGTATGTGATCGGCGTGCGCAATCCGGACGGTGTGCAAACCGGAATCGCCAACGTTCAAGTGGACGGTCGTGAGATCGACGACGGCGTCGTGACGCTGGCGGACGATGGGAGGCGCCACGAAGTCATCGTCACGATGGGTGTGCGTGCCCGATCGGTCGTCGCCCCACTTCCGGCCTAGCCCGTCGTCCCGAATCCTGCCGCGACGCAGTTGATCGACAACAGCAGCGCCGCCAGATCGTCGTCGCGCTGCTGGCCCTCCGTCGCCTGCGCACGCACGCGGCGCAGTAGCTCGATTTGCTCGTAGTGCGCGCGCTCGAGCATCCCGAGTCGCCGTGACATGCGCCGCTGGAATTGCGGGAAGCGCTCCGCGAGCGCAATCTCGCCCGTGAGATACAGCACGGCCTTCACCGTGCGCTCGTACTCCGCCTCGATCAGCGCGAGCACACCCGCGCGCGCGGCCTCGTTCGGCACCAAGCTCGCGTACGCGCGCACGAGCGAGAGATCGACCTGTGCCAGCGTCTTCTCCACCTCATCCACGATCAGGCGAAAGATCGGCGTCTCCGCGAACATGCGGCGGAGCATCGCCTCGCCACGTGCGCCGCGCACACTCAGAAACGAACTGAGCGCGCTCC
>JBDTXN010000044.1:0-19353 GCA_040006175.1 Gemmatimonadota bacterium | reverse complement strand
GCATTCCGGGCGTCGGCAACGCGACGACGTTCGGCAATCTGAACTTCGCGATGAATATCGAGCTCGATCCCGACAAGATGGCGCAGCTCGGAGTGACCATCTCCGACATTACCGCCGCGGTGAACGAGCAGAACAACACGAACCCTGCGGGCTCCGTCGGACGCGAGCCGGCGCCGGTCGGTACGCAGCTCACGCTGCCCGTCACGACGCTCGGGCGACTCTCCACGCCGAAGGAGTTCGAAGACATCATCGTCCGTGCGCGTCCGGATGGCTCGGTGCTGCGCGTCTCCGATGTCGGCACCGTGCGCCTCGGCGGCCGCGACTACGGGCTCGTGGGCATGTACAACAACAAGCCCGTCGCGCCGATCATCGTATATCTCCGCCCGGGCGCGAACGCGCTCGCGGTGCGCAATGCGTACGTGAAGCGCATGGCGGAGCTCGAGAAGACGTTCCCGCCGGGCGTGCATCACGAGGTGGGCTTCGACACCACGCCATTCGTCACGACGTCCATTCACGAGGTCGTGAACACGCTGATGATCGCCATGGCGCTCGTGACGCTCGTCGTATTCGTCTTCCTGCAGAACTGGCGATCGACCGTCATCCCGCTGCTCGCGGTGCCGGTGTCGATCATCGGCACCTTCCTCGGGCTGTGGGCGCTCGGCTTCACAATCAATCTCCTCACGCTCTTCGGCCTCACGCTGGCGATCGGAATCGTCGTCGACGACGCCATCGTCGTCATCGAGAACGTCGAGCGCATCATGGAGCAGGAGAAGGTTTCGCCGCGCGTCGCAGCCGACAAGGCGATGAAGCAAGTGACCGGCGCGCTGATCGCGATCGTGGCGGTGCTGTGCGCGGTGTTCATCCCCGTCGCACTGGTCGGCGGCATAACGGGTCAGATGTACAAGCAGTTCGCGGTGACGATCGTGCTGTCCGTCGTGATCTCCGGCATTGTCGCGCTGACGCTCACTCCTGCGCTGTGCTCGGTGCTGCTGAAGCCGGGCGCGCACGCGCCGACGAGGGGACCGTTCGCGTGGTTCAACCGCAAGTTCGAGAGCTCGCGCCGCGGCTACCTCGGTGCGCTCGGCCGCATGCTCGGGAGCCCGAAGGCGGTATTCGCGACGTTCGCAGTGGTCGTGGCCCTCGTGATCGTGCTGGTTCGCATCGTTCCCGGCGGCTTCCTTCCAACGGAGGACAAGGGCTTCTTCGCGATCGCGATCGAGCTTCCGTCCGGCGCCTCGCGCCAACGCACCGATGCCGTCGTGGCGCAGGTGCAGAAGTACCTGCTCGAGCAGCCGGGCGTTGCGCGCACGGTAGCCCTCACGGGACTGAGTCTGCTCCAGGGCGGTGCCGCGCAGACCAGCTCAGCAACGGTCTTCGCGGGGCTCAAGCCATGGGAGGAGCGGAAGTCACCGGACACGCAGCTCGACGCGATTCTCGGCAAGGCGAACGGCGCGTTCTCGCAGATCAAGGACGCGATCATCTTCGGCTTCAATTTCCCCGAGATTCCCGGGCTCGGTGTGACGGCCGGACTCGAGCTGGACCTGCAGGATCGCAGCGTGAACGACGTCACCAAGTTCGCGGGGCTCGCGCAGCAGTTCGTGGGCGACGCGAACAAACTGCCTGAGGCGCAGGGGCTGACCACGAACATCAACGTCAACTTCCCCCAGCTCTTCGTACACGTCGATCGCGAGAAGGTGAAGTCGCTCGGCATCTCGCTCACGGATCTGTTCCAGACGCAGCAGGCGATGTTGTCGACGCTGTACATCAACGACTTCAACATCTATGGCAAGACGTTCCGCGTGCAAGCGTCGGCGCAGCCGCAATTCCGTGAGCGTCCCGAGGACGTCGGGCGGCTCTACGTTCGAAGCCCGGCCGGCCAGATGATCCCCGTGTCGTCGCTCGTGAGCACGGAGTTCAAGGGTGCGCCGAACATCGTGACGCGGTTCAACGGGTTCACGGCCGCGGTGGTGAACGGAACGCCTGCGCCAGGAAAGAGCTCTGGCGAGCTGCTCAAGGCTGTGCGGAATCTCGCGGACACAAAGTACGCGCCGCTCGGAATGGGCTACGCGTTCAGTGGCCAGTCGTACGAGGAAGTGCAGGGAGGCACGGCATCGCTCGTCTTCGCGATGGGCATCATCATGGTCTTCCTCGTGCTCGCCGCCTTGTACGAGTCGTGGTCGATCCCCTTCGCCGTGCTGTTCGGAGTTCCGTTCGGACTACTGGGCGCGCTGCTCGGTGTGTTCATCCGGCGCATGCCCAACGACATCTACTTTCAGGTCGGTTTGATCGTCGTGGTGGGTCTCGCAGCGAAGAACGCGATTCTGATCGTCGAGTTCGCGAACGAGCTGCGCGCGCAGGGGCTGTCGATTCGCGAGGCGGCCACGGAGGCTGCACGTGAACGACTGCGCCCGATTCTCATGACGTCGTTCGCGTTCATCCTCGGTGTCGTTCCGCTGCTCGTTGCGAGCGGCGCCGGTGCGGGAAGCCGGCACTCGATCGGCACGGGCGTGTTCTTCGGAATGCTCGTCGCCACCACCGTCGGAATTTTCTTCGTTCCATCGTTTTTTGCCGAGATTCGAATGCTGAGTGAGCGTGGATTGTTCAAGCGTAGACATGCAGTGGTACCGGTCGGCGCGACATCCGTTGCGGGGGATGACTGAGCATGCCGGTACTTCGCAAGATTGCACCACGTGTGCTCGTGTTGCTCGCCGCGGCAGGATGCGCGATCGGACCCAACTACAAGCGTCCGCAGGTGGAGGCGCCGCCCGCGTGGCGCGCGCCTTCGAAGTCGGAGGATTCGACGCGCACGTTCTTCGACTCGCTCGCCAGTGGCAAGAATCTCATCGAGGCTCCCGCGGCGGCGCGCGCCGACACGCCGTCGGCCGCAGCGACCGTTCGGCGCCCCGACTGGCGCGCGAGCTACGAATCGCGCACGATCGACGCGCAGGCCGGGCTCAGTTGGGCGGAGCTCATCAAGGACCCCGCGCTCCAGTCGCTCATCGACACCGCTGTACAGAACAACCGTGACGTTCGCGTTGCCATTGCCACCATCAACGAGTTCCGTGCACAGTACGGTGTTGCGAAGGGCGCGTTCTTCCCGCGCGTTGACGGCGCGGTAAACGTCGGCCGCGAGAAGATTCAGATTCTCCCGGGCCAGTCCACGGCGTTCAACGTCGCGCAGGTCACGGCGAATCTGCAGTGGGAGCTCGACTTCTGGGGGCGGCTTCGTAGGAACACACAGGCGGCGCGGGCCGAGTATCTGGGGAGTGCGGAGGGGCGCCGCTCGGTGATCCTCACGCTCATCAGCGACGTGGCCACCGCATACCTGCAACTGCGCGAGCTCGACCTCGATCTCGAGATCTCGCAGCGCACGCTCGCCTCGCGGCAGGAGACGCTGAAGCTCGCGCTTCGGCGCTACCAGCAGGGACTCATCTCCGAGCTCGACGTTCGGCAGTTCGAGTCCGAGGTCGACAACTCGGCTGTCGCGATCGCGGATTTTCAGCGGCAGATTTCGCAGCAGGAGAATGCGCTGAGCGTGCTGGTCGGCCATTCGCCTGCGCCGATCGCGCGGGGCCAGACGCTCACCGATGTGCTCGGGACCTTCGTGCTGCCCACGGAGCTGCCCGCGGATCTCATCGCACGTCGTCCCGATGTTCGGCAGGCGGAAGAGGCGCTCGTGGCCGCCAACGCTCGTGTGGGCGCCTCGGAGGCAGCGCTGCTGCCGACAGTGTCGCTCTCGAGCCAATACGGAACGCAGGGCGACAAGCTCAATCACACGTTTCAGAGCAACGGTGAGATCTACCAGATTTTCGGTGGCCTCTCGATTCCGTTATTTCGCGGCGGGGCCCTTCGCAACGAGATTCGCGCATCCCGCGCGCGTTCGGACGAGGCGCGATTCCGGTATGAGCAGACGACGCTCGTCGCCCGACGCGAGGCCGAGGATGCGTTCGTTGGCGTGCGCACCTCGCGCGACCAGGCGGTGGCGCAGCAGCGCCAGGTGGACGCGCTGCGGCGTGCGTTCGATCTGGCGAACCGCCGCTACCAGAACGGCGTGTCGAGCTACCTGGAGGTGCTGGACGCGCAGCGGAATCTGTTCAACAGCGAGTTGGCGCTGACGCAGGCGCAGCGCCTCGAGCTGGTATCGGGCGTGCAGCTGTACAAGGCGTTGGGCGGCTCGTGGAGCGACTCGTCCACCGCACGGTAAAGGCAGGGTTGTTGGCGTTCGCCCCGGTTTTCTGGTCGTTCGCCCCGCTTTGATTTGCTGCCGCTGTCAGGGAGCCTAGACTGCCGTGTCACTCTAGGAAACCTTCTCTGGGAGCTACGGCCATGTTTAGAAGTTTGGCACGCACCATCGTCGTCGGGACTATGACGGCTGCAATCTTTGCGTGCGGTGGGAGCAGTGGTAATACAACGGGTCCAACGCCTGTCTTCACGTCGGTGGTGGTTGCGCCAACGGCTCCGCAGGTGAGCGTCGGCAGCACGACGACGCTCACTGCCACGGCGAAGGATCAGAACGGCGCCACGGTGTCTGGCGCATCGGCGGCCACCTGGACGTCGAGCGATGAGACGAAGGCGACCGTCAACTCGGCCACGGGCGAGATCACGGGTGTCGCCAACGGCAGTGCGACGATCACGGCATCGATTACTGCGGGCGGAGTCACGCACACGGGCTCGCAGCAGGTGACGGTCGTCACTCCGTCGGCGACGGGTAGTGTGACGGCTACGACGGGACAGGCATTCAATCCGCATTCGGTCACGGTCAAGCGGGCTTCCGGCACCGGCACGGTGACGTGGACGTTCCAGAGCCTCGCGCATACCGTCACCTGGGACCATCAGCCGGGTGGCGCGACCGTCAGCGACATCGGCGTGACATCGAGCGCGGACGTGGCACGCGACTTTACCGTGGCGGGCAACTACACCTACCACTGCAGCATTCACCCGAACATGACGGGCGTGGTGGTCATACAGTAGAAACACACGCCCGAGGCTCAAGAGGCTCCCACCGCAATCGCGGCGGGAGCCTTTGCGCATCCGCTCCTCGGCGTTGGCGCGGCAGGAACGGGTGACCACGCGCTGCCTCACGGCGTCAGCTTAGGTCTCCCTCTCGTGAGCATCGACGCAATGTTACGTGCAATTGCCCGCGCTGTCACCGCCGGTTTCGCCGCCGCGACCCTTCTTGCCTGTGGCAGCTTATCCACCGCGCCCAACAACCAGCCGGGCACCGTCACAGCCACGTCGAGCCTGCAGTTCACTCCACCCACGGTGACCGTTACGCGCACGAGCGGCACCGCGGTGGTGACGTGGGTGTTTCAGAGCACCGTCCACAACGTCACCTGGGATACGCAGCCGTCCGGGGCGGCGGTCGCCAACATCGGCAACACGTCCGGCGCGTCGGTGGCGCGAGAGTTCTCGGTGGCAGGCAGCTACACCTACCACTGCACGATTCACCCTGCCATGACGGGAACGGCTGTCGTTCAGTGAGCTCCGTGGGACGCGGCGCTACAACGCGTCGCGGATGAACGCCTGCAGCTTCTGCCGGTAGCTTCGGCCGCTCGTATGACGCGAGCCGTCGTGCAGGATCACCACGAAGTCGCCCTGGAACCACGGTTGTAGCTCGCGCACCCGCTCGGTGTTCACGATCGTCGAGCGATGGATGCGCAGGAATCGAGCAGCAGGCAGCCGCTGCTCCAGGCGCGTGAGCGTATCGCGCACGAGATGCGTGTCCGCCCCAACGTGAATCTTGGCGTGATTGTCCACCGCCTCGATGTAGTCGATCTCCGCGGTGCGTATCAGCAGCAGCCGGCCATCCACCTTGATCGCGAGGCGGAGATCACGCCGCTGCCTGCGCCCCAGGTGCTCGAGCAGCGCCTGGAGCTGGTGCTTGTCGGGACCCGGATCCGCCTTGGTGGCCGGATCCGCGAGGCGTGCCTTCGCACGCTCGAGCGCCGCCGCGAATCGCTCGCGCTCAACCGGCTTGAGGAGATAGTCGAGCGCGTGCACCTCGAACGCCTGCACCGCATACTCGTCATATGCCGTCACGAAGATGACCAGCGGCATCCGATCGGCACCAACGGCCTCGATGACGCCGAATCCGTCGATCTCCGGCATCTGGATGTCGAGGAAGACGAGCTGCGGCGTGTGCGTCTCGATGGCGAGAATCGCCTCGGCTCCGTTGCCACACTCGCCCACGATCTCGATGTCCGGGTGATCCTCGATCAGCGTTCGCATGCGCGCGCGCGCGAGCGGCTCGTCATCGACGACGAGCACGCGAATCATCGATGTTGTCTGCTTCGTTGTCTGCTTATCCGTTGCCGGGCTCACGACAGCTCCTCCCCCGTGTGGTATGGAATCGAGATCCGAACCGCGAAGCCCGCATTGGGCGCGGTGGTCACTGCGAACGTGTGCATCTCGCCATACAGCCGTTCGAGCTGCTCGCGGATGTTGCTCAGGCCGATGCCCTTCGGGAGCTCGTCCGGGCCACTGAGCTCGCAGCCGACACCATCATCGACGACGTCGAGATGCACGGTGTCTCCACGCCGCTGCGCGCGGATCTCGAGCTTGCCCCCGCACGCGCGCGGACTGAGCCCATGCCGAATGGAATTTTCCGCGAGCGGCTGCAGCAGCAGATTCGGCACGAGCGCGCGGTTCGCGGCCGGATCCACTTCGATCGAGATGCGCAGGCGATCCTGAAAGCGAAGCTGCTGGATGAGCACGTACCGCTCGAGCAGCTGAATCTCGCGCTCGATCGGAACTTCCTGCTCGCCTGCATTGTGCAGCGACAGACGCAGAAAGTCGCTCAGCCCCGTCAGCATCCGTTCCGCCGATCGAGGATCGCTTGGAATCAGCGCCACGATCCCGTTCATCGTGTTGAACAGGAAGTGCGGATTGAGCTGCAGACGAAGGCTGCGAAGCTGTGCCTGCGCGAGCGCCACGCGCAGATCTTCGCGCTCCTGCGACTCCCGATAGTACGTCTCGGCCAGCCGCTCGTGCCACGACGTGGCGTACGTCGCGATCGCGCCCGCGACTACGAGGAGAAGGATCTTTGCGCCCTCGTCCAGAAACGATACCGAGGCGGTGCCGCTCGCGACGATCGGACTGTCCGTCATCGGCACGTGGCCGCCGAGCAGGAGGACGAACACGAGGGTGCTGTATTCGACTACAACGAGAGTCGCCGCCGCAGCGGCCTTTCGCGTCGACGAGGCGATGGGGCGCGCCGCGAGAATTACGAAGTACGCGAGGAAAATCGGCGACTTGAGCGCCAGCGCGGACGGCTGCGCGAAGCTGTAGCCGGCGAGGATGGCTGTAACCGCCGTGATGTCCACGAACGGGTTGACGATGGACACCCAGTGCGGAAGCGGCTGCTCGCGAAGATTCCGCCGCGCGTCGAGCCAATACTGCGCGAGCGACCACGCGAGAGTCGGGATGAGCACCGACCAGTTCGCGCGCTGCACCGAGACCGGGATGTGTGGCGCGTACACGAACGCCGCGATCGCGAGCACCGACAGCACTGCGGCGCGGACACCGTTCAGCAGGCGTTCGGCGCGCTCGCGCTGCACATCGATTGCGGGACGAGCGATCTCCATGGGCAGCATCATCGCGCTACGTCATCCGCTTCGGAAGGGTGATGCTTCCATGCGAGCACCAGGAGCGCGATGAATGTGAGCGCCGGCGGAATCGGCGAGCGGCCGAGGACGATCATGCTCGCCGCAGTCGCCCCCACCATGATCGCGGCGAGCGCAAGCGCGGCGAGATACTCCAACCGTCGCGCGATGAGCAGCACTCCGCCGGACAGCTCGACCGCGGCAATGACGTAGCGCAGCCACTGCCCCAAACCGAGGCTTGCGAACAGCTCGACCATGAACGGCATCCCCGACAGCTTCACCAATCCTGCGATGACGAAGAGCGATCCGAGTCCGAGCTCAGCGATCCGCACCCATCCTAGGCGGATCGGCCACCGCGAATTCATTAGTGCAGCCGATAGCTCGCGGCCACCCGCCACGTCGTCGCGTCCTTCGGGACGGAGTAGACCTCGGTGGTGAGTGCGAAGGAGGCGGGAAGGCGGAGCGTCACGCCGCCGAGCACGGACACACGGGTGAGATCGACCTCGATGCGCGTGTTGTCGGTGAATCCGTTCAGATCGGTGAAGCCGACTTCGAATCGCGGTTTGAGCCAGGTGACGCCCGAACCTGCGAAGAACGCGAATCGTCCGCCTCGGGTCGCCACCCCGTAGACACCCTCGAGCCCGTACATGTTCGGGTTGAACTTGTCATCCGATTCGTGGTTGCCGTAGCACCCGGCTTCGGGATCCGTTTGCTGAAGAGCCCGGGTCGCGCAGGTGATCGGACCGGTTACGTGCCCGATCGTGCCGTGAGCGCGCAGCATGAGCGCAGATGACCCGAACGGCCCGAAGCCGCCGAGCGGCGCGGTCTCGGAGATCGCCGCACCACCGAGATTCGGGTGCGCGTCGCCGATCCGGACGGGCGGGATGTAGCTGGCCTCGATCGCAAGACCGAGCGGAAGCGTGAGCACGAGCCGCGGTCGCGCGAAGAGCTTGGTGAGCCGCGAGTGCTGTTGCGAGCTGGCCGTATAACACTCGCTTGCGTGCTCCAGAGCGGGATCCGCGGCCGGGACGGGCGAGAGCTCGGCCTGGAACTCGAGGTGCCAGGCCGACTGCGGGCGCGGTGCTTCGAGGGTGGAAAAGGCGAGCGGAACCGAATAAAACGCGAGGAGCCTGGCCTCGTTGCTGTTCGCTCCTGGGCGACATTGGGCTCGCGCGGCGGGGATGGCGGCACCGGCCAACGCGACGAGTACTCCGAGATAGTTGCGCACGACGGGACGTTACGCCTGGCCAGGGCAGGTGAGAACCGCTGGGTGGTGGACGACCGCCAGCGGGGGGTGAACGGGCTGGTGGACGGGGCGAAGGTGTGACGATCGGCGCAGCTGGAGAGTACTGGCCGGTCAGGAACCTACGGGCAGCCCCGAGGCGTTAGCTCTCCAGACCCTATCCCAATCGACTCTCGTGGCAACGCAAGTAGCTCCAGCTCACGTCGATTCCGACGAAGGCGTTCCGTATCGCTGGCTCATCCTCCTGGGCCTGATCACCGCCGCCATGATGGAGGTGCTCGACACCACCATCATCAACGTCTCTCTCCCGCAGATGGCCGGAAACCTCGGCGCCACGAGTGAGGAGATCGCCTGGGTGAGCACGTCGTACATCCTCGCGAATGTGGTGGTGCTCCCGATGACCGCCTTCTTCACGGCGCGATTCGGACGTCGCAACTACCTGACGTTCTCGATTCTGCTCTTCATCGTCGCGTCGTTCCTCTGTGGTACGTCGCACAGTCTGAGTGAGCTCGTGCTGTGGCGGCTGCTGCAGGGCGCGGGTGGCGCCGCGCTCCTGTCCACGGCGCAGGCGACGCTTCGCCAGATCTTTCCGCGCGAGCAGCAGGGCATGGTGCAGGCAATCTTCCTGCTCGGCATCATCGTCGCACCTACGCTTGGTCCCACGCTCGGTGGCTGGATCACCGACAACTACACGTGGAACTGGTGCTTCTTCATCAACATCCCGATCGGCATCCTCTCGACCTTTCTCGTCACGACCTTTCTGCAGGACCCTCCGGGTGCGCGCCGCATCGATCCCGTGGACTGGCTCGGCATCGCGCTTCTGATCGTCGGTATCGGCGCCCTCCAGTACGTGCTCGAAGAGGGCAATCGCCGGGACTGGTTCTCCGATCCGCTGATTGTGCGGCTCTCGTTTGCCTCCGCGCTCTGCCTCGTCTCGCTCGTCTGGTGGGAGCTGTCTTCGCGGAACGAGCATCCGGTGATCAACTTCCGCGTGCTTCACAACCGTGACCTGTCCGCGGCGATCTTCCTGTTCGTCGTGCTCGGCTTCGGTCTGTACGGCGGAACCTTTCTCTTCCCGCTCTTCACGCAGGGCATTCTCGGTTTCACTCCAACGGAAACCGGGCTCACGATGCTGCCAGGCGGTCTCGCGACGGCCGTGATGGCCGTCGTGTGCGGACGACTGCTGAGCGGAAGAAAGCCGCTCGTGGACGCGCGCTACCTCATCATCCTGGGCGTGATCGGCTTCAGCGTGGCGATGTGGATTCTCGGCCATCTCACCACGTCGGCCGGCGAGAGCGACGCGCGAATCGCGCTCATCGTCCGTGGCGCGGCGATGGGACTGCTCTTCACACCGATCAACAACGCTGCCTTCGGAAGTCTGAAGCCAAGCGAGGCGCAGCAGGCGTCGGGATTGATCAACCTCTCACGACAGCTTGGCGGCTCCTTTGGAATCGCCGTGTTGAGCACGTATCTCACGCGCCACGTCCAGTATCATCGCGCGGATCTCGCGGCCAACTTCTTCGCCGGCAATCCGGCGTTCGACCAGCGCTACGCGGGCACAGTTGCGAACTTGATCGCCCACGGGAGCTCGATGCTGCAGGCGCAGAAGACGGCCTTCGCGCTGCTGGACCTGACGCTCACGAAGCAGGCGTCGATGCTCGCATACAACGATTCGTGGCTCCTGATTCTGCTGTCGTTTCTCGTCGTAGCGCCCGCGGTGCTCGTGCTTCGCAAGCCGCAGCCGATGGCCGGGCCGGTGGACGCGCACTGAGGCCGCGTCGGCGTCAGCGGATCGTGATCTCGTCGTGCATGCCGAGCATGTAGTGCAGCGTGGACTTGCCGTCGTCGGACATAATGCACGCGAGCTCGTAGCGGCCGGGCTTGAGATTCAGCGAGATCACGCTCGCCTCGCCCGGCTCGATCGCTGACACGCCGCCGCTCATGTCCTCGAGCGGCGCCGGCAGGCTCTTGCCGTCCCACTTCATGATCTCGTCCACTGTCGCGCCCTTGCGGATGCGCGTGAGATTCAAGTGGTGGCGATGCGCGCCGATGTTCTCGACGCGCACGAGCTGCTTCCCGCTGCGCAGCGTGCCCGCGATCGCCAGGTGGTAATCGGATAACCGGATCGTCACCGGCGCGGGCGGAAGAGTCATGTCGGGTTCGGTGGTGGCCGCCGTGACGACGAGCGCCCGAATCATTCCCATCGACATGTGCACGCGTCCCGTGGGCCCGTCGAACGCGCACACCACCACGTAGCGGCCGGGCTTGAGCGCGAGAATCGTCTCGCTCGACTCTCCAGGGATCGCGCTCTCAACGCCGCCGACCCATCGAATGCCGCCGGTGTGCACCTTGTCCTCGACCAGCGTTTGCATCACGCGCGAGAGCGACGAGCTGTCGTCCAGGCGCGCCAGGTTGAGCTGGTGCGAGGCCTTGCCTCGATCGATCAGGCGCACGGTGACCACGCCGGCGGGAATGCTATCCGGCGCCTGAAACGAGTACTCATACGCGCTGACGACCAGCGTGTTGCGCGACGCAGGTGCGCCCGCCTCGGAATGCACGGCTCCGGGCAGTACAACCAATGCGGCAGCGAGCGTGGCGCGCGCGGTTATACGTCGCATGTCGACTCCTCGTGGTGCGTTGCTGTCGGATCACGTCGTCCTGCTCACAGGCTAGCGACCAAATTACGCAGCCGCCAGCGTACCAGCCTGATCGGGCACCAATCCTGCCCATGAGTGGGAGCATCGCGCCACGGACTTTTCGCGATGCATCCTGACCACATGGTTAGTGTCGGATCGCTCGCGTTGTCTGCTATCGTGTGCAGACGCAAACTTGAGGTCGCGAATACACGTTCGTTCGAGTCTTGGAGGAAGCGATGCGGGTGCGCGTAGGTTGCGAATTTCAGTACGAGGCTCCGTCCATCGTGCCGACCGTGATGCTGGTGCGTGCCCGCTCCGACGGCACGCATCGCACCGTGTACGAGTCGCGCTGGGTGGAACCCGCATTGGCGATTCGAGAGTATCGCGACAGCTTCGGAAACGTCTGCTGGCGTTTGACTCTCCCGGAGGGGATCACGACCTTCCGCTATGACGCCGTCGTCGACGTGGACGATGAGCCGGATCCGTCGCATCCGGGTACGCCCCTCACGCCAGTGGCCGAGCTTCCGGATGAGGCGCTGCAGTTCACGCTCCCGAGCCGCTACGTGGAATCGGACATTCTGTCCAACGATGCCTGGAACCTGTTCGGCAACACGCCGCAGAGTTGGGAGCGAGTGCAGGCCGTGTGCGACTGGATTCACCAGAATGTCGAGTACAGGGGCGGCAGCAGCTCGCCGGATGTCACCGCCGTCACGGTCTTCCAGCGACGCGTTGGCGTGTGTCGCGACTTCGCGCTGCTCGCCGTCGCGTTCTGCCGCGCGCTCAACATCCCCGCACGCTACACCTTCGGCTATCTCCCCGACATCGCCGTGGGGGAAGTGGAAGGTGCGATGGACTTTCACGCATGGTTCGAGGCGTTCATCGGCGGGCGCTGGTACACGTTCGACGCGCGCCACAACGTGCCGCGCATCGGACGCGTAGTGATCGGCTATGGGCGCGACGCCGCCGACGTCGCCATGACCACGTCGTACGGCGCGCTTCGCCTCGAGCGCATGACGGTGTGGGCCGACGAGGTAAATCCGAGCCTCGCGGACGACGGCATCGTCCCTCCTCCCCCGGGACTCACGGTAGCGGGAGTGGACGGCGGCGAGCAGTGACGGCGGATGCTGTCCTGCACACTCGCTCCGCGATCGCCGTTCCGAAGGACTGGAGCAATGTCGCGCGCGTCTCGCTGCACGTGCAGCAGGAATATCGCTACACGTATTCCGCTCCGATCACCGACATCAGGCAGCGCCTGATGATGGTGCCGCCCACGCGCTACGGCGATCAGGTGCTCGGCGCGCACGAGCTTGCGGTGGAAGGCGCCGATGATGTGACCATCGAGTGGGAGAACGACCGCTTTGGAAATCGCGCGTGCAAGGTGCGTGCGTCGCGCGTGCAGGAGTCGGCGCGGTTCGCGGTGGAGTTCGAGGTGGACCGCGTCGCGCCTCCAACCTGGCAACGCCTGCGCGCCAACGCATCCGTCGATCCGTTTCTCGCGCCCACTGCGCTCACTGCTCCCGATGACCGCATTCGCGCGGCTGGCGAAGCATTGCTCGCCGCGCTGCCGCACGCACCCGTTCCCGAGGAGATCGTGCCGCTCGACTCGCACGCGCTGCACCAGTGGATGCTCGCGATTCTCGCCGGCGAGTGGACGAGTAAGGCAATCAAGTACCAGCACGGACAGACGGGAGTGCAGACACCGGCCGCAATGGCGCTTCACCTGGGCGGAGGCGTGTGCCAGGACTATGCGCACATCGCGATCGCCGTGCTGCGCACGCTCGGCGTGCCCGCACGCTACGTGTCGGGGCACGTCCTGGGTGAAGGCGCGCCGCACGCGTGGTTCGAGGCAATTCTTCCGGACCCTTCGGATCCGGCGCGCCTGATCGCGATGGCGTACGACCCCACTCACCATCGCCGTCCGGGAATGAGCTACATCACGGTCGCGGTGGGGCGCGACTACGCGGATGTGGCCCCAACGTCCGGCTCCTTCACGGGGATCGCGGGTAGCCGTCTCGCGCCAAAGAAGGATGCCTGGGTGGTCGATCTGCAAATGGCCTCCCAATGACGACGGCGACAGAGGAGCGCTCCGTTCCCGCCTATGATCCCGGCCCGTTCTGGGACGAGATGTTCGAGTCGCCCGGCATCGTGCGCCCGGAGTACGCAACGCTCGCGCGGCGCCTCGCGACGCTGAGCTCCGGCGATGTCGCGCGCAGGCAGCGCGCGGCCGAGCTTTCGTTCACGGTTCGCGGGATCACGTTCGCGGTGAATCAGGGCGCGGAAGGGGTCGAGAAGATCATGCCCTTCGATCTCATCCCGCGTCTCATTACGGCCGACGAGTGGACGCGCATCGAGCGGGGCCTCGAGCAGCGCGTGCGCGCGCTGAATCTGTTCCTGCACGATGTCTATCACGACCAGCGCATCCTGCGCTCCGGCGTGATCCCGCCCGAGCTCGTGCTCGGCGCGCGCGGATACCGGCGCGAGTTCCGCAGCGTGGACGTGCCACTGGGCGTGTACACGCATATTGTGGGCAGCGATCTCGTTCGCGACGGGCACGGAGAGCTGCTCGTACTTGAGGACAACCTCCGCACGCCCTCCGGCGTGTCCTACGTCGTCGAAAACCGGCGCGTGCTCAAGCGCACCTGGCCGCAGCTCTTCCAGGATTACGACGTTCGCCCCGTAGAGGGATATCCGCAGGACCTGCTCGATGTGCTGCGCTCGATCGCGCCGCCCACCGCGGACGACCCCGTGGTCGTGCTACTCACGCCGGGCGCGTACAACTCCGCGTACTTCGAGCACGCGTTCCTGGCGAAGGCCATGGGCGTGGAGCTCGTGCAGGGCTCCGATCTCTTCGTAGACGACGCGAGCGTGTTCATGCGCACCACGGAGGGTCGCAAGCGTGTCGACGTGATCTATCGGCGCGTGGACGATGACTTTCTCGATCCGCTCACCTTCCGCTCCGATTCGCTGCTCGGCGTGCCGGGACTCGTCGCGAGCTACCGGCTCGGTCGCGTGAGCCTCGCCAACGCGATCGGGACGGGCATCGCGGACGACAAGGCGATCTACGCGTACGTGCCGGACATCATCAAGTACTATCTGGGCGAAGATCCGGTGCTCGCGAACGTGCCGACCTATCTGCCCACACGACAGAAGGAGCGCGACTACATTCTCGCCAATCTCGATTCGCTCGTCGTGAAATCCGTGAACGAGAGCGGCGGCTACGGGATGCTGATCGGACCGCACTCGTCGCAGGCGGATCGTGAGATGTACGCGGAGCGCATCAAGGCAGACCCGCGGGGCTTCATCGCGCAGCCCACACTCGCGCTTTCCCGGTCGCCCACGTGGGACAAGGATCACCTCGAGGGGAGGCACGTCGATCTCCGCCCATTCCTTTTGTTCGGGCGCGAGGTGAAGGTGCAACCGGGCGGTCTCACGCGCGTGGCGCTGCGCAGCGGCTCGCTCGTAGTGAACTCATCGCAGGGAGGCGGCGGAAAGGACACGTGGGTACTTGCCGGAGGAGGGAGCTGAGATGGCGATGCTCTGTCGTGTAGCCGAAGACGTGTTCTGGATGAGCCGCTACGTCGAGCGCGCGGCAGCAGTCGGCCGGCTGCTCGAGGTGACGGGCCACCTCGAGCTCGATGAGGGCGACGCGAGCTCGCGGCGCGAGCTGTGGCAGCGGCTCGTGCAGCCGCGGTCGGGCGACGGCGCGCTCCCTGACGCGCTCACGCCGGCATCCGGCGGGATCGAGCCGATGGACGTGCGCCACTGGGTCGCGCGCGACCTGCGCAATCCGCGCTCGCTGGTGAGCTGCGTGGCGCGTGGCCGATCGGCCGCGCGGCGCGTGCGCGAGAGCATCTCGAGCGAGATGTGGGAGGCCATCAACTCGCTCCACCTCTGGCTGGCCGCCGGCGGCGCGGATGCGGCGATGGAAGAGGACTCGCACCCCTTTTACCGCCGCGTGCTGATGGAGACGCAGTACATCCAGGGTCTCGCGGATGCGACGCTCGCACACGACGATCCCTGGTACTTCACCTGTCTCGGCAAGTATCTCGAGCGCGCCGACAACGTCGCGCACATGATCACGCTGCAGGCGCATCTCCTTCACGAGCGCAACGACGATGATCAGGTGCGCTGGCTCGCCGTGCTGCGCTCGTGCGGCGCCGCGGAAGCGTACGCGCGTTACTACTCGTTGCGCGTGGACCCCGCCCGCGTCGTCGAGTTCCTGTTGCTGAACTCATCCTTCCCGCAGACAGTGCGTTTCAGCCTTCGCCACGCGTGGCAGGCACTCCAGCAGCTGAGCGGCTCTCAGCGCGTGGAGCTTGGACGCGAGGGAGTTACCATTGCGACTCGGTCGCTTGGACTCCTCAGTGCGCAGCTTGAGCACGCAGCGGTGGACGAGATTCTCGAGAGCGGGCTGCAGAGCTATCTCGCGAGCCTCGAGAAGAACATCGCGCGCGTGTGTGACCAGGTGACGCGCGTATATCTTCGCGACGAGCCGCAGCCCGGCCGCGTGGTGGCCGTCGCTCGCGCCGCGATGCTCATGGCCGAGCAGCAACAGCAGCAACAGGCGCAGTGAAAGTTCACCTCGAGCACACCACGCGACTCGACTACAGCACGGACGTCGTCGAGGGTGTGATGGACGTGCGACTCGGACCGCTTTCCGATGCGGACCAGCGCTGGGATGTCTTCAACATCAACGTGAGTCCGTCGGGATCCGTGCGCCGCTACACCGATGGCTTTGGGAACCGCGCGCACCTCATCACCGTCGCCAAGCCGCACCGCACGCTCGAGGTGGTCACGCGCTGCGATATCGTGACCTCGCTCGTGGACCCGTTTTCACCGCCATCACAACGGCCGCGAGCCCTCACGCCTTCGGAGCTCGCCGACTACCTATCACCCTCCACACTCGTGCAGGCGAGCGCGGAGCTCGCGGCGATCGCGGAGGCGTATCGGCCGTCGGCCCCCGAGGGAACGTTCGATTCGGTGCGACAGCTCTCGAAGTACGTCCATGATGAGTTTACATATCAGAAGAATGTCACGACCGTGGCGACGACGGCGGACGATCTTCTTCGGCAACGCACGGGAGTATGCCAGGACTTCGCGCATCTTCTCATCGGACTCTGTCGATCGATCGGCATCCCTGCACGATACGTCAGCGGGTACACGGTTTCGAACGCCGGCGTGGGCAACGGTGCGCCCATCGCGGACACGGAAGCGTCTCATGCGTGGGCGGAGGCGTACACACCCGTGCACGGATGGCGCGGCTTCGATCCGACGAATGATCTCGTGGCGAGTACGGCGCACATCAAGATGGCGATCGGCCGTGACTACGCCGACGTTCCGCCCACGCGCGGCACCTTCCGCGGTCAGGCGGATGAGCGGCTCACGGTGTCCGTGGAATCGCGCCAGGTCGACTGACCGGCGGGTGCTCGCAGCGCGACGTTCTGGTATCTACTTTTGACTGTCATGATACTCATCCGTTCCGCCGCCGCCGCACTGGCCGCGGCCGCCGTTGTCTCCATTCCGGCTCCCACGCGGGAGCGCGCTCCAGCGCCGGCCGCTCGCCGCTCCTTCTCGGAGCCCGCGTACGCGCCGGATCGGCGCGAGATCGCATTCGTGTCGGGCGGCGACATTTGGACCGTGCCGGCCGGCGGCGGTGATGCACACCTCATCGTCTCCGATGCATCGAACGACCATCGGCCGCTGTTCTCACCGGATGGCTCGCAGCTCGCCTTCATGTCGAACCGGAATGGCGGCACCAACCTCTACCTGCTCAACCTGGCGACCGGCGCGCTGCGCCGCCTGACGTTCGGAGATGGCGTCGATCAGCTCGACGCCTGGTCTCGAAACGGCAAGTGGCTCTATTTCTCCACCACCACGAACGACATCTCCGGGATGAGCGACGTCTATCGCGTGAGTGTGGACGGGGGCACGCCCACGCCGGTGGCTGCCGATCGCTACGCGGCCGAGTACTGGGCGGCGACGGGACCCGACTCCTCGGCGGTGGCGATCACGGCCCGCGGCCTCCCGTTCTCGCAGTGGTGGCGGAAGGGGCACAGCCACATCGATGAGAGCGAGATCTGGGTCGTGCACGGCGTCGCCACCGGGGTGAAGGGCCTGCCGAAGTACGAGCAGCTGTCGGCAGCGGGTGCGAAGAGCGAATGGCCGATGTATTCGGCGGATGGCAAGACGATCTACTACGTGAGCGATCGAAGTGGTGCGCAAAATCTCTGGTCGCGCGCGACGAGTGGCGGGGCGGAGAAGCAGCTCACGAAGTTCGTGGACGGGCGCACGCTCTGGCCCACGATCGCGGCCGACGGAAAGGCGATCGTCTTCGAACGCGACTTCGGTATCTGGAGCTACGACGTCGCTACCGGCATTGCCAAGGCGGTTCCGATCGCGCTTCGCGGTTCGTCATCGGGGGCGCTCGTCGAGCATCGCACGCTCACGAACGGGTTGCAGGAGCTGGCGGTATCACCCGACGGCAAGAAGGTCGCGTTCACGGTGCGCGGCAAGATCTTCGCCGCCTCGAGCCACGATGCCGGCAGCGCGCAGCGCGTGTCGAGCGCGGGGCTCACCGAGCAGCAGCCCGCCTGGGCGCCCGACAGTCGGCGCCTCGCGTTCGGCGATGATCGCAACGGTCATTTCAATCTGTATGTGTACGATTTCGTGACCCACGAGGAGAAGAAGCTCACCTCGGGCGCGGAGAATGATGTGGCTGCAGTGTGGTCGCCTGATGGGAGGTCGATCGCGTACGTGCGCGGCGGGAACGAGCTGCACGTGGTCTCGACGGATCCGAAGGCGCCCAAAGGTGACGTGCCCGGCGACCGCATCGTCGCGCGCGCGCCGCTCGATCGCGCACCGTTCCTCTCCGATCGCGCGATCGTCTGGTCGCCGGACGGGAAGTGGATCGCATACGCCACGCGCGAGGGGAGCAAGCTCTTCGCGAATGCGTACATGGTGAGCGCCGCGGGCGGGGACTCGCATCCGGTCACCTTTCTCTCCAACACGAACGCCGACGCGCTCGCGTGGAGCCCCGACGGCACCTTCCTGCTGCTCGTCTCGTCGCAGCGCACGGAGCCGGGCGTGCTCGCCCGGGTGGACCTCGTGCCGCGCACGCCGCGTTTCCGCGAAGATCAGTTCCGCGATCTTTTCGGCCCCGAGGCACCGCCCTCCACGCAGCCGCTCACACAGCCCGCCCCGGCGCGCGAGACTCGCGAGCGCGCGCCGACACCACCGCCGCGCGATACGACTGCCAAGCGGGACACCACACCCGGTCCGGCGTCCGACAGCACTGCGCGCGCCGTCGACTCCACGCACCGGAGCGCCGTGCGACACACGCCGGTCGTCTTCGATGGCTTGCGCTCGCGCCTCTCCTTCTTTCCGATCGGACTCGATGTCGTGAACGAGGCGCTCTCGCCCGATGGGAAGTCCGTCGCGGTCACCGCGGTGGCGGCGGGTCAGCCGAATCTCTACCTCTTCCCACTCGACGATCTCGCAAAGGAGGAGCCGGTCGCGAAGCAGCTCACGTCGTCGTCGGGTCCCAAGACGAGCGTGCAGTGGTCGCCCGACGGCAGGGAGATCTATTACATCGAGTCCGGTCGCATCGCGGCGATCGACGTCAACAGCCGCGGAGTGCGCCCGGTATCCGTGAGCGCCGAGCTCGATGTCGACTTCACCGCGGATCGCGGCGAGCTCTTCACGCTCATGTGGCGCGAGCTGCGAGACAACTTTTTCGACGAGAAGATGAACGGCGTGGACTGGAACGCAGTGCGCGAGCAGTATGCGCCGCTCGCTGAGGGCGCACAGTCGCCCGAAGAGCTGATGCGGCTCATGAACCAGATGGTCGGTGAGCTCAACGCGTCGCACTCCGGCG
>JBDTXN010000043.1:0-20075 GCA_040006175.1 Gemmatimonadota bacterium | reverse complement strand
ACGCGGAGAATCGCGAGGACTATCGCGAGCGCATCAAGACGGCGTCGAAGATGAAAGTGCCGTACATGGCGATTCTGGGTAAGCGGGAGGCGGAGGCCGGCATGGTCGCGCTGCGCTTCCGCGGCTCCGAGAAGAAGCAGGAGACCATCTCCGTGGATGCGCTGATCGAGAAGCTCAGGGCAGAGATCGCGACGCGGGCGCTGCATCCGGTTGGCGCACTACAACCGCTCGGGGCCGGGCTATAGCTTTCGGGGCGGCCGGCACCCGCCGGCGCGCCTCACCCGCTCCTGGATTTTCGAATGGATGGCTCGGACCGTACCCCGGTAATCGTTTCTGCTGCGCGCACACCGGTGGGCCGCTTTCTCGGCGGCCTCGCACCGCTCAAAGCTCCGGAATTGGGCGCGATCGCCATCCGCGCGGCACTCGCGCGCGCTGGCATCGAGGCGGGAGACATCGAGGATGTGATTCTGGGGAACGTGCTGCAGGGCGGGGTCGGGCAGGCGCCCGCGCGTCAGGCGGCGATTGCGGCGGGCATACCCGGCACCGTGCCCGCGCTCACGGTGAACATGGTGTGCGGATCGGGGCTCAGAGCGGTGATGCTCGCCGCGCAGGCGATTCGCGCCGGCGATGTGAACGCGGTGCTCGCGGGAGGGATGGAGTCGATGTCCAACGCGCCCTTCTACACGTACGGGATGCGCAACGGCGTCAAGGCCGGAGATCAGACGCTGGTCGATGGGCTCATCCGCGATGGACTGTGGTGCTCGTTCTGCGACGTGCACATGGGCGGGCACGCGGAGTACACCGCGAAGAAAGCGGGAATCACGCGACAGGCGCAGGATGAGTTCGCGCTCAACTCGCATCGCAAGGCGGTCGCCGCAATGGACGCGGGGACGTTCAAGGATGAGATCACACCCGTCGAGATTCCCGGGAAGAAGGGCCCGACGGTGATCGACTCGGACGAGTCGCCGCGCCGCGACACTTCGCTCGAGGCCCTGGCCAAGCTGCGCCCCGCGTTCCCGAACGACGCGCCCAAGGGCATGTCGCCGAATGAGCTGACGGTGACTGCGGGAAACGCGCCGGGGCTCAACGATGGCAGCGCTGCGGTCGTCGTCACGAGCCTCGCGTTCGCGCAGGCGCACGGGCTCAAGGTGCTCGCGAAGATCACGGGCTACGCAACCGGCGGCGGTGAGCCGAAGGACCTGTTCTTCGCGCCGATCGTCGCCGTGCAGAATCTCATGGCCCAATCCGGGACGAAGATCGGGGACTACGATCTCATCGAGGCGAACGAGGCGTTCGCCTCGCAGGCGCTGGCGGACGGCGCGGCACTCGAATGGGATTGGGATCGCGTGAACGTGAACGGGGGCGCCATTGCGATGGGGCATCCGATCGGCGCGAGCGGTGCGCGCGTGCTCACCACCTTGTTGTATGCGATGCGGGATCGCGACGCTCACACGGGGCTCGCGACACTTTGTCTCGGCGGCGGCAACGCCGTCGCCTTGAGCGTGGAGAGAATGTCATGACGAGCCTGACGTCCGTCGTCGCACGTGACCGGCAGCTCACCGTCGTCGGTGTGATCGGATTTGCGGCGACGATGGCGGTGGCCGCGCAGATCGCGATTCCAATTCCTGGTACGCCGGTACCGTTCACGCTGCAGCCGCTCGCCGTGATTCTCGCAGGGCTGATTCTGGGTCCGGTGGCGGGTGCCGCGAGCATGGCGCTGTATCTCCTCGTCGGCGCGCTCGGTGCGCCGGTCTTCGCTCCGGTCGGCGCGCCCGGTGTGCTGCGACTGATCGGGCCCACGGGCGGCTACCTGCTGGCAGCGCCCGCCGCAGCGGCGGTTGCGGGGCTCGTTGCGAATCGCATTCCGGCCTTCGGCGGTCGACTCCTCGCCGCGTTTCTCGGCATGGCGACGCTGTATCTCGGAGGCGTCGCGCAGCTCGAGCTGCTCACGGGAAGTCTCGAGCGCGCCGCTGCGATGGGTACGACGCCGTTCATTCTCGCCGATCTGGGCAAGATCGTCGCTGCTGCGCTGCTCTCATCGAGCCGTGCGTTTCGCCAGCGCGCTTGAACCTGCGCGACGTCGTCTTCGCGCGTGATGGTGGAGTGCGTGCCGGATGGCGCGTGCTTTTGTTCTTCGGTCTGTTCTTCGTTTTTTTCAAGGCATGCGGCGCGTTTACCGCACGCGTGCATCCCGCGGACTATGCCGCGCTGCAGGTCGAGCAGTACGTGTGCTTCGTGCTCGCCGCATGGCTGGCGCACTACGTGATGCTTCGCTGGGTCGACCACAAGCCGTGGTCGTACGTGGGACTCGGACGCGAGCAGCTCACGACGCGCGCGCTCCTCATCGGACTGACGCTGGGCGCGCTGTGCATCCTGATCCCGAGCGGTGGCCTGCTGCTCGCGCACGACCTCACGATCGTCACCGGGCTGCAGGGGCGCTACGACTGGCTCTCGCTCGCAGCCGGTGGTGCGCTGCTCTTCCTGCCGCAATCGCTCAGCGAGGAGATGCTGTCGCGCGGCTATCTGTTTTCCGCCCTGCGCGACGGAATCGGTGAGGTTGGCGCGCTCGCGGCAACGAGCCTGGGGTTCGGGCTGTTGCACATGGGAAATCCGGGCGCGACTGCGCAGTCGGTGGGCGTGGTGGTGCTCGCCGGAATCTTTCTCGGCCTCATTCTCGTCATCACACGCTCGCTGTACGCCGCGTGGATGGCGCACTTCGCCTGGAACTGGTCGATGGCGGATCTGCTGCACGCGCCCGTGAGCGGAATCCGCTTTCCCTACTCCGGCTACCGTATCGATGACTCGGGTCCGGATTGGCTCACGGGTGGTTCGTGGGGGCCCGAGGGCGGGACAGCTGCGGCAATCGGCATGATCGTCGGCCTCGTGCTGTTGATCGCATGGCACCGGCGCGCTGCGCGCAGTAATTCGGAGATCGCATGAGCGAAAAGATCGCGGTCGTCGGATCGGGGCAGATGGGCAACGGCATCGCACACGTGTTCGCTGCCGCGGGCTTCCAGGTGACGATGATCGATGTCTCGCGTTCGGCGCTCGATCGCGCGCGCGCGACGATCGAAAAAAATCTCGGCCGCCAGGTCGAGAAGCAGATCATCGACGCGGGCGCGCGCGATGCCGCGCTCGCGCGCATCTCGGTCAACGAGAGTCTGCAGAGCGCCGCGGATGCTGCACTCGTCGTCGAAGCCGCAACGGAGAAGGCGGAGCTCAAGTTCTCGTTGTTCACCGATCTCGATCGGATCGCCGCACCGGGTGCGATCCTCGCCTCGAACACGAGCTCCATCTCGATCACCGAGCTCGGCGCACGCACCAAGCGGCCGGCGCAGGTGATCGGGATGCACTTCATGAATCCGGTGCCGGTCATGCAGCTCGTCGAGGTGATCCGCGGGCTTGCGACGTCAAACGAAACAACCGAGCGCGTGTTCGAGCTTTCGCGCTCGCTCGGAAAGACGCCCGTCGAGGTGAGCGACTATCCGGGGTTCGTGTCGAACCGCGTACTCATGCCGATGATCAACGAGGCGGTCTACTGCCTCATGGAAGGTGTCGGCAGCGCCGAATCGATCGATACCGTGATGAAGCTGGGCATGAACCATCCAATGGGGCCGTTGGCGCTCGCCGATCTCATTGGGCTCGACACATGCGTCGCCATACTCGAGGTGTTGCAGAACGGCTTGGGCGATCCGAAGTACCGTCCGTGCCCGCTGCTCCGGAAGTACGTCGCGGCGGGGTGGCTCGGACGGAAGAGTGGGCGCGGGTTCTACGAATATTCCTGATGCATTCACGCGGGGCCTCGAGCCCTGCATGGGAGAGCTATGTCCTGGGCGCTGATTCCGCTTACCGAGGAGCAACACGAGATCCAGCGCACTGCGCGCGAGTTCGCACTGGCCGAGATCGCGCCGCACTCTGCTCAATGGGACCGCGATTCGTACTTCGATCGATCGCTGATCGGGAAGATGGGCGAGCTCGGATTCCTCGGCATGATGCTGCCCGAGGAATACGGCGGGCTCGCGCTGCCGACGACGACGTATCTCGTCGCGCTGGAGGAGATCGCCGCGTCCGATGCGTCGGTGGCGGTGTCCATGAGCGTGCACAACTCGCTGCCCACGCAGATGCTGCTGCGATGGGGTACGGCCGAACAGAAGGAGCGCTATCTCGCGCCGATGGCCCGCGGCGAGATGCTCGGCGCGTTCGCGCTGTCCGAGCCCGACGCGGGCTCCGACGCTGCCTCGCTCACATCGCAGGCCGTGCGCCAGGGCGACTGCTGGGTGATCAATGGCACGAAGGCGTGGGTCACGAGCGGGAGTGAGGCGGACGTGCTGATCGTGATGGCGCGCACGGACAGCCCGGGCGAGCGGCGCGGGCCGCGCGGCATCAGCGCCTTCATCGTCACCCCCGATCTGCCCGGCTTCACCGTGGGCAAAAAGGAGGACAAGATGGGGCTGCGCGCGTCTCCAACCGTGCAGCTCGAGCTCACGGATTTGCGCGTGCCCGTCGGTAATCTGCTCGGCCGTGAGGGCGCGGGCTTCACGATGGCCATGCAGTCGCTCGACAACGGTCGCCTCGGCATTGCGGCGCAAGCGATTGGTATTGCGCGACGTGCGCTGGAGCATGCGACGACGTACGCCGGTGAGCGCCGGCAGTTCGGCAAGCCGATCAAGGAGTTCGAGGCCATCCAGTTCAAGCTCGCGGACATGGCCACCCGAATCGCCGCGGCCCGCGCGTTGCTATATCAGGCTGCAGCCGCCAAGGACCGGGGCGAGAAGATCACGCAGTACAGCAGCATGAGCAAGCTGTTCGCAAGCGAAACGGCCATGTGGGTGACGACGCAGGCCATTCAGATCTTCGGTGGGTATGGATATGTAAAGGAATATCCCGTCGAACGGCTCTTCCGGGACGCGAAAGTGACGGAGATCTACGAAGGAACGTCGGAGATCCAAAGGATCGTGATAGCGAGAGAGCTTTATTCACGCAGTCCGTGACGCATCGGAACCTCGTCTACTCCATACATATATGACCGCCACTGCCACGTTCGCCAACGCTACGTCCTCGTCCACCGGCGGCCTGTTCGACCGACTCGCGCAGATGGGTCACGAGCAGCTCGTCCTGTGCAGCGATCCGTCTGCGAGCTACCGCGGGATCATCGCCGTGCACTCCACCACGCTCGGCCCTGCGCTCGGCGGCACGCGATTCTGGAGCTACGCGAACGACGAAGAGGCCATCATCGATGCGCTGCGGCTAGCGCGCGGGATGACGTACAAGAATGCGGTCGCCGGCCTGAATCTGGGTGGCGGAAAGTCGGTGATCATTGGCGACAACCGCACGACGATTCGCGAGATGATCTTCCGCGCCCACGGCCGCTTCGTCGAGAGCCTCGGCGGGCGCTACGTCACGGCGGAAGACGTGGGCACGAGCACGAGCGACATGGATCTCGTGCACATGGAAACCGACTACGTGGCGGGACTCGCTGGACGCTCCGGTGATCCGTCGCCCGTCACGGCGCACGGTGTGTTTCGCGCCATCGAGGCATCGGCGCACTATCGTTGGGGCTCGGATTCGCTCGAAGGAAAGACCGTCGCGATTCAGGGATGCGGGCACGTCGGACTCTTCCTCGCGCGCGAGCTTTCCGAGGCGGGCGCGAAGCTCATCATCACGGACATCGATGCGGAGCGCGTGCGCAACGTCGTCGAAGAACTCGGCGCGAAGGCGGTGGAGCCGGGGGAGATCTACGGGGTGAAGGCGGACATCTTCGCACCCTGCGCATTGGGCGCGATCATCAACGACAACACGATCCCGCAGCTCAAGGTCGAGATCGTCGCTGGAGCGGCGAACAACCAGTTGCTCGAGCCGCGTCACGGCGATGCGCTGGAAGAGCGCAACATTCTCTACGCACCGGACTACGTCGCGAACGCAGGCGGCGTCATCAACGTGTATTCCGAGATCGCCGGGTGGGATGCACAGCGTGCGCTGCGCAAAGCGGACGAGATCTACAACACGATCCTCGGCGTGTTCGAAATCGCGAAGAGTGATGGCCTCCCGACCTACGAGGCAGCCGATCGCCTGGCCGAACGGAGAGTAAAAGCGGTTGGATCGCTCGTGAAAACATGGCCGCAGTGGCCAAACCGCTGATATAGCGTGGCGTTCACGATGCGGACTTCCTAGCTTCCCGAGGGGCTCGGCGGATGATCCGTCGAGCTCCGTACGGAAACCTCAACACTGATACTCCGATGCTCTGGACCGATTGGGAATGCCGGCCGCCTGGCGCAAAGCTCCGTGATGCCGATCCGGAGATCGCGAAGGTCATCGAGGAAGAAATCCTTCGACAGGGTGAGGGACTCGAGCTGATCGCGAGCGAAAACTTCGTCTCGCCCGCCGTGATGGAGGCGATGGGCTCGCCACTCACCAACAAGTACGCGGAAGGGCTTCCGGGCAAGCGCTACTACGGCGGCTGTGAGGTCGTCGACGTCGCGGAGAATCTGGCGATCGCGCGCGCGAAGCAGCTCTTCGGAGCCGATCACGCGAACGTGCAACCGCACTCCGGCGCACAGGCGAACGCCGCAGTCTTTCTCGCCTTCCTCAAGCCTGGCGATTCGATTCTCGGGCTCGACCTGTCGCAGGGCGGGCATCTCACGCATGGGTCCCCGGTAAACTTCTCCGGACTCATCTACAAGGCGTCGCACTACGGCGTGAACGACCACGGCATCATCGACTACGACCGCATGCAGGAGATCGCGCGCAAGGAGCGGCCGAAGATGATCATCGCCGGCGCGAGCGCGTACGCGCGCATCATCGACTTCGCACCGTTCGCCGAGGTGGCGAAGGAGATTGGCGCGCTCTTCCTCGTCGACATGGCGCATTTCGCGGGGCTCGTGGCCACTGGTTATCACCCGTCGCCTGTGCCGTATGCGGACTTCGTCACGACCACCACGCACAAGACGCTGCGCGGCCCGCGTGGCGGCATGATCCTCAGCAAGGCGGAGCACGCGAAGGCCGTCGACAAGGCGGTGTTCCCCGGCACGCAGGGCGGACCGCTCATGCACGTGATCGCTGCAAAGGCGGTGTCGTTCCGCGAGGCGCTGCAGCCGGAGTTCAAGACGTACTGCGGTCAGATCATCAAGAATGCTCAGGCGCTGGCGACGGCACTTGCGGGTCACGGATTTGAGATTGTGTCCGGCGGGACCGACAATCACCTGATGCTCGTCGATCTGCGCAACAAGGGAGTGACGGGCAAGGTTGCGGAGAAGGTACTCGGCGAAGCGGGAATCACGGTGAACAAGAACACCGTGCCGAAGGAGACGCAGTCTCCATTCGTCACCAGCGGCGTGCGCATCGGAACGCCGGCTGTGACGACGCGAGGGATGAAGGAGGACGACATGGGCAGCATCGCCTCATTCATCGATCGTGCGCTCGCAGCGCCCGAGGACGCAGAGTCGCTCGCGCGAATCAAGCACGAGGTCAAGGAGTTCGCGAATGCGTTTCCGCTCTACACTGTTGCGGAGGCCGGCGCGGGGCGGTTGTAATACGAGGTACCAGTTCTCATCTTGTGTGCAATCACCGGAGGCATAGCGCCCCCGGTGCGGGTTTCATCGGAGGTTGCTGTTGCTCCTCGAGCGTTTTCGGGACGGGATCATGGATCGCATACGCACGAAGGAGACGCGCTTCGAAGAAGACGCGTATCTCTTCGTGCTGAAGGCGCTCGAGTACTCGCAGACCAGGCTCACCGAGCGGCGGCACATCACAGGGCGCGAGCTCGCGTTCTCGTGTCGTGACCTCGCATTGCAGATGTATGGTGTGATGGCGCAGGTGGTGCTCGAGCATTGGGGCGTGCGAGCCACCTCCGACATCGGCGACATCGTGTTCGTGCTCGTGGATCTCGGCTATCTCATCAGTCAGCCCACAGACAACCGTGCGGATTTCATCGGCGTCTTCAACTTCGATCGCGCCTTCGAGCACGAGTACCCGTGGAATGCGGCGGCGTTGGTGTGAAGTAGGGCAGGTGCAGAGCGGGGAGGTGACGGCATGGAAAGCAATCCGCTTCCGGAGTGCCGGAAATGTGGTAAGGGTGCGATGCTGCCGCTGAGCGACTACGGGCGGGATGGCGCGCCGATCGAGTACAAGGCGTGGGTCTGCAGCAATCCGGAATGCGGTTTCCACATCCGCATCGACAACGGCGAGATCAGTTACGGACGCACCGTCAGTCAATCGCACAAATGAACACACAAGTTGCACGCGCGACCGGCGCGTGCCCCGTCAGCCGCGGCGGCCCACGAGGCCGCCGTCTTTCGTTGCGGGCGCTCCGGTGAGCGCCGCGTGACGCTCGTGCGTGTGACGACGGCCGCGGAGGCGGCGGCGCTGGATGCTCGGGCCATCGAAGCGGGCACCGAGGCACGCGAGTTGATGCGGAGGGCCGGCGAGGGCGCGGCCGCGGAGATCGCGCGCGCGCATCCAGCGCTCGCGGGGATGGTGGTGAACGTGTTCGTCGGCCCGGGGAACAATGGTGGCGACGGGTGGGTCGTCGCTCGTGAGCTGGCGAGCCGCGGCGCGCGTGTGTTCGTGATCGAAGCGGGGGAGTCGCGCACCGAGGAGTCGAAAGCGGAGCGCGCGCTTGCTGCTCCCATGGTCACACCCGGAGAATCTCCGGATACGACTGTCATCGTCGATGCGCTGCTGGGTGTTGGATCCAGGGGTGCGCCGCGCGGGGAGATCGCGGCTTGCATCGCGAGAATCGCAGCAGCGCGTGCTCGCGGCGCGACGGTCGTCTCGCTGGACGTGCCGAGCGGGGTGGACGCGGATACGGGCGATGCGAGCGGCGCGGTGCGCGCGGACATCACGATCAGCTTCGGTACGCTCAAACGCGGACTCGCGATCGCGCGCGCCCACACCGGGCGCATCGTGGTGATCGACATCGGGCTGCCGGTTTCAGATGATGATGATACCGGGTCGCGGCTCGTCGACGCGCGGTGGGTGCGCGCGCAGGTACCGACGATCGTCGCGGATGCGCACAAGGGCACGCGCAAGAAGCTCGTCATCATCGGCGGACAGCTCGGCATGGCGGGCGCACCGATGCTCGCAGCGCGCGCCGCGATGCGCAGCGGCATCGGAATGGTGCGACTGCTGGTCGCACGCGAGAATCTGCCGGTGGTGCAGGGCGCGGTGCCGGAGGCGCTCGCGCACACGTGGCCCGAGAGCGCCGGTGAGATGGACGGCATCATCAATCGGTGGGCGGACGCGGTCGTCCTCGGCCCCGGACTCGGCGCATCGTACGGCAGCCGCATGCTCGTCGAGCTCGTGCTGCGCGAGTATCGCGGGCCCGTCGTGCTCGACGCGGACGCGCTCAATGTGTTCGCGGGCGAGCCCGAGCAGCTGGCGGAGCTGATTGACGATCGCCCCGCGCTGCTCACGCCGCACGTCGCGGAGTTCGCGCGCCTGCTCGGCGTTCACGTGAACGACGTGCTCGCGCGGCGATTCGGCATCAGCGTCGAGCTCGCGCAGCGCACGCGCGCGACCGTGTTGCTCAAGGGCATGCCGACGATCGTGACGGACGCGACTGGGAGCTGGCTCGTCAGCTGCACCGGCACGCCGGTGCTCGCGGCTGCGGGCAGCGGCGATCTCCTCTCGGGAATCGCGGGGACACTGCTTGCGCAGATCGGCGACGCGCGGATCGCGGGCGCATGCGCGGCGTGGGCGCACGGACGTGCGGCGGAGATCGCCGGACGCGGTGAGGTGCGCGGCGTTACCCTGGCCGATGTCGAGCCGGCGCTGCGTCAGGTGTGGAACGAGCCGCTGCCGCCAATGGAGCCGCCGGTACTCGCCTGTATTCCCTCCTCCGACGTGCGATGATGCATCGCTCGCAATGACGGATTCCATCGAGCTCGGCCCCGGCAAGGAATTCGACATCATCCGCGAGCTCCTCGCGCGCTGGGGTCCCCGAGCGCTCGGGATCGGCGACGACGCCGCGATGCTTCACGTGCCCGCGGGCGAGCAGCTCGTCGTGAGCACGGATAGCTCCGTCGAGCACATCCACTTCGAGCGCGCGTGGCTCACGCCGCGCGAGATCGCCTATCGCGCGACGATGGCCGCACTCAGCGATCTCGCCGCGATGGCGGCGTCTCCGCTCGGCGTGCTGCTCGCGCTCGGGCTCCCGAAGTCATGGCTCGATGCGGCAGGCGAGCTGGGTGACGGAGTGGCGGACGCGCTCGATCGCGCGGAGACGCTCGTGCGAGGCGGCGACATCACCGGCGCGAGCGATTTGACGATTGGTGTCACGGTGCTCGGGAGCACATCCGCGCCGCTTCGCCGCAATCACGCGCGGCTCGGCGACACGGTCTATGTGACGGGAGTGCTGGGCGGTCCGGGTGCAGCGCTCGCGGCGTTCGAGGGTGGCCGCGTTCCCGCTGCTGCAGCGCGCGAGCGCTTCGCGCACCCCGTGGCGCGCATCATGGAGGCGATCTGGCTCGCTCGCGGCGGTGCGCGCGCGGGAATCGACATCTCGGACGGACTCTTCGCCGACGCCGGGCAGATGGCCGCCGCGAGCGGCGTGCGCATCCAGATCGATCTCGAGCGGCTCCCCGTGATGGAGGGAGTGACGCCGCACGATGCATCGATGAGCGGGGAAGAGTACGAGTTGATCGTGTGCGCGCCCGCCCTCAACGCGAGCGCGTTCTCGCGAGCGAATCGGCTCGAGCTCACCGCCATCGGCCGCGTCGTCGAGCCGATTCCCGATGGGATTGGCGTGACCCTCCGCATGAACGGCGAGCCGCTGGCGCCCGCCCAGGGGTTCCGCCACTTTTCCTGAACATGCGCGCGTTTCTGGCTTATCCAATGATGGCGCTGATGACGCTCGTCTTCATCGTCCCCATTGCCATCATGACGCTGTTTCGAATTCCGATTTCTCCGGACAGTTTCGTGGGCCGCGGCGGCCACTGGTGGTCGTATTGGGTGCTCAAGGCTGCTGGAGCGAAGGTGATCGTGCGCAATCCGGAGCGGGTGAGCCGCACCGAGTCGCGCGTCTACGTGTCCAACCACGTGAGCTGGTTCGAGATCTTCGCGCTCGCGACGGTGATCGATCGCTATCGCTTCGTCGCGAAGAAGGAGATCAGCCGCGTCCCTCTCTTCGGCCGCGCCGCCGGCGAGGTCGCTGCGATCTACATCGAGCGGAACAACCGAAAAGCGGCGTTCAGCGCGTACGAGGAGGCCGCGCAGCGCATCAAGAACGGCCTCAACGTCGCCGTCTACCCCGAGGGGACACGCGGACGCTCGTACGAGCTGCGTCCGTTCAAGAAAGGCCCGTTCGTGCTCGCGATTGCCGCGCAGGTGCCGATCGTCCCGCTCATCAGTTGGGGCTCGAAGGAAGTTCAGGCAAAGGGTGAGATCGCGATACATTCAGGAACGATCGAGCTGACATTTCTGGAGCCAGTCGAGACCAGGGGGCTCACCTACGCAGATCGCGATGCGCTCGTCGAGACCGTATGGAATCGCATCGCGACGGCGCTCGAGGAGAAGGGCGTGCCGATACACAGAGCCACCGCAGCCGAAGCCACAGCAGCGCAGACCGAGTAATCGCACTACGAGTACTCGCACTTCAACCGAGTGATCCATGTCAGAGATCGTAGACATCACCGCGCGCGAAATTCTGGATAGCCGTGGCAATCCGACCATCGAGGCGGATGTGTTGCTGGAGAGTGGTGCAATGGGCCGCGCGGCGGTGCCGAGTGGCGCCTCGACTGGTGAGCACGAGGCACTCGAGCTGCGCGATGCGGATCCGAAGCGTTACCTGGGGAAGGGTGTGCTCCGCGCGGTGCAGCATGTCGAGGAGACGATCGCTCCGGCGCTGCGCGGGATGCAGGCGGTCGACCAGATCGGCATCGACCGCGCGCTGCTCGATCTCGACGGCACTCCGAACAAGGAGCGACTCGGCGCGAATTCGATTCTCGGCGTATCGCTCGCGACGGCGCGCGCGGCCGCCGAGGAGCTCGGACTCCCGTTGTTCAGGTATCTGGGTGGCCCGATGTCACGCACGATGCCGGTGCCGATGATGAACATTCTGAACGGCGGCGCGCATTCGACGAACACGGTCGACTTTCAGGAATACATGATCGTGCCTGTCGGGGCGGAGACGTTCGGCGAGGCGCTCCGCATGGGAGCGGAGGTCTTTCATTCGCTCAAGAAGGTGCTCGTGAAGCGCGGGCTCGCGACGAGCGTCGGAGATGAGGGCGGATTTGCTCCCGATCTCAAGAGCGACGAAGATGCGCTCAAGGTGATCATCGAAGCGATCGAGGCGGCCAAATACGTTCCCGGCAAGCAAATCGCTCTCGCGCTCGATGTTGCGGCCAGTGAGCTATACGACAAGAAGGGAAAGTACACCTTCAAGAAGAGCGGCGCGGGCACGCTCGACGCGGGCGGCATGATCGATCTGTACGCCAAGTGGATGGAGGAGTATCCGATCGTCTCGATCGAGGATGGACTCGCGGAAGATGACTGGGATGGGTGGGCGCAGCTGACGACCGCGTTGGGTGACCGCGTGCAACTCGTCGGTGATGATCTCTTCGTCACGAGCACGGAGCGACTCGCACGCGGCATCGAGAGCCATGTCGGCAATGCGATTCTGATCAAGGTCAATCAGATCGGCACGCTCACGGAAACGCTCGAGGCGATCGAGATGGCACGCTCCGCGGGCTATCTCTCCATCATCTCGCATCGATCCGGCGAGACGGAAGACACGTTCATCGCGGATCTCGCGGTTGGAACGGGCGCGGGACAGATCAAGACGGGCTCCGCGTCGCGCACCGATCGCGTGGCCAAGTACAACCAACTGCTGCGCATCGAGGAGATGCTGGGTGACGCGGCGGAATATCCGGGCGGTGCGATCTACGGTCTGTAATCATCGAGTGCAAGCGTGGACATGCGCGGAAAGTGGAGTCGCATCGTCTGGATCGCGTTGGGCGTGATCGTATTCGTGTACGCGCTGCAGGGTGGGGAATACAGCACGACGGCGCTCCTGTCGCAGCGCGCGCGTGCGACGCGCATGCGTGCGTCGATGGACTCGCTGCGCCGCGAGATCGATTCGCTCGCGAAGGTGAAGAAGGCCGTGCTGGCGGACCCCGCGGTGCAGGAGCGCATCGCGCGCGAGGACTTCGGCATGGTGCGCGGAAACAAGGAAATCCTCTATCGATTCGCGGAGCCGGATAGCTCCCGAAAACCTTGACACGGCTCACTGACCTTCGGATGCTCGGCGTGCTTAGAACCGGCTAGTATCTGGTCGGGTTCATCACCAGAAGTTCGCGGGTTCCACGCGGGTTGATTCATTGCTCGCTGCTGGAACGTGAGCGGCTGGATGCGTCAAACGACGTATGGGTTCTGAGGGCACCGTCCGCCACATTCGCATTGTTCCTGTTCTCTGAAAAATGCGTCAGACTGGCGGAGGCTTCTCATGACAGAACGAGTCCGTATCCTTGGCATCGCCGCCGCGCTTCCGCCGGACGAACGGTCGAGCGAGCAAGTCGAGGCGCTCGTGGCGGAGTCCAGTCCGCAAATACGCGTGCGGCACGGGTGCATTGAGGCCATAACAGGAATTCGCTCTCGTCGCATTGCTCATGAAGACGTCCAGTGCTCGGACCTGGCTGCCGATGCTGCGAGACACGCTCTCGCCGCTGCCGGAATGTCGCCAGCCGACGTGGACGTCCTCATCTTCGCAGCCGCGGGACAGGATCTCCTCGAGCCGGCGACCGCGAACATCGTGCAGGAGAAGACCGGCACGCACTGCCAGGTTTTCGATGTGAAGAATGCATGTAACAGCTTTCTCACCGGCCTGCAGCTCGGTGAGGCGCTCATTCTCTCAGGTGGCGCCCGGTCGGTTCTCGTGACCACTGGCGAGGTTTGCTCGCGAGTCATCGCGTGGCGATCGCGGAACCGCGCGGAGTTCAAGCGCAACTTCCCCGGCTTTACGATGGGGGACGCCGGCGCCGCGGCGGTCCTCGCCCCAAGTGGTGACGGTCGCGGCATCTTCTATCGCCGCTTCGCCACGCTGAGCGAATATTGGCCCCTGGCTACCATCCCCGGTGGTGGCTCCATGCATCCGTGCGGTGACGACAATCTGCGGCTTCGCGGTGACGGCGGACGGCTCAAGCAGGCCTTTCTCGAGTGCGGAACGCCAATCCTCGCGCAGATGATCAATGAGAGTGGCGCTCGCCTCGACGACTTCCGGCGCATCTTCGTGCACCAGGCCAGCGTGCCGTATCTCGAGGAGATGCTGATCGCCACGGGACTTCCGCGCGACCGCCTCGAATGCACCATCGCCAATTACGGCAACATGGCATCGGCGTCGATTCCGGTGGCATTCGCGCTCGCCGTCCAGGGTGGCACCGTACGGCCCGGTGACCGAGTGATGTGGATCGGACTGGCGAGTGGGATAAGCGTCGGCGTCATCATGATGGACCTGTGAGCCGGTCATGCTGACCTCTTCCGATCACCTCACCTTCTTCGTGGTCGTGCCCATCTTCAATGAGGAGTGCCTCTTGCGGACCACGCTCGATGCGCTTGCGGCACAATCGGATTCGGGGTTCACTCTCGTGCTCGTGGACAACGCGAGCACCGACGACAGCACGGCAATCGCACGAGCCTTCGCACGTGATCATGCGGAGCTCACCGTGCATCGGCTCACCGAGCCACGGAAGGGAACGGGTGCGGCGGCGGACACGGGGTTTCGATTTGCCATTGCGCAGGGGGCGCGGTGGATTGCCCGCACGGACGCGGACTGTCTGCCCGATCGCCATTGGGTGCGCAATCTGAAGTGCGCATTGGGCGATGAAGGTCTGGAATTCGTGTGCGGCGTCATCCGTCCACGCGAGGATGAGAGTCCGGTCACGGCCTGCGATCGTCTCGTTCTTCGCGGGATGATCTGGATTGCCGAGCATTACGGTCGAATTCACCGGCGGGGCCGGCGCTTCAAGTATCCGTACTTGATGGCTGCCGGTAACAATCTCGCAATTTCCGCTCAATTATACGAACAGAGCGGTGGATTCCCACGTCGGGCAATTGAGGAGGTGCATGAAGACCGAGTGCTTTCGGAAGTCGTGCGCACGCTCACGACCCGCGCCGGTCGACGAGACAACGTGATCGTCTACAATTCCGTGCGCCGCGTCCGCGCCTACGGGTATCTCAACACTTTGCGATGGTACCGGAATCACGGGTATCGCGGCGCGATCGTGGACGTGCGATGAGCCCGGGGCCGCGTGATCATCGTGTGCAGCTGGCCGCGCATCCGGTAAGGTGGACGCTTGCGCGGCTCGCGCGCTACGGCGGCCCGGTGCTCCGCATCCCGGGTGTGGGTCTGGTGGTGAACGATGCCGAAGTGGCGCATGATGTCCTGAGCCGGGATTCGGAGTTCGTGAAGTGCGGGCGGGGTGGATTCGCCGACAATATCACACAGCTCCTCGGCCCATTTGCGCTCGCGAACATGGATGGCGATGAGCATCGGCGACTGCGCGGAATGCTCGGCGACCTGCTCTCGCCAGCGAACGCCGTACTGCTTCTGCACTCCTACGACGCACCACTCGAGGCGCTTCGCGCGAGACTCGCCGCTGGCGAAACCGTGGATCTCGTTCGCTTCATGCGGATCATGAGTGGTCGACTCACCTTCGATATGATGGGAGTGCGTCCGCCCGGTGAGGACGCGGATGTCGCGGCGCTTGCGGTTGTGGCGCTGGGCGACCGCCTGTCTACCGCGCTTCGAGCGCGTCCTCTCGCGCAGCGTGCGCAGCGCGCCTGGCAAGACTCGGTCGATCAACTGGCGGCGTTCGCGCGCGCGGGTTACGACGCGGCAGATGCGCCGGATAGCTCACTTGTAAAGCGTCTACGCGACCGCGGACTGTCGTTCGAGGAGGCCAAGGGTGTGCTGATGATGTTCTTTCTCGGCGGCACTCTCACTACCTCGGCCGCTCTGCCGCGCATCGTCTCACTTCTCGTGGACAGCGGCCAGATGGCACAGTTGCGCGTACGGCCTGCGCAGATACCTCAGGCCATCGCCGAAGGTCTTCGCTACATCACACCGCTTCTGGCGAGCATTCGCATTGCGAGTCGCGCCACCCGGCTGGGCGCACGAACGGTTCGCGCCGGGGAGCGCATTGTAATTCTCGTTTGTAATACGGCGCGCGACCGCAAGCTGTTTCCCGACCCGGATCGGTTCGACATCTCGCGCGTACACGATCCGCGTGCCCGCCACCTGTGGTACGGCTCCGGCCCACATTTCTGTTTCGGCTTCGCGCTCGCGCAGCGGGAGCTCCACGCCGTGCTCGCGTTGCTTGCGACTGCGCCGGGCACTCTGCGCATCGTTCGCCGGCGTGCCGCGCGCGGCGTTTTGCTCCCCGCATTCGCACGTCTCGACGTTTCCCTCGATTCGGAGGAGCCATGACCGTTCCATCGCTGCTGGATCGCCTCCAAGAGCGTGCCGGGGAGTCAGCGGATGCACCGGCGATCATCGAGTGCGGCGGATGGACGATCACACGGGACGCACTCGCTCGTCAGGTGCGGGCGACCGCTGCGGGGCTCGCCGACGTTGGGATGCAACACGGCGATCGCGTGCTTTTCGCCGTGCGCTCGTCCGCCAATGCGATCGTGCTGGCAGTCGCGATTCTCGAGCTTGGAGCTGTGCTCGTTCCTCTGGATACCGGATTGGGGGAAAGTCTGTTTGCAGAGCGGATGGCGCTGATTGCACCGACGTGGATTGTCGCCGATTCATTGCTACTCGCCGCGTCGGGCATTCGAGCGGCGAGGTGGTTTCTTCGGATGCGCGGAATCCGGATGCCGCCGCTCGCTGCGCTGCAGGGTGCGACCTTCGTGCGCGTAGGGAAATGGATGCCCGGCGCACCGCGATCGCTTTCGCTGCGGGCGGTGTGTAGCCGGGGGGCGCGGACGGCAATTCCCCCATCGACGCTCGGGTCGAGCGACCCGGCGATCATCGTCTGCACGTCCGGAACCACGGGCGCCCCCAACGCCGTCGTCCACACCCGCCAATCCACAGCTGCTGTGCTCGGCGCGGTGGGCGTCCCGCTGGCGCTCGGGCCTACCGACGTCGTTCACACGCGCGAGCTGCACATGGTGTTCCCGACGCTGCTCGCAGGCGCGACGGTCCTGTTGTCGCGACGATCTACATTCTCTGCGCCGCGCGTTTTGGCGGAGCTCGAGCGGTACGCCGCGACCTGCTGGGTTGGAGTAACGAGTGATTGTCACAGGCTGGCCGAGTATAGTCGCGTCCACGACACTCGTTTTCCGCCTGCGTTGCGGCAGGTCGTAATCAGCTCTGCACCGGTGCGCGCGCCATTTCTGCACCGGCTGCGAGAGGTGCTCGCGCCCGACACGCAGGTGTGGTGCGTTTACGGCCTCACGGAGCTAGGGCCGGCAGCCGTCATTGATCTTGAGGAGAAGCTCGCGTACACCGGAGAAGGCGATCTCGTGGGAAGACCCGTACCTGGCGTGGAAGCGCGCCTGTCCACGGAAGGAGAGCTGTTGTTGCGCGGGCCGAACCTCTGTGGCGGCTATCTGGGGCACGCTCCACTCAACGAGCTGGCGACTGGCGATCTCGCGCGCATTGCCGATGGCCGCATCGTTCTCCTCGGGCGCCGCAAAGACATGATCATTCGCGGTTCGCACAACATCTATCCCGAGCTGTACGAACCGGCGATCGAACGGATCGCGGGCATTCGCTGTTGCGCTATGGTCGGCGTGTACGACGATGCCCTGGCGGACGAGCGCATCGTGCTCGGCGTAGAGCCAGAGCCGGGCGTTGACGCGGACGAGTTGCGCGAACGAGTGCACGCCGGGCTCCGGAATGGGTCCAGCCGCATCGATGACGCAGCGCTCCCGGACCTGATCGTAGTGGAGACACTCCCAGTATGCGGGCGATCCTCGAAGGTGAACCGGCAGCGGCTGCGCGAGCTTGCGCGACAGAGGCTTGAGTGCGCATCGCGGTGACAGGGGCCAGCGGCTTTATCGGCGGACGGGTCGCCCGGGCGCTCGTGCGCTCGGGACACGAAGTGCTTCCATTTGGCCGCCGCCCGGCCGCCGCACTCTCGCAGATGCTACCAGGCTACGTCGCGTGGAACTTCGCAGCGGGACCAATTGCGGCCGGCCATGCGGATGCCGTGGTCCACTGTGGCGCGCGTGTGGGCGACTGGGGCTTGCTGTCGACCTACCTCGAGGTGAACGTCGATGGCACGCTGGCAGTACTCCGGAGCTTTCCCGACGCAGAGCGGTTCGTGCACATCAGCACGGCCAGCGTCTACGCGTCGGAGCACGCGCGCGAAGGCCTGCGTGAGGACGCGCCTCTAGAGACGAACGCTCGCTTCCCGTACGCGCTGAGCAAGGTGGGCGCGGAACGCACAGTCATCGAGAACGCGCCGCACGCTGTCGTTCTGCGCCCCCACATTGTTTACGGACCGGGTGACACGACACTCATGCCTCGCGTGCTCGCCGCGCGCCGACTGGGGCGTCTTCCCGTGGCTGGCAATGGATGCAATCGCTTGTCGATCACACACGTGGACAACCTCGTGATTGCAGTCGAGCGTGCGCTAACGGCCACGGTGGCGGGATCGTTCAACGTGGCTGATGCCGAGGCAGTCACCATGGACGCGTTGCTCCGCACGATGCTTCGCCGCCACGGTGTACGTGATTCGGTGTCTTATATCCCGCGCGCGATCGCGTGGCCGGTCGCCTTGGCACTGGAGTTTGGATGGCGCGTTGCAGGTATTGCCCATGCGCCGCCGCTTACTCGGTTTTCGGTAACGAATCTCGCGGACGAGTTCACTCTGGATCTCACGCGAGCCAGGGAGTGCCTCGGCTACGTTGCTCGCTGGAGCTACCACGATGCACATGCCCACGTGGAAGCGGGGACCACGCCGCAGTGACGAGACCAGACGCGATGGCTCGCCTTCCGGAATTGATCGTCCGGCGCCGCGGCCGCATCGCAGTAGCGTGGTGCGTGCTCACGGTGGCGCTCGTGCCGCTTGCGCGCGAAGCCGACGCGAAACTCGAAGTCGGCGGCGCGCGCCTCACACAGACCGAATCGCAATGGGTCGAACAAGCGCTCACTACGAACTTTGGCTCACCCTTCGCGACGTACGCGCTCCTGGTAGTCGCGGAGATTCCCTCGCTGTCGGATCCCGAGGGCCGCGCGGTGCTCGGGGAGATTCGGCAAACCCTTGCTGCGTCGCCGCTCGTCGTACGGACGATTTCCTGGCTCGATTCGAGCGATAGCGCGTTCCTCGGCTCTCGGGGCACTTTTCTCGTTGTTGGGCTCGCGCCGGGCGGGACAAGCGCGGATGATGTGGTGCTCCGGTTGCGCGCGGTCACCAAGCCGCTCGAGCAACGGCTCCGCGAGCGCTATCCGCGCGCGAAGCTCCTGTGGACCGGGAATGCTGCGCTCAATTATGACGTACGGCTCACGAGCGCCAGCGACGCGGCGTCGGCGGAGCGTCGCGTGCTCCCTCTCGTGCTCTTGCTACTCGTCATCGTATTCGGCAGCGTCGTCGCCGCGCTTCTGCCGGTGACGATCGGCACCCTCGCAATCGCGCTCAGCCTCGGCGCCGCGGTACTGATTAACGACTATTGGCCACTCGCGATTCTCCTTCGCAACATCGTGTCGATGCTGGGGCTCGGTGTCGGTGTGGACTACGCGCTCCTCACCGTGAGTCGTTTCCGCGAGGCCCTTGCGGATGGCGATGACGCAGAGGCGGCCGCTGCGCACGCAGTACGTCACGCGGGCCATACGATCGTGCTGTCCGGCACCGCCGTCGGTATCGGCTTCGCGGCATTGTTCGTCGTGCCGGCTACCGAGCTTCGCTCCATCGGCGCGGGTGGCCTCCTCGTAACGCTCATCGCGGTTCTTCTCGCCACGACGTTGTTGCCGGGACTGCTCGCGTGGCTGGGCCCGCACGTTGAGCTCGGGCGATTCCGCCGTGTACACCACGCCGGCGCAACTCGAGCACGATGGTATTGGTGGGGCATGTGGGTTGCGCGTTGGCCACTGCTGGTGCTGATCGTTGGTGGAGTTCCGCTGGTAGCCCTGGCGTGGC
>JBDTXN010000042.1:0-20578 GCA_040006175.1 Gemmatimonadota bacterium | reverse complement strand
GGAGCGCACCGCGTGCTTGAACACCTCGCGTCCCGCCATGTGCACCAGATGCGTACGCGCCTCGAGCACCGCGGGAGACATCGGCGTGGCTGCGCCTCCTGCCGGCCGGTAGAGAAGATCGGCGAGCCTGCCGTCGCTGCGCATGAACGTCGACAGAACGCCGCGTCCCTTCTGCGAGCGCCGCAGCACGGCAGCGCCGGCGCCATCGCCGAAGAGGACGCACGTTGCACGATCCGTCCAGTCGGTGATCGCGCTCATCTTCTCCGAGCTGATGAGCAGGATCGTCTCCGCCGCGCCACTCTGGATCAGCCCTTCCGCCATCGTCAGCCCGTATACAAATCCGCAACACGCGGCGGAGATGTCGAAGGCTGCGGCGCGCGATGCGCCGAGACTGGCCTGGATGTCGACAGCCGTGGCGGGAAGCAGACGGTCGGGCGTCGCGGTGCTGCAGATGATGATGTCGATCTCGCCGGGCTGCACGCCGGCGCGCTGCATCGCCATGCGCGCGGCCTTCGCGCCCATGCTGCACGTGCTGTCGTCCGGGCCCGCGATGTGGCGCTCGGAAATGCCGGTGCGCTCCATCACCCATTCGTGCGTCGTCTCGATTCCGATCGCCGCGAAGTCGTAGTTGGTCATGACCCGCGCAGGCACGGATCGACCCATCGCAGAGATCTGCATCGTTGGTCGCTTCATGTGCTCGCCACCGCAGCGTGGCCCAGGCGACGTCCGATGTGATCGTTCATGCGAGACTCGACGGCGCGCACCGCCACCTGAATCGCGTTCTTCACCGCACGCGGCGACGAGCTGCCGTGCGAAATGATGCTGACGCCCTTCACGCCGAGCAGCGGCGCGCCGCCGTAGTCCGAGTAGTCGAAGCCGCGGAATATCTGCGCGATCACTTCCTGCTTGATGCCGCCCGCAGCGAGCATGCTGAAAATCAGCCCCGGTACGGACTCGTAAAACTTGAGCAGCACGTTGCCGACGAAGCCATCGCACACGACGACGTCGAGAGACCCGCGGGCGCTGCCGGCGGTGAGGATGTCACGCCCTTCGACGTTTCCGATGAAGTTGAGTCCCGCTCCCATGAGGAGCTTGTGTGCCTCCTTCACGGACGCGTTTCCCTTCTCGGACTCTTCGCCGTTGCTGAGCAGTCCGATCGATGGCTCGGGCCGTCCGAGAATGTCCTCTGCGTACACGGAGCCGAGTCGCGCGAACTGCACGAGCTCCTCCGCAGAGCAATCGACATTTGCACCCGCATCGACGAGGACGACGGGTTGCTTCAGCGTCGGGATCATCGCGGCGATTGCGGGCCGAGTGAGACCGTGATGAAGCTTGAGCAGGAACACGGACGACGCCATCTGCGCGCCGGTGTTGCCGGCGGAGACGAAGGCTTCCGCATTCTCTCCTGCGTGGAGCTTGACTCCTACGACCATGGAGCTGTGCGGCTTGCCACGGATGGCTGCAGTGGGACGATCGGTCATCTCGATGACGTCGGGTGCCTCGAGAATGCTGATGCGACTCTCGAGTGTCACGAACGCCGTGGAGTCCTGCGCCTCGAGGCGGTCCAGCTCTGCCTGGATCGCCGCGGTGCGGCCGACGAGAATTACCGAATGTTCCGGGGCGAGCTCCCGAAGGGCGAGCAGCGCGCCCGCGACGGGCGCATGAGGAGCGAGATCGCCCCCCATGGCGTCCACGGCGATCCGGGCCAAGCTACGCTTCCTTGGCTTCGACCCGCTGAACCCCGCCGTAATAGCCGCACTCGGCGCAAACACGATGCGGACGCTTCATGCTCTGACAACGCGGGCAGCGCTGAATCGCGATTGCCGGCGCTTTCTTGTGTGTATTGCGGGCGCGCTTCTTCCGCTTCGATGTACGGCGCTTCGGGACGGCCATAAGTGCTCAGTCTTGAAGAAAAAGGTTCAGTGCGTGTGGGAGATCGACGGGCGTATCAGTTGTCGTCCGTTCCGCGTGCGGTCCGCAGCTCGGCCCAGCGTGCATCGACGGCAGGCGGGCAGCTGCAAGCACCCGCGTTGAGCTCTGCGCCACATGTCGGGCAAAGCCCCTTGCAATCTTCCCGACAGACCGGGAAGCGCGGTACGGCGAGCAGCCACTGCTCGCGCACGGCAGGATTGAGATCGATTGTGCGCGCCCGGGGCGCGAGCACGTAGACCTCGGGGTCGTCGATCTCATCCCCCGCGTCCGCGTACAATACGTGCGCGGGCTCCGATACCTTCACGGTCGTGTCAGTCAAGCATCGACGGCATGGCACGATAGCCGTGCCCTCGATGGCACCGCTCCAGTACCATCGGCCGGGGCCGGCTACGGAGAGTCGGCCCGTTGCGTGGACCCCGGATTCCGGGAGCATGTCGCCTTCGATCCAGGTCGGATCCGTGGCACTTAGCACGCCGTCGACCGTTGCGGCTTGGTCCTCGAGCGAGCGAATGTCGAAAGACAGCATAACCTGTGAATCTACTTGAAGATGAGGCGCCCGGCAAGATACGAGATCGACACCGAGTGCGTGCGCGCGACGTATCAACGCGCGACGATTTCAGCAGGTGCCCGGAGCTCTCGCTCCCTCGTTGTGCGCCTTCGTGCGGGCGAGCTACCGCGCCGCGAGCAACTCCGACTCGGAGAAGAAGAAGCGCGACTCCCGCGCTGCATTTTCATCCGAGTCCGATGCGTGGATGGCGTTCCGCTCCTTCGATTCGGCGAAGAGCTGGCGCACCGTGCCCTGCTCCGCTTCCTTCGGATCCGTCGCGCCGATCGCCTTGCGCAGCGAGGCCACGGCGTCGGCCTGTTCGAGGACGAGCGGCATGCACGGGCCCGAGGTCATGAACGACACGAGCGAGCCGAAGAACGGGCGCTCGCGATGCACGCCGTAGAACTCCTCGGCCTGCGCCTTCGTGAGGTGCATGACGCGGGCGGCGCACACCTTGAAGCCCTGGGCCTCGAGGTGCGCGATGATCTTGCCGGCCTTGGCCGAAGCAATGGCGTCTGGCTTGACGATCGTGAGCGTATGGCTATCAGGCATGGTCAGGATCCAATGAGTTTGCGGACGATGTCGCCGCGAGTGAGAAATCCGACGAGCCGCCCTTCCTGCACCACGGGCACCCGGTCGACGTCCTTGTTGGTCATCAAGCTAGCAACCTCGGCGAGCGGCTGGTCGGGCGAGACGCACAGGACCTGACGCGTCATCACGTCGCGCACGGTGCGCCGTGCCCGCTCCATGCCTGACTGCGGCCGCGGCACCGAGCCGTTGATGGAGGCGAGGCTCAGCATGTGCCTCATCAGCTCGCGCTCGCTGAGCATGCCGACGAGCAGCCCGTCGGCCTCGATCACCGGAAGCGCGCCGATCCCCGACCGCACGAGATCGCGCGCGGCGTCGCGAAGCAGTGTGTCCGCGTGCGTGGAACGCGGAGACTCCGTCATGATCTCGCGCACCCGGAGCTGCGGTGCGAGCTCCACCTCGTGGAGCACGCCCAGGCGGAGCACCTCGCCACCGTCGCGCGCTTCGAGAATGCGATCGACGACCACCGGCTGGGAGAGCACGCGCGAGAAAGCGCCGAGCGCCTGGAGATAGCGCCCGGCCATGCGAGGTGGTGCGAGGAGAACGAATAGCATGCGCGCAGAGTTCTCGCGTGCGTCGCCATCGTTGACTCCTCGCGCGATCGGCTCCGGCGCGACGCCGATTGCGACGCCGAGCTCCTGCGCGGTCTCCGTGCGATAGTGCGCAATGTAGGCGCGGCTCTGCACCACGAGATCCTCGCCGCGTCCCTCGGCTATGCGCGCGCGCAATGCCTCCGGCTCTCCGATCACACCGGTCGAGGCGAGCCGCTCTACGAGCGCCCATATCGCGTCCGACAGGATCCTCTGCTCGAGCGGAATGATCACGCGATCCGCGCGCAGCAGCTCCGTCAACCTCATAGCCGTTCGCGCAGCAGCTCGACGAAGTCCTTGGGCCGGCGCGCAATGCCCATCCCGGCCTTCTCGAAGGCTTCGAGCTTTTCCGCCGCGGTGCCCGCCGAGCCGGAGATGATCGCGCCCGCGTGGCCCATACGCCGCCCCGGGGGTGCCGTCTGGCCGGCGATGAATCCGACCACCGGCTTCTTCATCCTCTCGTGGATGAAGCGCGCAGCTTCCTGCTCGTCCGTGCCGCCGATCTCGCCCATCATCGCGATCGCCGTCGTCTCCGGATCCTTCTCGAATGCATCCAGTACATCGATGAAGCTCGTGCCGTTGATCGGATCGCCCCCGATGCCGACGCACGTCGACTGACCGATCCCTGCGCGCGTGAGCTGATCGACGACCTCGTAGGTGAGCGTGCCGGAGCGAGACACCACACCGACCGACCCCGGCGTGCAGATGCGCCCCGGGATGATCCCCACCTTGCTTTCGCCCGGCGTGATGAGCCCTGGACAATTCGGGCCGATCAGTCGCGCGCCGTGCTCGCGCACATACGGAAACACACGTGTCATGTCGAGCACGGGCACGCCTTCCGTGATGCACACGATGAGCGCGATGCCGGCTGCGGCCGCCTCCATCATTGCATCCGCTGCGAAGGGGGGCGGGACGTAAATCACCGAGACGTTTGCCTGCGTCTCGGCTACGGCCTCCGGGACAGTGTCGAAGATGGGCACGTCGTCGTCGAACTTCTGCCCGCCCTTGCCAGGCGTGACGCCAGCAACGATCGCCGTGCCGTACTCGCGCATCTGACGCGTATGGAAGGAGCCGTCGCGTCCGGTGATTCCCTGGACGATCACGCGACTGGACTTATCGATATAGATGCTCACTTGGCACCTCCCTTCGCCAACGCGACGACTTTCTGGACTGCATCATCCATGTCGCTCGTTGCCGCGAAGCCATGCTCGGAGAGAATGGCGAGCGCGACATCTTCGTTGGTGCCGGTGAGGCGAATCACGAGAGGGACGGTGAGCGGATTGTGGCGCGTGGCGGTGACGATGCCGTTCGCGACGTCATCGGTGCGCGTGATGCCTCCGAAGATATTGAAGAGAATCGCCTTGACGCCCGTATCCGCGGTGATGATGCGCAGCGCGTTCACGACTTTTTCCGGGCTCGACGAGCCGCCGATGTCCAGGAAGTTCGCGGGCTCGCCGCCGTAGTACTTCACGAGATCCATCGTTGCCATGGCGAGACCGGCGCCGTTCACGATGCAGCCGACGTTTCCCTCGAGCTTGATGAAGGTGAGGTTGGCGCGACGCGCCTGCAGCTCGCTCGTCTCCTCCGCACTCTCGTCCCGAAGCGCCGCGATGTCGGGGCGCCGATCGAGCTCGTTGTCGTCGATCACCATCTTCGCGTCGACGGCCACGACCTCTCCGCCCGGTGTCGTCACGAGTGGATTGATCTCCGCGAGGGATGCGCCGCTGCTGACGAAGGCGCGATAGAGCTGCTGCATGATCCGCGCGGCGGCGCGGGCCTTTGCGACATCCTTGTAGAGGAAAAAGCCCATCTGCATGGCTTCGAAGGGCTGCAGCCCGTACCGCGGATCCACGGGAAGACGCATGATCTTGTCGGGATCCGTTGCCGCGACCTCTTCGATGTCGATACCACCGGCAGGACTGACCATGAAGACCGCTCGCTTGGAAGCGCGATCGATGATGATGCCGACGTATGCCTCGGTCTCGATGTCGGCCGCCGCGGTGACGAGCACCTTCTCTACCACGAGTCCCTTGATCTGCATCCCGAGGATCTTCTTGCCGACTTCCGCAGCCTCCGCGGGAGTTTTCGCGAGCTTGACACCACCTGCCTTGCCGCGCCCTCCTGCGTGTACCTGTGCCTTCACGACCACCATGCCACCCAGTCGTCGTGCGATCTGCTCCACCTGCGCGGGCGTCGTGGCGACTTCGCCGGGAGGAATCGGCACACCTTCACGACGCAGAATTTCCTTTGCCTGGTACTCGTGTATGTTCACGCGTTCTCCGCGATGATCGTTGTTCCCGCAGCACCACGCACCGCTTCGCGGCCGCGCGCAAGCTCGGTAATGATAGCGCGACCACCAGTGTGTCGCACGAAGTCCGCAGCGGCGCGCACCTTGGGAGCCATGCTCCCGGCGCCGAACGCGCCAGCAGCGTCGAGCCTCGCCGCTTCGGCGAGTGTGAGCGACGACAGCATGCGCTGCTCGGGCTTTCCATAGTCCAGATACACGCCATCGACATCGGTCAGAATCATGAGCAGCGATGCGCCGAGATCGCGTGCGAGCACTGCGGCGGCAAGATCCTTGTCTACCACGGCGTCCACACCTTCCCACCCGCGGTTCGTGTCGTAGTAGATCGGCGCCCCTCCGCCTCCGCACGCGATCACGATCGTGCCGTTTCTCACGAGCCGGCGTATGACACCTACTTCGTGCACCGCCACCGGAGCGGGGCTACCCACCACGCGACGAAAGCGCCCGCGCGCATCCTTCTTCACCGCGACTCCGCTGTCGATCAGTGCCTGCGCGCGCGCCTCCGGAATGCCGTGACCGATGAATTTGGTGGGCGCGGAGAGTGCCGGATCGTCGGGGGCAACGCGAATCTGAGTGATGACGGTAGCAACGTCGCGATCGCTGCCGGCGAGCCGCAGCGCGTTCTCGAGCGACTGCTGAATCATGTAGCCGATCCAGCCCGCTGTCGCCGCGACGAGCACCCCGAGAGGGAGTGGAGAGACCTCCTCGCGCGCGAGCTCGTTGCGCACGAGCTCATCGCCCACCTGGGGACCGTTGCCGTGCACGAGGCAGAGATCCCACCCGTCGCGCGCAAGCTCGACGATCGCGCCGAGGCTCTCGCGCGTGTGCGCGAACTGCTCCGCGATGGTGCAGTGCTCACCTGCGGGCGACAGCGCATTTCCGCCGAGCGCGATGACGGCGGTTTCGGACTCATTCATGTTCACTTCCTTGCTCGATTGAGGAGCGCGCCAAGCGCGTCGTATGCATGACCGAAGCCGACCCAGTCTCCACGGCGCAACGCGTCCGACATGCGCGCGTAGAGCTGCTCGACTGCGGTTCGAAAATCCGACGATGCGATCGGAGCCATCGATTCTGTCGTGTTGCCGCGGGATCCCAGTGCGTCCGCGAGCGTGTGTGCCGCGGTCACCACCGTGTCCGTCGTCGCCGCTACTGCGAGCAGCGTCGCACCGTCAGCCCGCCAGCCATAGAGCGGCTGCACGAACAGCAGTTGCCCTCCAGCGAGCGGCACCATGCGCACGCGCCCGTGCACCGCCCGTGCGTCACGTGGCGCCGACGCAGTCGTGTCGAGCGCGCGCCTGAGTTGATCGGCAATGGTGCTCCAGCGCGCACTTGGCTGCCGAAGTGGAAGCCAATGCACCGCCGGCTCCGCGCCGCCGGACGCGAGCAGAACGCCCACCGCGTGCTCGTTCTGGTCCAGCACGGCGGCGCTCCATTGTGTCGCGTTCGTTCCCTGGAGCGAGAGCAACGCGCTCTCGCCGGAGAGCATCGTGTCCGATCCGGCTTCTTCCGCGAGCAAGTGCCCGCGGCGCTCGACCTCTCCCCGCAAGCCGAAGCTCGCGAGCTTGCGCCCCTGCACGCGCGCGCCATCCACCGGCGGCGGCAGCGCGCGCGCCACGCCCGAGGGGAGCGCTGAGCCCGAAGCGACCAGGCCCGGGAAACCGCCGAGCCAACTCTGCGAGATGGGATCCTGCGCGGAGTCGACGACGATCCACATCGCTCCGGTCAGCGCGTTTGCCACGCCGACAGCCGAGTGCTGCAGATACGTGACGTTGATCTCGCCGAGCGAATCGCGCTCGCTCAGCGGATAGCTGTTCGACGCCGAATAGAGATCGATGGCCCAATAAAGGCTGTCCGCCACGACGAGCGGCGAGATGATCGTCCCCTGTACGAAATACGGCGCGACGGCGTCGATGCGCTCGCGCAGGTCGCGGTGTGTGACGATTCGCGCAGTCGGCCGCGGCAGCTCCCCGGTGAGCAGCCGGAAGTTTTGCAGCGCCCATGCATACGCCAACCGCGCGAGCGTGCCATCGAGCGCTGGTGCGGAAATCACGCCGAGTGAGTCCGGAACTACTCGGTAGCCGGAGAGAGAGTCCGCGATCAGTACGGGACCGATCTGCTCGGGCTCCCGTGCGCTGCGGCTGGGTGTAACGCGCGAGACGGAGCCGTCGCTCTCGACGCGCGACGCGTACACGCGCGTGATCGACCAGTCGGAGCGTTCACCCTCCTCCTCCCCTCCGGCGGGCTCCTCTACTACGGTCGCGCGGAAGCCATCCACGGTCGGTGACCAGTCGATCGTGCCGGGCGTCGCAGGACCCTTGCTGCGCCGCCCGAGGGCGCGCATCAGCGCCGCGGGGTCCCAGACCGAGATGCCGGTTGACGCCTCGGACGCTCGCGCGGGCAGCGGATAGGAGCTGTCCTGCGCGATGCGCTGCAGCGCGTACGCGCGGCGCGTGTACTCCGCGCGCGTGGCGAGATAGCTCGCCTCACGCGTCGCATCCGCGCCGGGAGTCGCGTAGTGACGCATGAAGATCGGTGTCACGTGTCGCAGCAGCACCGAAACGAGCAGCACCGCGATCAGGGTCATCGTCGCGGCGCGCACCTGCCCGATCCATCCGAAGTAGAAGACTACGAGAGCGGTGCCCGCGGTGAGGTACGCGAGCCAGATGCTCACCGGGATCACGGTACGGTGATCGGAGTACGAGAACGCGCCGCCGGGCCCGGAGCCGAACAGCAGCGACTCGTAGATGTCGAGCCGGTAGCTCCAGGCGAGCAACAGCAGAAGCACTGCGCCGAGTGCCGCGAGATGCCTGCGGACGTAGTGCGACACGTACAATGCCCCGCGATCCCAGCGCAGGCTCGGCGTGAGCGCGTAGAAGAAGATCACCACCAAGGTGGCGAACAGCACGGTCGTGAGAGTGCGGTAGTACAGCATGCTCTCGATCGGCAGCCAGTATACGAAGAAGCCGAGATCCATCTCGACGTACGGATCCGACTCGCCGAACGCGACGGCGTGGCGCAGCAGTGAGAACATGCGCCAGCTCTCGGCGGGAAGGGCGAGCCACCACCCGAGGACCAGCGAGATGAGGAGCGCGGCGCCCACGAGGTACCGGCCCGGCACTTCTTCGCCGATTTCGATGTTCGCGACGCGTCGCGGAAGCACGAGAGAGACGACGCTCTGCCGCACGACGTACAGGTTGATGAAGAGGATGGCCGCGGCGACGAGAGCCGACCCAGCGAAGACGGTCGTGACGAGCATTGCGCGCTCGCGCCAGAGCGCTGCCGCGCCCATGGACGCGTACCAGAGGTAATCGGCGACGATTCCCGCACCTACGCGCCCAACCACGAGCAGCACCGCGAACACCGCGAGCGCGATGGCGGGCCAGCGGCGCCAGCGAAGGGGAATGCTCACACTATCGCGCTGCCACTCAGGGCGAGACGCCCTGCGTGCGCAGCCACTCCTCCATCTCGCCCCGAATCTCGCTCAGCCGCTGAGCCGAGCGAGCCTCGAAGCGCGTCACGAGCACGGGCTGTGTGTTCGAAGCGCGAACGAGTCCCCACCCATCACCGAAGAGAACGCGAGCACCATCTACGTCCACCACCTCGTTCGTTTTCCGGAAGTGCCGAATGGCGTCATCGACGATCTGGAATTTCCGCGATTCCTCGACGTCCACGCGAAGCTCCGGGGTCGACACGAACTTGGGCACGTCGGCGAGCATTCCGGAGAGCGACTTTCCGGATGCGGCCACAATGCGAAGCAGCCGGGCGGCCCCATACAGCGCGTCGTCGTGGCCGTAGAAACCCTCGGTAAAGAACATGTGCCCGGACATCTCGCCCCCGACCGGCGCGCGAAGCTCGTGCATCTTGTCCTTCATGAGCGAGTGTCCCGTCTTCCACATCACGGGCACGCCCTTGGCCTTCGCGATCTCATCCGGCAACGCCTGCGAGCACTTCACGTCGAACACGATCGGCTGCCCGGGTCCGGTTCGCTCCAGCACATCGCGCGCGTAGAGGATCAGCACGTGATCGCCCCACACGATGTTGCCATCACCGTCGACTACGCCGATGCGATCCGCGTCGCCGTCGAAGCCGACGCCGAAGTCGGCGCCGCTCGCGCGCACCGCGCGAATCAGATCCTGAAGATTCTCGACGACCGTGGGATCCGGGTGGTGATTGGGAAAGGTGCCGTCGCTCTCGCAAAAAAGTCCCGACCACTCGACGTCGAGGTGGTCGAAAAGCTTCGGAGCGACGAGCGCACCGACGCCGTTTCCACAATCAACCACCACCTTGAGTCGGCGCTCCAGCTTTCCTGTGCGGGCAACGATGTCATCGACATAGGCGTCGATGATTTCCTGCGTGCGCACGCTGCCCTGCCCCGAGGAGAAGTTACCTGCGACCGCGATCCGGTAGATCTCCTGAATTTCCTCGCCGTGGATGGAGGCGGTGCCGAGCGACAGCTTGAAGCCGTTGTACTCGGGAGGGTTGTGCGAGCCGGTGACCTGGATGCCACCCGCCACTGCGAGATGGTTCAGCGACCAGTACAGCAGCGGCGTTGGAACCTGGCCGACGTCGATGACGTTGAGACCTGACTCCGTGAGACCCCGCACCAGCGCATCGCGCAGCGCGTCGCCGCTCGGCCTGTTGTCACGTCCGACTGCAATCGGACCGGAAGCGCCCTTCTTGCCGAGGTAGGTAGCGTACGCGCGGCCCAGCGTGTACGCGGTATCGGAGGTGAGATCCCGCCCGACGATGCCGCGTACATCGTACTGCCTGAAAATTTCCCTGCTGAGCGTCATGTCGTTCCTCGATATGATGCGAGGCCGCGTGGGCGGCCTCGGGAGATCATCGACTGGCCGCGGCTGTCACCGGCGGACCTGCCGGAGCATTCACCATGCTGATCGGGACGCTTTCTCTCGCGAGCATCACGAAGCCGTTCGGAAGGATGCCGAAGAGCAGGATCGTGAACGCGGACAGATAGATCACCAGAAACGTCCCAGTGGGCACGGGACGCACGACGAGCGCGTTGTCCGCTCGTGGTCGCATGAACATGACGAGCACGACTCCAAGATAGTAGCCCGCGGAGATTACGCTCGCGAGCACGAGAATCACCGCGAGCACCGTCTGCGGGTGAGGCGCGCGGAGTGCCGCATTGATGACATACCACTTGGCGAAGAAGCCCATGCCGCCGGCGATGGGAAATCCGAGAAGCGCGAGCATGAAGACAGCCATGGCACTCGCGAGCCAGGGCGACACGTGCCAAAGCCCTGCATAATCGGCGATCTCCTGATTGCGCTCACCTGGCTCGCCGAGCGCGATGACGACGGCGAAAGCGCCCATGGTCGCGAGCGTGTACGCCACGAGATAGAACAGGAAGGCGGACGCCCCGAGCGAGTTCGCGACGACAACGGTCACGAGCAGATAGCCCGCGTGCGCGATGCTCGAATACGCGAGCATGCGCTTCATGCTCTTCTGCTGCAGGGCGACGACATTTCCGCCGACCATCGTGATCACCGCGAGCCACTGCAGCGGATGAATCCACGCGGCCGTCGCGCCGGGAAACGCCTCGATCCACACACGCAGAAAGGCCGCGAACGCCGCTGCCTTCACCGCGGCAGCCATGAAGGCCGTGATCGGCGTGGCCGCGCCTTCGTACACGTCCGGCGTCCACATGTGAAACGGAATAGCGGCGACCTTGAAGCAGAAGCCGACGACGAGAAGCCCGACACCCGCGAGCAGCAGCGGGTTGTTGAAGCTGTCCCCCGTCACCGCAGTCCCGATGGTCCCGATGTCCGTGGAACCCGTGGCGCCGTAGATCAGCGCGATCCCATAGAGCAGGAAGCCCGTGGAGAACGCGCCAAGGAGGAAATACTTGAGCGCCGCCTCTGCGCCGCGGCTGCTGCGGCGGTCGAGCCCGCACAGCACGTAGCTCGTGATGGACATCAGCTCGATGCCGAGGAAGACGACGATCAGATCGCGCGATGCGGCGAGCAGCATCATGCCACCGGCTGCAAGCAGCAGGAGCACATAGGATTCGGCCGAGATGAGCTGCTCGCGCTCGCTGTAGTCGATCATCAGGGTGGCGGCGATGATCGTGGCGGAGAGCACGATGCAGTCCGTCGCCCAGCGGAAGCCGTCGACCGCAATGATCCCGGGGCTCGCGGTGGCGCGCGCGTGCCAGAGCCACACGACCGCGGCGAAGGTGATCGCGCACACGCCGATCGAGAGCAGTCCGGTGAGTCGCGCGTGCCGCAGCGACTCCTTGCCCCAGACGGACACGAGCAGCAACAGCATTGCCCCGACCACGAGAATCAGATCGGGGAGAAGTGCTCCCGCGAGCTGCGATGGGATCGAGAGATCGAAATACATCAGCGTGTCTCCCGTTCGGCGGTGCGCATGCTCGACTGGCCGTTCTCCACGGTGCTGACGAAGCGCGCGGCGGACGGTTCCATGCGTCGAAGAATCGGCTGGGGATAAATACCGATCCAGAAGATTCCGGCCACGAGCACCGCCATCATCGCGAGCTCACGCCCGTTGAGATCGGTGAGCTGTTCGTTCTCCGGTTTGTCCAGCGCATTGAAAAGAATGCGCTGAATGGCCCAGAGCAGATATGCGGCGGCGAAGATCACGCCGGTGGTGGCGAAGAGCGTGAAGAACGGATGCGTGCGGAAGGAGCCGATGAGCACGAGGAACTCGCCCACGAAGCCGTTGGTCGACGGCAGGCCGATGCTGCTCAACGACACGATCACGAGAAGTGCGGAGAACAGAGGGACGACGCGCGCGATGCCGCCGTACGCCTCGATCAGGCGCGTGTGTCGTCGCTCGTAGATCATCCCGATCAGGAGGAAAAGCGCGCCAGTCGAGATCCCGTGACTGATCATGACCATCAGTGCGCCTTGCACGCTCTGCACGGTGACGGCGAAGATGCCGAGCATGACGAAGCCGAGATGGCTCACAGACGAGTAGGCCACGAGTTTCTTGAAGTCAGGCTGCACCATCGCCACGAGCGCCCCGTAGATGATCCCGATCACGGCCAGAGTGAGAATGGTCGAGCGCACCCAGGGCGTCATCGCCGCGGAGGGAAAGAGCGGGACGGCGAAGCGCAGGAAGCCGTACGTTCCCATCTTGAGCATGATCGCCGCCAGAATCACCGAGCCGGCGGTAGGCGCCTCGACGTGCGCGTCCGGGAGCCACGTGTGGAACGGGAACATCGGCACCTTCACCGCGAACGCGAGGAAGAACGCGCCGAACAGCCAGAGCGCCGCCTTGTGCGTATGCGCGATGCCGAGCAGGCGATCGTAGTCGAACGACTGGCCCAGTCCCACGGCCGGCATGGCCGACGCGTTCCACAGGTACAGGATGCCGACGAGCATGAGCAGCGAGCCCGCCATTGTGTACACGAAGAACTTGAGGCTGGCGTAGATGCGTCGCTCGCCGCCCCAGATACCGATGATGAAGTACATCGGCACGAGCATGATCTCCCACATCACGTAGAACAGGAGCATGTCACGCGAGACGAACACGCCGAGCATGCCGGTCGTCAAGACGAGCAGGAGCGCGTAATAGCTGCGCACCTTCGTTCGGATCGACGTCCAGCTTCCGAGCACGGCGAGCGGCATGATCACAGTGGTGAGGAGCACCATCATGAGCGAGATGCCGTCGATGCCCATGGACAGTCGTGCGTCCCAGGGGACGATCCACCAGTGATCGAACGTGGCTTGCCAGCGCGGGCCGGCGGGGTCGTACGACCACCAAAGCCCCATGGAGACCACGAACTCGAGCACGAACACGAGCAGCGCGATCCAGCGCGCCGACGGAACCGCCTCGAGAGTGCCGTCGTCGCTCGACAAGGCGCCCGTCACGATCAGCAGCAGCGCCCCTGCAAGTGGGAGTGCGAGAAGCGCCGGAAGAATCCAGGCGTTGTAATTGATCTGCGTGAGAAAGTCTTGCATCGCTCAGCGGAAGGTGAAAGCGCCAAGAACCGCGAGCGCACCGATCGCGATCGCCCACGCGTAAGCGCCTGTCTCCCCTGACTGCATCTGCGAACCTATCCACCCCACACCGCGCGCGAGACCGGCGGATCCGTTCACGAACAGATTGTCGATGATGCCACGGTCGATGCCGGTCCAGAGGATGTTTCGCGAGCCGGAGACGAGCGGTCTCACCACCGCGTCGTCGTAGATCTCGTCCACATAGTATTTCTCCTCAAGCACGTGCTCGAAGCCATGCGACGGAACCGCATCGCGCTTGGGCACCAGCGCAGCCGGCTTGAGCCGCACGACCGCGACGACGATGCCGAGTATCGCGATCGCCACTGCCGCGCCGATGAGAAAGAACTCGGTAGACGTGACCTCCTCTCCCACCGTGCCCGCCACCGCTGCCGTCGCCGAGCCCACCACCGGCTCGAGCCAATGTTCGAGCAGACCGACCGGCCCGAGCGGTAATGCGGCCGGAAGATTCAGCCATCCGCCAACAGCGCTGAGCGCTCCCAGCACGACCAGCGGTCCCGTCATCGTCCACGGCGCCTCTGCAAGGTGCGCCTGCTCCGCCTCGCCCGTGCGATTCGGCCCGTGGAACGTGTAGAGCATCATCCGCGTCATGTAGATCGCAGTGAGAAACGCGGTCACGAGTCCAAGCGCATAGAGCACGTAGAGCACCGCGCTGCCTGGCATGCCGAGCCACGTCGACTCCGCGAGCGCGCCATGCTGCGCGCGCGCGAACACCGCTCCCAGGATTCCATCCTTCGAGAAGAATCCCGAGAAGGGCGGGACGCCGGCGATTGCGAGCGTCGCGATCCACATGAGCACAAACGTGACGGGCATGTACTTTCTGAGCCCGCCCATGTTGCGCATGTCCTGCGCGTCCTCATGGCTCCCCGTGTGGTGATACGCACGGTGCATCGCGAAGATCACCGAGCCGGAGCCAAGAAAGAGGAGCGCCTTGAAGAAGGCATGCGTGACGAGATGAAACATTCCCGCCGCATAGGCACCGGCTCCCACGCCCATGAACATGTAGCCGAGCTGGGAGATGGTGGAGTACGCCAGCACCTTCTTGATGTCCCACTGCTTGAGACCGATCGTTGCCGCGAAGAGCGCAGTAAGCGTGCCGACCACGGCCACCGTGATGCACGCGGTGGGTGACATGGCGAACAGAAAACCGCTGCGCGCAATAAGGTAGACGCCGGCAGTGACCATCGTCGCTGCGTGGATGAGCGCCGAGACGGGCGTCGGGCCCGCCATGGCGTCCGGCAGCCAGACGTAGAGCGGCAGCTGCGCGCTCTTGCCGGCGCAACCAAGGAAGAAGAACAAACAGATCGTCGTGACCAGCGCGCTGTTGTATCCGAGCGTTGGCGCGCTCGCTGCTACAGCGATGAAGTCGAGCGTGCGCAGGTTCGCGAACAGCAGGAACATCGCGATCAGAAAGCCGAAGTCGCCGATGCGGTTGACGATGAACGCCTTCTTTCCCGCGTCCGCATTCGCCTTCTCGCTGAACCAGAAGCCGATGAGCAGATACGAGCAGAGACCAACGCCCTCCCAGCCGACGAACAGCACCGGATAGCTCGCGCCGAGCACCAGCACGAGCATGAACGCGACGAACAGATTGAGATACGCGAAGTAGCGCGGATAACCCGGGTCATCGCGCATGTAGCCGACGCTGAAGATGTGAATCAGCGTGCCGACACCCGTGATTACCAGCACCATGATCATCGAGAGCTGATCGACCTGGAACGCCCACGAGATCTTCAGGTCGCCCGTGACCATCCAGTCGAACATCCGCTGCACGTATGGCGCCTTCATCTCGCCCGCGCTCGCCATCGCCAGGAAGATCGCGACGGCCAGCCCGAACGACAGCGCGAGCACCAGCGGCCCGACGACGCTCACCACTCCGGCGAAGCGGTGCCTCGCGACAGCGTGGTGATCGTCACCCGCCGCACCCCCCTGCTCCGCGTGATCAACCGCATGCGCCGCACCGGCATCGTGATCGTGTCCGGCCGCGGACGGATCGCCCGGCCCTGCTCGATAAGCGGGGATGAGCGAGAGCGCGCCGTTCACGAGGAATCCCGCGAGCGGAAGGAGCGGAAGAAGGCCAACGTATCGCGCGGCCGTCGCCGCAAGCGGGTGCGTGTCGACGGCGGCCAGGTCCTGAAGCATCAGCCTTTCAAGAGATTGATGTTCCGAAGGTCCACCGATTTATGGTGGCGAAAAATCGAGATGATGATCGCCAGCCCGACCGCCGCTTCTGCCGCGGCGATCGTCATCACGAACAGCACGAACACCTGCCCGTTCGCCGAGGCGTGCAGCCGGGACAGGGCGATGAACGAGAGGTTGACGGCGTTGAGCATGAGCTCGACGCACATGAAGATGATGATCGCGTTCCGGCGCGTCAGCACGCCGATGATGCCGATGGTGAACAGGACAGCGGAGAAGAAGAGCGCTTCGGCGATCATGAGGCGTTCGAACCTCGCTTGGCCAGTACCACCGCGCCAACGACGGCCACGAGCAACACCACGCTCGTGACCTCGAAGGGCAGCAGATACTCGTGAAAAAGCGGTGCCGACACGGGATTGACGACGTTCGCATGATCACTCACATCGTCGGCGAGCCGCGGAAAGCGAATGCGGCTGAGCGTGATCAGCTCCGCAAGCAGCGCGAGTCCGACCAGCCCTGCCGTGAGCCGTCCACCAACGCCGCGAATGTCGGTGACATCCGAGGCCTGGCCGAGGTTGAGGAGCATGACGACGAACAGAAACACGACCATGATCGCGCCCGCATACACCAGCACCTGCACGGCACCGATGAATTGCGCATCGAGCATCACGTAAAGAGCCGAGAGGCAGAACATCGTGTTCACGAGCCACAGCGCCGCGGCAACGGGACTCCTGCGCGTGACGAACGCCACCGCGGAAGCGATGGCGATCAGCCCGAAGAGATAGAAGTGGAAGGTATAGAGAAGCGTGTTCATTCGCCTTTCGGATCCGCGGGATCCCACATCTCGCACACCGGATGCGTCTGCGACGTCAGCCTCTCGAGGTCGTAGACGAACCCCTCGCGGCTGTACTCGGAGTTCTCGTAGTGCCGCCCGACGTGAATCGCTTCCTCGGGACAGACTTCCTGGCAATAGCCGCAGAAGATGCAGCGAAACTCATCGATCTCGTAGACGAGCGGATAACGGTTGCCATCTTCGTCTTCCCCGGGCACGAGCTTGATACAGTTGGCCGGGCAGATTTGCGGGCACAACCCGCACGCCACGCACTTTGACTTGCCCGTCTCGTCCGTGAGCATGCGATGCGTGCCGCGCCAGCGCGGCGACAACGCCCACTTCACGTCCGGATACTGCTCCGTCTTCTTGTGCGGATTCATCATGTGCTTGAACGTCAGCGCCATACCGCTGAGCATCGCGCGCACGTAGCTGGCATCGGCCGTGGGGCGCGTGAGCACCTTCACCTGAATCGACATCTCAATCTCCCTGACTTGCTGCGAGCGAGCGGCCGCCGCTCATCGCGCGCAAACGCGCGACCTGTATCGGCGACAGCCGCGAGTACGCGGGACTGATGATCCGTCCGCGATCGAGAAGAACGAACACGAGCACCGCGAGCACGAGATTCAAGACTCCCAGCGCAGCCCAGAACGGCGAGACGCCGAACCACTGCACGCCGCGCGGCACCTGAAGCATGTCGAGCACGAGCACGGCGCCGCCCGTGATCACGATGTACGCGAGCGCCAGCGGCAGCATGAACTTCCAGCCGAGACTCATGAGCTGATCGTAGCGGAAGCGCGGCAGCGTCCATCTGATCCACATGTAGAGGAACAGGAAGAACAGCAGCTTTGCCATGAAGAAGGCGAGCGTGAGCGCGAACTTGATCCCGGTCCAGGGCGGCGTATTGTCCCACTGCGTGCCCGGGATGTCCCATCCACCGAAGAAGAGCGTCACCATCAAGGCGCTCGCCGTCACCATGTTCGAGTACTCGGCAATGAAGAACATCGAGAACTTCATCGCGCTGTACTCGGTGTGATATCCCGCGATCAGCTCCGACTCGGCCTCCGGCAGATCGAAGGGCAGCCGATTCGTTTCCGCGAACGACGCGACGCAGAAGATGAAGAAGCCGATGAGGAGGGGAAACACGTTCCATCCCATCCCCTGCTGCTGCTGCACGATCGCAGGGAGCGACACGTTTCCGGCGAGCAGCAGCACCGAGACCGCCGCCATTCCCATCGAGATCTCGTAGCTCACCATCTGTGCGCTCGAGCGGAGCCCACCGAGCAGCGAATACTTGTTGTTCGACGACCAGCCCGCGAGCACGATGCCGTACACGCCGAGCGACGAGATCGCGAGAATGTAGAGGAAGCCGATCGGCAGATCGGCCACCGACATTTCCACGAGCCCCCAGCGCGTGCTGAGCGGTGCGGCGAAGGGGATCACGGCGAAGGTGATGAGCGCCGGGATAAACGAGAGCATCGGCGCGAGAATGAAGAGCGGCGTATACGCGGCGGCCGGGTACGTCTCCTCCTTCATGATGTTCTTGAGGCCGTCCGCAGCCGGCTGCAGCAGCCCGCCGTAGCCCGTACGATTGGGTCCGATGCGGTCCTGAATCCACGCCGAGATCTTCCGCTCGGCGAGGGTCAGCATTGCCACACCGACCATGAGCACCGTGAACACGACCAGCATCTTCAGGATCGTGAAGAGCAGCCACGGCGTTGCAGTGACCGGTACGGCCGGATCGTAGAACTGGTGATAGCTCTGCTGATCTGCGAGCATGAGAGCGAACATCAGCGCGCCACCTCCTGCGCAGCCGGCTGGCCGCTCACGACTTGACCGCGCAGGCCGAGCGTGTCGTAGCTCATTCCCGCGAACTCCGGATGCGCGGTGGCGAGCGCCGCGAAGGCGTCGCTCGCGACGAAGAAGCTGGTCGGCTCGCCAAGCTGGGTGAGGAGATCACCGAGAATCCACCACGCCGGCCGTGACATTCCGGGCGCAGCGTTCGCCTGGAAATACCGTTGCACCCGGCCGCGGAGATTGGTGAACGTGCCCTCCTCTTCGGCCATTGTCGACTTGGGCAGCGCGATCGCCGCGCCGCGCGCGTCGTCCGGGATGCTCGAGGCGATCAGGATCACTTGTCCCGCCCGCGCAACGTCGGCGGCCTCGGCGGGCGTGAAGGACTCTCCCACCACGAGCAGGACATCGCCCGCGCGAACCTCGTCGAGCGGCGTCGCGCTCTTCGTGAAGCCGAGCAGCTCGGCCGCGCGAACGTTCGCCGCGCGCTCGGTGCGGAGCGCGAGATCGGGAACGCCCGGCAGCGGGGCTTCGGGTCCCGTCGATACGCGGAACACACCCTTCCCGCCCGTTCGCGCGACGAGGCGCGAAGCCGTGTACAGCGACTCGTTCGAGAGCATCGGACTCACGAGTGCGACCACGCGGGCGCCGCCGAGCATCGTGGCAGCGGCGCGGATCGCAACATCCCAGTCGACGGCGGTGTGCTTATCACCCTGGCGAACGAGCGGTGCCTCGATTCGCGACGATGGGCTCAGCCACTTGTAGTCGAGGCGGCCTTCGTCGCACAGGTACCACTGGTTGACGTCCGGGTTCGAGCGCGGGCGCATGCGCACGACGACGTTGTCGCGCGTCTCGAGAATGGAGTTGCAGCCCTGCGTGCAATTCGGACAGATGCTCGGCGTGCGATCGAGCTCCCACGCGCGTGCCTTGTTCAGGAAATCCTTCGAGAGCAGCGCGCCCACCGGACAGAGATCGACGACGTTCGAGGCCCACGCATGCGTGAGATCCTGTCCCTCGAACTTTCCGATCACCGCGCGGTCGCCGCGCTCGCTGACGTTGAGCACTGGTTCCTGTGCAACGTCATCCATGAAGCGCACGCAGCGCGTGCAGAGGATGCACCGGTTCGGAACGTAGAGCACGTCGCCGCCGAAATCCTCGACCGGATTGAAACGTTTGGGCTCCAGTCCGAGGCGGCCCTGCGAACGACCCTCACGAAACGTGTAATCCTGGAGCTCGCACTCGCCGGCTTGATCGCAGATCGGGCAGTCGAGCGGATGGTTGATGAGCAGCAGCTCCAGCACGCCCTGTCGCGCCTTGAGCGACTTCTCGGAGTGCACGTGCACCACCTGCCCGTCCGCAACCGCAGTCGCGCACGCGGGCGCCAGCTTGGGCGCCTTTTCTACTTCGACGAGGCACATGCGGCACACGCCCGCGACTGGCAGCGCGGGGTGATAGCAATAGTGAGGAACGAGAACGCCCGCGACCTTCGCGGCCTCGAGAATGGAGGTGCCCGCGGGTACCTGCACCTCGCGTCCCTCCACCGTGAGTGTGACCATTGGTGTGTCAGCCATCACGCCGCCGCGGTTGCACGGAAGGGACAGCGCTTTCCGGTGATGTGCGCCTCGAACTCGTGCTTGAATTTCTGAATGCCCGAGACGACTGGCGCAGCGCACGAGTCGCTCAGCACGCAGATGGTCTTCCCCGTCATGTTATCCGCGAGCTCCAGAAGTGTGTCGAAGTCCTGCATCGTGCCCCCGCCAGCCTCGATGCGCTCGAGGATCTTCGTCGTCCAGGCTGTTCCCTCGCGGCACTGCGTGCACTGCGCGCAGCTCTCGTGCGCATAGAAGCGCG
>JBDTXN010000041.1:0-20794 GCA_040006175.1 Gemmatimonadota bacterium | reverse complement strand
CCGTCATCATGAGCGTGGCCTTCATCGCGATCGTGACGCTGCTGATCTTCGTTATTCCGGTGTTCGAGAACATGTTCGCGAGCGTGAATCTGGCGCTACCGCTGCCGACGCGAATCGTGATCATGCTTTCGAGCTTCCTGAAACACTTTTGGTGGGCAGTGGGCGCGGGTGCGTGGTTCACCGTGATTTCGCTCAAGCGCTACTACAAGACGTCGAGCGGCCAGCTCAACATCGACAAGCTCCTGCTCAAGGTACCGGTACTCGGCGACATGCTCCGCAAGTCGGCGGTCTCGCGCTTCACGCGAACGCTGGGCACGCTGATCTCGTCTGGTGTGAGCATCCTGGACGGGCTCGAGATCACGGCGAAGACGGCGGGTAATCGCGTCATTCACGATGCGATCATGGAGTCGCGGTCGAGCATCGCGGGCGGCGACACGATCTCCGCACCGCTGCAGAAGTCGAACGTGTTCCCGCCGATGGTCATCTCGATGATCGCGGTCGGTGAGCAGACGGGTGGTCTGGACGAAATGCTCACGAAGATCGCGGACTTTTATGACACCGAGGTTGATACGGCCGTATCCGGGCTGTTGAGTTTGATGGAGCCGGTGATGATCGTGTTCCTGGGTGTGATCGTCGGAGGAATGGTGGTCGCGATGTATCTGCCGATCTTCGACATGATCAACGCGGTGCAGTAAGGGGCGCTCCGCAGTCGCTGCTAATCAGCGCTCCAGAACGACGAACGGCGCTCCTCACGGGGCGCCGTTTCGCATTCCGGGGCGCAGAGTTCAACTAGAATAAGCCAAGAAACGAAGAAAGACTTCGTTTTCCCGATACACTTCGCCCGGGGAAGCACTTTGCCCCTACTGACCGTTCAGCCGTACACGGATCCCAAGGCGATGACAACCGCAAGAGCGAGCATGCCGGCGGCGGGGGCTGATTTCCGTAGCGGATCGTGAATTCTGTAGTGCATCGCGAGCGCACCGAGCATGAGCACGCAAATGAGCAGCGCCGCAGGAAGGACCAGTGGGCGGTACCAAATGCCGACTATGAGCGCGAGCGCTGCGCCGACCTTGAGAGCACCGACGACTGCCACCATCCACGGCGGGAGTCCGTACGCTGCGAACTCCTCGCGCATGTTCGTCGCGTTGGCACCACGATATCCGGTGCTTCGGTTGGCGCGTAGGAGCCAGACGTTCAGGAGGCCGAGAGCCGCTACTATTTGGAAGACGATAATGAGAAGTCTCATCAGAGTTGCCGCCGCGTTCAGGTGAGCGAACCATGAAGCATACCGAATCTATGGCACCACTTGGAGAAAAAATGCAACTCAGCATCAAGATTGCGGTGGCGCTGTCGAGCGTCTCCTTCCTTCTCTACGGCGCGAGCTTGTTCGGCTCGCGCGCAATGGTGGCCGAGTTCGAGCGTTACAATCTCGCACCCTATCGAACCCTCACGGGCGCCCTGGAGATGGCGGCGGGGGCAGGACTGATCGCGGGTCTGCGCTTTCGCCCGCTGCTGCTCCTCTCCGCTGGAGGGCTCGCGGGAATGATGCTGGGGGCGGTCGTCGTGCGGCTCCGCGTAGGCGATCCCGTGGCGTCGACCATTCCAGCCGTGCTTCTTCTCTGCCTGAACCTCTTCATCCTGCTGGCTGCGGCGTAGAGGCTCGTCGTCGGCCGACGTCTAGTACCGAACGCCTACGTTGTTCATTATCTGTTCAGGGTGGCCGCGCGCACGCGCCGCGCGACGGAACCGAGCTGAAACAATCCTCCCCAGCCAATCCTTGAACCGCTGTGCGCGATCGCCGCGCGACGACACCCGCCCGACTCCTCGCGACCTTTTCCGATGATGCCAAAACACAACCTTCGCCGCCGTGCCGGGCTGACCATTCTCGTCGCCGCCTTCGTCTCCTTCCTCCTATCCGTCACGCTGTGGTTTACGGGAAGCCACGAGCAGGGACTGTTCGTCGGGCTGTGGGTGCCGTCCATTCTCTCGTTCGGATGCGTCGCCCTCCTGATCAGCGGTGACCGGCTTGAGTAACCTTGGCCTGTTCATTGTCGGGGTCGTGATCACCATTCCAACGGCGAGCGTCATTATCGCGCTGATGTTCGCCGCTGGCATCGACGATAGAGCTGAGAAGAAGCGGCTGACGGGCCTCGAGATGGGAACGACGCCGGCGGAGTAGGCGCAATCAAGCGTACGTAGCTAGGTGTAGGGGCTCGAGCGGTATCGGACTCGCGCTGTCGTCCCTTATTCCCGTCGTGCTACTCATTGGACGCGCGTCCGCCACCGGCGCAGTGCAACGAACGCGCCTCATCGATACGGCGCATCATTTCGGCTCTCATCCGCTCGTCGAAGCGGCCCTTGGCGCGCGCGAACACTCGGCCCTCCGGGTCGACGAGCAGGACGTAAATGCGATCTTCATCCGCGAGCCGCAACGACTCGCGAAAGGGTGCCTTGTTGATGTAGAGCGTAATGGTGGATGCACGGACTGCGGCGTCCGGGATGCCGCGGCGCATCCCGCCATCGATGAACGGTCGAATCAGCCGGTAGCGGCGTCCCAGAGTCGGAAGCTCGTAGACGCGCAGCTCGCGTCTGTTCTCGCGTACTGTTTTCAGGAAGGGCATCCAACTATCGACGTCGCTCTGCTGCTCGCGCTTGAACGCCACGAGCACGACGTTCAACTCGCCCTCGAAATCCGACGGCAGCTTGAAGTGTTTACCTTCGAGATTGATGCCCTCGACGCTAGGGAATCGTCCCATCGTGTCCGTTCCGACGACGCTCACCAGAGGTCGACTCGAGGCAGGCCATGCGTCGGCGCTACCGAGGAGCAGGGCGAACGCGGCGTAACGTAGCACGGTGGCAGCGCAGGTTAGTGAAAAACGAAATATCGCGGCGGCCACCGGCCGCGCAACGACGATGTGCAGTACCTAATGGCGAAACGTTAGCGCGCAAAGAGAGCGTGGCCTCTCATCGCCTTCGTGAGGCTTTTCGGGCGGGTTCATGCACCTATCACCGCAGCGATAGCAGGGTTAACTTGACAGTTGTACGTTATACTGTCATATTCTTTTCATGGCTGAATCCAGTTACGACCTTCTCGAGCTCTGCGACGCCGCAGACGTGACTCCGCGCACTGTGCGCTATTACGTACAGCAAGGCCTTCTCCCTTCGCCCGACGCTCGTGGCCGAGGTACCAAATACGACCGGGCTCATCTTGAAAGAATCAGACTCATTAAGCGATTGCAGGCGAGACATCTCCCTCTCGCGGAAATTCGTACGCAGCTCGCGGATTTGAGCGACGCAACAGTGAGCGTGCTTGTCGCCGAGCCGGGCGCTGACACAAAGTCCGAATCGGCGCTGAGCTATGTCCGGAACGTCCTCGCCGGCACAAAGAGCGAATCGGAATCGGAGATATTCGAGAAGAGGCTCGCGGCCCTAGCGGTACACTCGCAGCACGCATCGACACCTCCCGTGATGTCAGCTCCCAGCTCCGCCTCCCCGCCTATGCGCGAGCCGTTTACTCATCCACGATCCACCTGGGATCGCATTCCACTCGCTCCCGACATCGAGCTCCACGTTCGGCGTCCACTGTCACGGGTCCAGAACAAGTTGCTGGACCGTCTGATCCAACACGCCCGCTCGCTCTTCTCCGACCCATCGTAAGGGTGCCATCCATGCCGACGTTTCCCGATTCGCCGACTTCCGCTTCCGCAGCATCGCCGACGATCAGCGTACAGTCGGACCGCACCCTCGTGCGCTCGGCTGCGCGCAGCACGCGCTATGCGCTCATCACCATCGTGGCGCCAACGGTCACCCGCACTGCCACTCGCATTCCCGTTAATCTCGCGATCGTGCTCGATCGCTCCGGATCGATGGCAGGGGACAAGTTCGTCCTCGCGCGCCGAGCCGTCGAGCAGGCGCTAGCCCAGCTTCAGCCGGACGATCGCTTTGCGCTGGTGGTTTTCGACGACAGCATTGACTTGCTTGCCGAGTCGACGTTCGCAACGCCTGATGCCAAGCGCAACGCGCTCGCGAGACTTGCAGGTACCGAGCCGCGTGGCTCGACGGATCTTGCGGGCGGGTGGATGCGGGGATGCGAGCAGGTGGCTCTCAGTGCAGCGACGCGCATCGATGATCACGCGCGGGTGATCGATCGATGCCTGCTTCTCACCGATGGTCTCGCGAATCGCGGAATCACCGACCGTGCTGTACTCATCGGCCACGCCACCGCGCTGCACGAGCGCGGAATACAAACGACGACATTCGGTGTGGGATCGGACTTTGATGAGCTATTACTGGCCGGTCTCGCCGATGCAGGCGGCGGGCACTTCTACTACCTCGAAAGGCCCGAGCAGATTCCCGAGCTCATTGCGAGCGAAGTCGGCGAAGCGCTCGAAGTCGTGATGCGAAATGCCGTCGTCGAGGTGAAGCTGCCGCCAGGCGTGACCGGACATGCGCTCTCCCTGCTCCGCTCGCGCTCGAGGAAATCGGAGAGCGGTCGAGTGACGCTTTCTGTCCACCCTGGGGATCTCGTCTCTGGGCAGGAGCTCGAGGTGATGATCCGCTTGAGCTTTCCGACAGGCTCGGATGGCGAGACCATCGATACGGAGCTCTCCTTTGGTGATGAGTCCGACTCCTCGCATGTCGCGAGTGCACATCTGCAATTCACCTACGCTTCTCATGCGGAGAACGACCGCCAACCGCGCAATCGCGTCGTCGACCGCCGCGTCGCAATGCTCTTCGCTGCCCGGGCCAGGCGCGAGGCGGTCGAGCATCAGCGCACGCACGACTACGATCGTGCGCGAGGGGTGCTCGTCGCAACCGCGAATCGGATAAGCGGCTATGCCGGAGGAGACTCGGAGCTTCTCGCGATCATCTCGGAGCTGCAGAGCGATGTCCTGTCGCACACGAATGCGCCGATGCAGGCGCTGGAGATGAAGAAGCGACACTTCGACGCGTACAATGCGGAGCGGAGTCGCGCCGCCAGCGGGAAGGCGAAGAAGTGGCCCTAGGCGCGAGAAGATTCGGGAACGATGGCATCCCGCAGTGCGAGCACCGCGCGCTCCTTCGCCTTTGCCTCGACGTCGAGACTCAGCTCCATGGAGCGCCACTCATCGGGGAAGTCGCGCGGATCCACGAAGTCCGCGTGCGGACGGCACGCGCCCTCCCATCCTTCACGCGGCGAGGAAATGTGGAAGTACGGCTCTCGGTCCTTCCACGTTGCGGCCGCGCGACTCGACGCGGTCGCGATGTCCATGTCATCCGGGAGGCAGCGGTGATGGTGCACATCGTACACGAGCGGCACGCCCAGGCGCTCGCAGAGCGGGAGCAGTGCCTCCGGGGTGAACGATAGATCGTCGTTCTCGAGCGCAACGCGTGCGCGCGCGACCGGATCGAGGCGCTCGATGCCACGCTCGAGCCTATCGAGCGCCGCAGCGACTCCTCCCACGGCACCACCTCCGTGGAGCGTCAACACGTCCGCGCCAACCAGTGATGCAATGGCGCCCTGCGCCTCCATCTCGGCCAGCGACGAGAGCACGACGCGCTCATGCTGCGAGTTGAGCACCACGAACTGATCGGGGTGAAACGAAAGCCGCACGCCGGCAGCGCGCGCTCGCTCGCCGGCACTCGTGAACGCGGCGAGAATGCTGCCATCCTCGTCGATGTCGCTCAGGCGATAGCCCGTTACGGGATGGGTGACGAGAGGAAGAATCTGGCTGTTGATTCGAAACGCTCCGATCCCGAGCTCTGAGCAGCGCTCGATCGCGTCCAGCAACGCCTGCGCGTTCTGACGCGCGATGGCCTGCAGATATTCACGGCGCGCTGCGGGATCCAGCGTGGCCACGTACTTGTGCGTGGCGGTCCGAAATCGGATCGGCGCATCGAGAAATTGGCAGCAGAGTCCCCAGCGAATGCCTGGCATCGCCGCTGACAACGCAGGCACCGCGCCACGATTCCGCGCGCGTTTGTACTTACGCAGTCAGGCCACCGCCCGCGAAAGCCACGACAGCGCGCCGATCAGCCCCACGTATGTCGCGAAGGCCTTGTTGTCGCCGGGTCCCTGTTCCTTCTCCACTGCGCGCCACACGGCAACCAGTCCGATGATCACCAGCATGCGCTGATTCGTCAGCAGATACGCGATGGCGATCGCGCCGATCACCGCCCAGCGCTGCTGGCGACTGAGCGCATGGAATCCGCGCGAGCCATCGAGCTGCCAAACAGGGATGAGATTGAACAGGTTGATGAATCCCGTGAGATGCGCGATGGCCGCCCAGATCGGGATGCGCGTCGCGTAGCTCACCGCCATCGCCGCGAGCCCGGCGCCCAGCCCCCACACCGGGCCCGCGAGTCCGATCTCCGCGTCCACGTGCGCATTCGCGGGGTGCTCCTTCAGCATCACGAGTGCGCCGACGCCCGGTATGAAGAGCGGCGCACCGGCCGCGAGCCCCAGCCGTCGCAGCGCGGAGACGTGTCCCATCTCGTGGATGTAGATCGAGACCACGAGTCCGAGCGCGAGTGGCCAGCCGTAGATGCTCCAATACACGCCGAAGAAGGCGAACATCGAGAAAAACGTGCTCGCCTTCGTGAGGCCGAGGATCAGGAACTTGAGCTTGCCGAGAAGGAGCAGGAATGCCGTGACTACGCCGCCGAGTGCTCGTCGCCACGCTGGGTGATCCGGATTGGCTGCTGTGCGGGACGCAGCCGGCGAGCTGGCCGCATCCATTCGCGAGCTGATGTCCGCTATACGGGTGGAGATGCTCGTGTACTGTTTCGAGTCCGGCGGGAGAAGCTCCAGCGCATTCTCCCAATTCGTCCTCGCCCGCGCCAGGTCACCAGCCGCAAGCGCCGCATCTGCACTGGCGGCCAGACTCTTGAGCTTGTCCGAGTAGAGAAGCAATCGGCACGCGGGACACGCGCGCGCGTGCGGCGCGAGCTCGGTTCCACAGTGCGGACATGCGAGGGTGCGATCGACGCTCGTCAGATGACTTCCTCGGCTACGCGCGCGCGGACGACGGACCGCTTCCCACGCGGTACGGTCCCGCAAATGTGAGCGATGGCGCGGCAGTCATGCGCCACGCCTGACGCAGGCCGACGGCAATGATGATCGCGGTGATGATTCCGCTTACTCCGCGGGTAACCACCAGGACCGGCAACGCGAACACCTCGAAGAATTGAGCGGCACGCGGCATTCTCGAGTCTCGCAGGATCAGCGGCGCGTAGGCAAGGCCAACCGCCCAGTAGGTCAGCACGACTGCGAGCACCTGGAAGCGGCGCCCGCCGTGACCGCCGGCTCCCTTCGTCACCGCCCACCCGACCATGTATCCGATCGCGATCGCGATGATGCCGATCTCGAGATTGGCCAGTGCGATGACGCCGTAGTACAACGCAGCTCCGGCGATCGCCGCGACGAGTCCGAAACCAGCTGCTCGAAGGAATGGGACCGTGCCCTCCGGCGTTGCGTATGCCAGCTGGATCGCGTTGCGGCAGCTTTCGCACGTGACTCTTCCATTCACCTGGAAGTAGTCACTATTGATTGGCTTCGAGCACGACGTGCACACGGCTGCGGGCTGGTCCGCACCACTCACCGGTGCAGCTGGCGCATCGCTCACCACTCGGTCGAATTGCAGCTCTTCGCCTGCTTTCGGATCTCCGGCAGTCATCGAGCCTCCTTGAGGAAGGTGCGCCTGCGTGCAATGCTCGAATGTGACGGTCTCGAGCGCGCACTACGCTAAATGCCGGAGTGCCCACAATCCAGATGACACTATCGGACGAGAGGGAGTCGACGCGGGCGGCGCGCGCCCGAAACTCCGGCGCACCCGCTCTCGTACGATCTCCCACGCAGCATCGCGCTGCCAAAGCTCCACGCTCGCTCGGGAGGTACCATGTTCTGGTGGATCTGCGTTGGACTCGTCGCCGGGTGGGCGACCGGGAAGATCCTGAAGGGAAGCGGCTACGGCGCACTCGCGGACATCGTCGTTGGAATTCTCGGCGCGCTGGTCGGTGGCTTCGTCATGCGACTGGCGGGTTTCCCTGGCTCCGGTGGATTCTTCTACACGGTGTTTGTCGCGATCATCGGCGCGATGATCCTGGTGTGGCTCGAGCATTTCTTTTCGGATCACCGCGGGCATCAACTCTAGACGTTCGCCCGCGCCACCCGAACGAGTACGCGAAAAAACCTCTTCGTCACTTTGTTGGTGTGAAGAGGCTGCCGATCCGTTACCCCAAAGCAACCTGGAGCGCGCTCGGCGCATCTACGTTCATCGCTGCCACCCCAGTCGCGCGTCCATTCGGGCGCGCCTCCCCCAGCGACAGAGCGCAGCCATGCATTGTCACCCAGCTGTCACACTCCTCGCGGCCATCGGCGCGTTCGTATTGAGCGAGTCCGCCGCGGCACAGCAGCAAGCGCGCCCCGATTCGACTGCGCGTCGAGACACGATTGCGAAACTCGCCACAGTAGAAGTTCGAGCCTCCGCAAGCGGCAGAGGACGCATACGAAATGCGAATGCCATCGACTCCACCTCACTGCGCCTCGAACCGCCCGGCACCAGCGCCCTCAAGGTAATCGAGCGCTTGCCGGGCGTGAACGTCCAGAGTGCCGACCCGTTTGGTATGTACGAATGGTCGAATCGAGTGACCATCCGTGGCTTCCAGACCCAGCAAATCGGACAGACGTTCGACGGCCTGCCACTCGGCGACATGAGCTATGGGAACTTCAACGGCCTGGGCATCGGGCGCGCAGTGGATCCGCAGAATCTCTCCGACGCCACAGTCGCTCAGGGAAGCGGCGCACTCGGCACAGCGTCGAGCAACAATCTCGGTGGGGTGGTTCAATACACATCCGGGGATGCACAAAATCGTCCAGGGGTCGATTTTCGCCAGCTCTTCGGCGCGGCTGACGCGCGGCGCACGTTTCTGCGGCTCAACAGCGGCTTTCACCAGATGGGCGCAAACGCCTCCTACAAGGGATTTCTTTCCTTCTCACGAACGGGAAGTGACAAATGGAAAGGTGGGGGACGGCGCTTCTCCCAACCCCTCGGCGACATCATCGGGGACAACAGCTTCCTTGGTCAAAAGTCGGAGAACTGGCAAGACCAGGTGAACGCGAAATTGCAGGCGTTCGTGGGGCCGCATCAGTTCACCGCGTACTACGATTTTTCGGACAAGAAGGAGAGTGATTACGCGGATCTCTCACTTGCGCGTTTCAATCAGAGCGGCAGGGGTTGGGATCAGTACTCGAGATGGGATAGCGCGCAGCTGGGGGCGACGAGCAGCACTCCCGATGAGGCGTATTTCTATTCGGCGGAAGGTGCTCGCCGCGATCATCTCGGATACCTCCGCGGAGACTTCAAGCTCGGCGAGCTGTCACGGCTCGTCATTACTCCGTACATACACGAGCTCCGCGGCGCTGGCGACTGGCACGCGCCGAGCTATGGGGCTGCCTACAGTCCCGATCCGATCATGTTTCGCCAATCGCAGTACGAGAACGATCGCAAGGGAGTGCTCGCGAGTGCCAGCAGCATCGTGGGCCGCAATAAGATCGAGGGGGGGATCTGGTTCGAAAACAACGACGTGACGAATCGTCGTCCGCGGTGGCGCCTCGCGGATTACACCAGTGGACCGGCCGTGAATTTCGACGATATGATACGCCTCGATTACGATCGTAGCGGCGATCTCAAGACCACGAACGTGTATTTGCAAAACACGAACACCTTCATGGATGATCGCTTGCGCGTGACCTACGGCGCCAAATATCTGTACATAAACGCGAAGTTTCACAGCAACGGCAACACCCTCGCAGCGCCGCTGTTCGCGGATGATGGGCGTCCCGATCTGTCTCTTCCGACCAAGGGCGGCGTTCTCCCCCAGGCCGGCGCGGTCTACGCTCTGAACGACAACGACCAACTGTTTGGTAGCTTCGCCGCCAACGTAAATGCGTTTCCATACAGCCCCGCGAACGGTGTGTATGGCGTTGATCCCAGCGTATTCACGACTTTGAAGGATGCGAGTCCGGAAAAAGCCTACACCTATGAGCTCGGAGTGCGCACCAAGCGCCAGGTCGTCGAGGCATCAGTGGCGGCGTACTCGATCGCATACCACAATCGGCTGCTGCAGATCGCGAATTGTCCGCCGACCGCGACGTGCGCGTCGTCCTTCGCGAACGTTGGAAACGTGACGTCACGCGGAGCCGAGGGGCTCGTTTCCTGGAGCATTCTCCCTTCGCTGCAGTGGACGTCCTCGCTTTCGTACAATCGTGCCACGTATGATGATGACTATCAGAACCACGGGGCGAGCGTCGCGACGGGAGGTAAGTCGGTCGTGGACGCGCCGAAGGTGCTCGCGAACTCGGATCTGCGATACACGAAGGCAGGCGCGTTCGTGACGTTCGGCGGGCACTTCGTCGACAAGCGATACTTCTCGTATCTGAATGACCAATCAGTGCCCTCCTATGGGGTATTCCAGACGGGCGCGGGCTATTCGTTCGCGCGTTGGGGCGCCGCACGCAACCTGACTATGCAGTTCAACATCGAGAACCTCTTCGACAAGAGCTATATCGCGACTCTCGGCAGTAACGGATTCACTGTTTCCGGGGACACGCAAACCCTGCTCGCGGGTTCGCGCCGACTGGTCTACTTCACCATCGCTTCCAGCTTCTGAATGACGCTGCTTCGATCGATCGTAGCGGGTGCACTTCTGCTCACGGGAACGCCCGCGGCCTCAAACACAGGTCAGGCTTCGCCCGTCGTGCTCATCTCGATCGACGGGCTTCGACCCGACTACGTCCTCGAAGCGGATACACACGGCCTCTCCATTCCCAATCTGCGCCGCTTTCTCACGCAAGGGAGCTACGCGACGGCCGTCAGGGGTGTGTTTCCCACCGTGACGTATCCGAGTCACACGACGCTGCTCACCGGCGTCAATCCCGCCGAGCATGGCGTTTACGCGAACACGACTTTTGATCCGTTCGACAAGAACTTCGGAGGGTGGTATTGGTACGCGTCGGACATACGCGTGCCGACGCTCTGGGATGTGGCATCAAAGGCGGGTATCGTCACGGCAAACGTTCATTGGCCTGTAAGTGTCGGCGCGCAAATCAATTACAACATCCCGCAGATTTGGCGCAGCGGGATGCCGGACGACCGAAAGCTTCTCGAGGCGCTGTCGACGCCCGGGATTCTCCCACGTCTCGAGAAAGAGCTCGGTGCGTACGCCGATGGTATCGACGAGAGCATTGCGGCCGACGAAACTCGCGGACGCTTCGCATCGCGACTCATCGAGCTCGAGCGGCCGGGTTTCACAACGGTTTACTTCACAGCGCTCGATCACACGCAGCACGCGACGGGACCCTTCAGCGCAGAAAGCAACGCGGTTCTCGAGCGGATCGATGCCGCCGTGGGTCGTGTGATCGCCTCCGCCCAGCTTGCAAGCGGTGGCCATGCCGTGATCTGTATCGTATCCGATCACGGGTTCGCGAGAACCGACAAGGAGGTGAATCTGCTCGTAGCGTTTCGCTCGGCCGGACTCATCTCCTATGACACTGCGGGGAAGATCACGTCGTGGCGCGCAGCGCCGTGGGGCGCCGGTGCCTCCGCAGCAATCGTCGTCGCCGACTCCGCAGACACGGTCACGTTTTCGCGCGTTCGGACGCTGCTCGATTCGCTCTCGTCGGACAGCGCATCGGGAATCGCTCGCGTCGTCGACGCGTCAGCGCTCCGTGACCGCGGGAGCTGGCCGGGCGCAGCCTTCGCGGTTTCGCTTCGCATCGGATACAAGCTTGGCACGCGCAGCACGGGGCGGATGGTCGCGCCGGTGGCCGTCAGCGGCATGCACGGCTACGATCCGGTCGAACCCGAGATGTCGTCGGCTTTCTTTCTCATGGGGCCAGGAGTTCCGGTCGGCAAGTCACTTGGCCGCATCGACATGCTCGACATCGCACCTACGCTGGCCGGGTATCTCGGCGTCGAGCTTCCTCTGGCAAAGGGCGGCTCGAAGTTGCGTCTCGCACTGGCGCTGCACTGACGCTCAGTCACGAGCGAGTGGCCGTGCTCTACGCGCGCGCCACTCCGCTCGCATGCAGCGACGCACCCAGTCTCACCGTGTGCTCAACGAGCGCATCGATGTCCGACGCCTCAGTGCGGAAGTTCACGATGCACGCTCGCAACGCGAATCGGCCATCGAGAAGTGCGTTCGACGGAAAGACGCGCCCGCCCAACTGCAGCTCCGACATCAGGCGTTCGTTCAGCCGGTTGAGATACGGCTCCGCGGCCTCGTCGTCGCGGAGCTCGGGGGGCACGTAGCGAAAGCAGGTAATCGAGAGCGCAGGCTCGGGTCCCATGACTTCCAGCGCAGGATGGTCGAGCGCGACATCGTAAAGATAGCGCGCGAGCGCGACGTCGTGCGCAATGCGCCGCTCGTACGCGTTCCATCCATGTGCGAGGAGCGACACCCAAATCTTGAGCGCGTGAAAGCCGCGCGAGAATTGCGGCCCGAGCGCGTACATGTCGATGCCGCGGCCGGTGAGCTCCTTGTCATCGTGCACGTAGCTCGGCTCGATTGCGAATGCGTGCTCCAGCGCCTGCATCTCGCGCACGACGATCACGCCTCCTGAATGCGGCGTGTACAGCCATTTATGAGGATCGAGCGCCACCGAATGTGCGCGCTCGATGCCCTCGAAGAGCGGATGCAGTGCGTCGGTGAGGGCAGCCACACCCCCGTACGCGCCGTCCACGTGCATCCAAAGACCGTGCTCGGCGCACACGTTCGCAATTTCGTCGAGCGAATCGATCGCACCAGTGGACACGGTGCCAGCGGTCGCGACCACTGCAATGGGCTTGTGCCCCGTTTTGACATCCCTTGCAATGGCCGCGCGCAACGCGTCGACACGCATACGCAAATCGGCATCGCAAGCCACGAGGCGGACGGCGTCACGTCCCATGCCCAGCATGTCGGCCGCGCGCGTGTTGACGTCATGGACCTGCGACGATGCGTACATCGTGAGCGGCGGGCCTGCACGGATGCCAAGCTCGCGGATGGACCAGCCGCATTTGGCGTCGCGAGCCGCTTTCAGGGCGACGAACGTCGCCATGGCTCCACCGGACGTCACGTATCCGCCCGCACCAGGCGGTAAGCCGAGCCGTTTCGCGATCCAGCGCCCCAGGTGCAGCTCGATCTCCGTGGCACCGGGCGAGAGCCGCCAACCGCCGACGTTCTGATTGATCGCGGACGCGAGCAGATCGGCTGCCGCTCCGGGCACGGTTCCCGAGCCCGTGACATACGCCATGAATCCCGAATGTCCGGTGTACGTCGAATGCTCGAAGGCGAGTGAGTGCAGCGTGGAAATGAGCTCGTCCATATCGAGCGGCTCGCCCGGCACGTCTCGCGTCACGGCAGCGCGAACCTGTTCCGCACTGGCGCGACCGCCTACGGGCAACGACGGCAATCGCTCGAGGAGCTCGCCCCACATCGCGACGATTTCGCTTCCGAACTCGCGAGCGCGCTGCGCATCCCATGCGAGGTCGGGTACCGGTGCGAGAGGATCGCATCCTGCCGCAGCCGGACGTGTACCAGGGGAACGCTGGGTAGTCATTGGCGACTGGAGAGGCGTGGCGATGCCGGCGCTCCGGGCTTGGAGCGCCGGCTTTCGTTCACTTGCTGTTCGCTGCGCTTGGCGTGTCGGCAGGATTCACGTAGGTCATCGAAAATGGTCCGATGCCATGAACCTGAACGATCGTCGGACCCCGCGCGATTGCATAGTGCGCCGCCTGCGCGGGCGCGGTTACGAAACCTCCCGCCTTCAGCGGCATCGTCTTGCTCTCATCCAACTTCTCTCCCATGCCCACGAGGAACGTTCCGCTGATCACGGTCACGTGTTCATCGGTTGGATGCGTGTGCGGCGGGATCTTGTAGCCGTTCGGCATGCGCAGCCGAACCGTGAAGAGGCCGCTCCCTCCAGGATTTCCCTGAAGCACCGCCATTTGTGCGCCGGCCGGAAAGATCGCGGGCGCGGGTCCCCAGTTGAGCTCGGGCTGTGCAGGCGCACTTCCGGGCGCCTGAGCCGCCGCGGCTCCGGCGAGAGTCATGAGCAGCGCCGTCACAGCAATCGTGATTCGCATGTGCTATCTCCACTATTGAACGGTTCCTGATGCCGGCCCGCATTCGCTGCCGGCGTTCGTGGAAGAAAGAATGCGAGATGTGGGTGGCCGAGTCTCCGGGGTGAATACGGGGAAATTCATTTCGAGTACGGAGTCGAGTACGGTGATCGAGTGTCCTGACACACCCGAGTCACCGGTGTGGCCCCCTCGTGCGGGAGTCCTCGCCCGTCAGCTCCCGCTCGACAGCCCAGACCCCGAGTTGTGTGCGAGACGTGAATCCCAGCTTCGCGAGCGCCGACGCGACGTACCCCTCGACGGTGCGCTCGCCTATCCCGAGCGCACGTGCGATTGCGCGGTTGGCCTTTCCGTGGGCGACGAGTGCCGCCACGTCGCGCTCGCGCCGGGTGAGGCCACCGAACTTTTCCTTGGCCGCTCGTGCAGCGGTTCGCGGTGGTGCGGCGGGGGCCGCCCGATCGACACCGGCGCGAAACACGCTCGCGAGCCCCTGCTCATCCAGCGAATCCGCGATGCGTGCGGCAGCGGTGCGCGCCTCATCGAAGAGTCGGCGAGAGTCGAGTCGACGCCGACGCGCGAGATGCACCGCGCCTTCTGCAGCATCGATCCGCCAAAGCAGTGCGTGCGCGCCCTGCTTCCTCGCATCGTCGCGCGCCCGGTAAATCGTAGCCAGAGACTCGTCCCATCGCCCGAGCAGCGCAAGTGCCTGCGCTCGCAACAGGCCGGCTCGCGGAGTGCCGAACGTGTCCACATGGCTCACCGCATCGAGCGCGCCGACCGGCTCGCGCCTCGCCAGCGCCAGCTCCGCGCGCGCGATCGACACGTAACGTTCGCCTAACGTGGGAGTCGCATCTCTGCTCTCGCTGCCGGCGTAAGTGGGCACGCTTCGACTCATCGCATCGAGCAGCGTTTCGGCTTCAGTCACACACGAGGCGCGCGCCAACGCGATAGCCGCGGGCGCACCCGTCCAGTGGATCCAAGTCGCAGAACCGAGTCGCTGCGCAATTTCGTGCGCGGCACCCAGCTGTGAGAGCGCAGCCGGCAAGTCGAACAGATCGAGGGCGATCACGCCAAGCACGCGGAGCGCGGCACACTGCCACTCGAGATGCTCGAGCTCCTGCGCGATCGCAAGCGACTGTCGCGCGCTGCGGAGTGCGCGCGAGTACTCTCCGCGCCACGCGAGGCAGTCGGCAAGCAGATAGCGCGAGAACGCCTCGCCCGCGCGCCAGCCAATGTCGACAGCGAGGTTCGCTGCACGCTCGCTCGAGAGCAGCTCGTCGGTGAGCCCACTGGTGATCGCGGGACCAGCGCACGCGTGGTAACTCGGCCCGCATACGATCAGCACCGAGAGCGCGTTCACGAGCGCGCGGCGATCGTCGAGCGTCTCGAAGAGCTCGATGGAGCGCTCGTACATCTCCACTGCGCGGGTTTGCTCTCCCGCGATGTGGTGCGCCATTGCCAGTAGATCCACAGTCTCAGCGACTCCGCGCTGTTCGCGCGCGGCTTCGAAGAGGGCGAGCGCTTCGTCGTGATACGGAATCCCCGCGCGCGGATGCTCGCGATTGACGAACCAGTTGCCAACGCGGTTGAGGCTTCGCGCGATCGATATGGAATCGCCAATGACGCGGGCGACATCGAGCGCAGCGCGACGATAGCCTCCCGCGCGTTCGTAGTCCCGCGCTGCCCATAGCATGCCGAGCGCATGCAGCGCCGTCCATTCCGCGCGACGATCGCCGGTCTCACGGGCGGCGGTGAGCGCCGCCGAGAAATCTTCGTTGGCGGGGAGGAACGATCCGAGCGTTTCGTGGGCCCGTCCGCGCCCGGTGAGCAGTTCCGGGTCGGGCGCGAGTTTGAGATTCTCCGTCGCCCGCACCGCACGATCGAAGTGCTGCAGTGCAGCCCTCGGTGCACTCAACGTCATCGCGCGTGTGGCTGCGCGGACGCCGTATCTTTGCGCTGCCTCCCACTCACCTGCCTCGAAGGAATGGTATGCCAGTGCGTCGTCGGCATCGTGTGCGCTATCGTCATAGCCTTGCTCGAGCGCGCGGGCGATGGCGCGGTGGAGGGCGACGCGCTCGCGCGCGAGCAGGCGCGTGCGCATCGCCTCGCGGGTGAGGGCATGGCGGAATGCGAAGCGGTCCGATGACTCCTCGACGACGAGTTGCGCACTCACGAGCTCCTTCACCAATCCGAGGAGCTCGTGCTCATCGTGCTTCGTCAGAGCCTTGAGCAGCGCAAAGTCGAAGCGCCGCCCGGCGACGGCAGCGATCGATGCAACCTCGCGCGCATCGGCGCTCAGTTGGGAGAGCCGCCGCGAGACGGCCTCCGTCGCCGTGCGCGGCACACGCGTCATCTCGAGCGAGCGCGCGCGCCAAACTCCGTCCTGCTGTACGAGCTCGCCGGCAACCAGCAGCGCCTTCAGCATTTCCTCGATGAAGAACGGATTTCCCTCGGTGTGCCCGTGCAGTGCGCCGACGAACGGCGAGCCGAATGGTGACGATGCGCCGAAGGTCTCCTGCATCATCGTCGTCACGTCGCGCACAGTCAGCGGGCGCAGGTCGACCTCCGATGCACAACGCGCGCGATCGAGGTCCGCGAGCAGGCGGCCGAGACGAGCGCCGATCTCGTCGCTTCGAAAGGTGAGAATGAGCGCGATGCGGCGTGCCAGGATGCGGCGCGCGAGGTGCAGCATCAGATCGAGCGTCGTGTCGTCGCTCCAATGCACGTCTTCGATCACTATGAGAAGCGGTTGCACGTCGCTCAGGGAGCTCACCGCTTCGGTGAACGCGTGGAAGAGGCGCCGCCGCTCTTCTTCGGGGTCGAGCGCCCCGGGCACGGGCTCGTCCGGAAAAATCGCGCGAAGCTCGGGGAAGAGAGCTACCAGCTCGGCGCCCGCACCCCGGAAATAGTGGGCGGCAAGTGAGGGCGATGCACTAGCCGCGAGAGTGCGAACCAGATCGAGCAGCGGCGCATAGGGACGCGCGCGATCCGTCTCGAAGCAAGCGCCTTGCAGCGTGATGAATCCGAGTGAGCGCGCCCGCTCCGCCAGCGCTCCGGTGTAGCGCGACTTGCCGATCCCCGCCTCGCCGGAGACGAGCAGCGTGCCGCCGTGCGTTTCGTGCGCGCGCTGGAGCGCGTGCCATCCCGCAGACAGCGGGGCGTCGCGACCGATGAGCACCGGACAAACGACATTCTGTTCGACCAGCACCGGAAGGCATCTCGTGCGATGACGTTAGGGGTAATCTACGGCCGCACCCCCACCGCCGCGTAGATCTCCTTCGGTTCGAAGCGCACGCCGTCCTTTACTACCATCACGGTGTTTCGCACGTCGCTGATATTGACGGTGGGGTCTCCATCCACCAGCACCACATCCGCCACCTTGCCCACAGCAATCGAGCCGCGGTCCTTTTCGTGATGCATCACCCTCGCCGCGCCGATCGTCGCGAGCTTGAGCACCTGCGGGGCCGGGATTCCAGATTGCACATATAGCTCGAGCTCGCGCAGCAGCTGGAAGCCCACCGGGCCGTTGTCCGTGCCCGGCACGATCGGCACGCCGGCGTCGTACATCGCCTTGACCATTCCCTTCATCTCGTCGAATGCATCGCGGTAGCGCTGATCCATTCCCTCCGGCACGGGCATCCCGCCTGCGTAGAAGCTCCGCTTTACCGGGGCGGGCACGCGTTCGGCGATCGGCGCCTGATTCGGATCGAGCTCGCCGGGGCGTGCGGTGAACATTCCCTCGAAGGTGGTGAGCGTTGGGTCGATGCTCGTGCCGTGCGACTTGAAGAGCTGCACGAACTCACGCACGCGCGGCGACTGCAGGTCGAGATCCTTCCCCGCTGCACCCACCGCCTTGAAGCGCGCCATCGTCCGCGTGTCTTTCACCGTATCCATGAAGTTGAGCAGCAGCATGTTCGCATGCTGCACCTCGTCGAACCCGAGCTTCACCACTTGTGTCGCAGTCATGTACGCCGGCACGTGTCCGCTGACGCGCATGCCTTTGGCATGTGCCTCCGCGATCAGGCCCGGCACCAGCTCCGGCTTCATCGAGCTGTACACCTTGATCTGCTCGTAGCCATGTGCAGCGTACCAGTCGACGTCGCGCTTGACGCTCGACGAGTCGTCGGCGAGCAGTCCCGTGGGCACCTGGTACGGGCCCGAGCCATCGATGAGTCCTGACAGCATCAACCGCGGTCCGATCAGCGAGCCATCCGCGAACTTCCGCTTCAGCTCGAGCACTCCGATGGTGTCGTTCCCCATGTCGCGCGCGTTGGTCACTCCCGCCGCGACGTGAAGCAGCCCATCATCGCCGGGCTGCATGTGCACGTGCATGTCCCAAAGGCCCGGGATCAGCGTCTTGCCTGCGGCATCGATCACGGAGGCGCCGACCGGAATCTTCACGCTCCCATCTTTGCCCACTGCCGTGATGCGGTCGCCGTTCATCACGACCGTCATCCCCGGCTCCACGGTCGCCGACTCCGCCATAAAGAGCCGCGCTCCGCGAATTGCGAACGCGCCGCTTGGTTTGTGCGAGAGCTGCCGTGCGAGCCTGACGTATCGCTCGCCTCGCGCCTGTTCCTGCGCGGCGATCATCGCCGGCACCCCAGACTCCCAGCCCGCGGGCACCACGCTCGACCATCCAGATACGGTGGCGAAGTGCTCGCCGCTGTCATCGGTCCAGATCGGAAATGGAGAGAAGCCGAGCCCGCCGACATCGTAGCGCACGACGTTCAGCGGCTTTCCGTTCGCCGTGATAGTCAGCTCTCCTGACTTCTCTACTTTCGCCTCGCCGCTGGGCAGAAGGGGCAGCCGTCCATTGTTCGCAAGCGCCGCCTTCACGAGCAGCTGCGAGCCGACGGGAGTTTCTGCGTTCGCGATGTAGAATGCGCGCGCCGCGTTCGCGCGTGTTCCGTGCTCGCTCGAAGTTTTCCACGTCGCCGTGCCGCTTCCATCGACAGTGAATCGCTCGTCGACGGTATCCTTGAGATAGCCGTGACCCACGATCGACAGTGACGAGGGCAGGCCGCCATCGCCGAGCTCGAGCACGGACTCCTCGTGCGGACCTCGCCCGCGATCGTTGTACTCGTACACGGAGTGCACGGCGCTGTCGGACCGCCACTCCCGGTATTCGCCTGCGGGGCGCCCCGAGAAGAGCACGACGTAGTGCGCAGTATCCGCAGAACGCTGCGCGTGCGCGCTCGTGACGAATGTAAGAGCGAGCGCGATGGCAGTGCCGAACGAGCGCAACGAGTTCACGATATTCCCGGGCGGTGGGGGTGACGAGTTACTTTGTGCAGTTTAGCGCAAGCAAGGTCATTCGTCAGCAATGGGCGATGACCTCTCGGCTCGAGGAGCCGATCGCATCATGTATTACATGCGCGGCGCGCGAATCGGCGGTGCTCGAGACCGCGCACAATCCCGCCGAGCAGCTGCTGGCGGGCAGGTGATTGCGAGCCACTATCGCGAGCCAGCGCCGATGCGTGAAAAGGAGCTCGAGCCTTTCGGCCCGAGCTCCTCTTTACAATGCGATCAGCGTCGCTGGTTCTAGCGTCCGGTGCGCCCGCTGTCGTCGCCGCGCTTCGTCGAGCGCGAAGATGACTTCGACCGGGAGCCCTTCGTGCTCTTGCTCTCCGTCTGATCGTCGACGTCCACCCGCTCCTGACGCAGATCGGCCTCGACGGTTTTAGTCTCCTGGACCTCGCGCTTGTGCACCAGGATCTCTTCCTTTGCCACTGCACGCTTCTCGGCCACCACTTCTTCCTCGGTGACCGGAATCGTGATCTCCTGCTCGCCGAAGTCGGCATCGTCCGCACGCATGCCATCCGCCACCGCGTGTCGTTCGATCACTACTTCCTCGCGCATCACCGGCACTTCCTGACGAACGTGCTCAGTCTCCACACTCTTGTGTACGCGAACCTCCCCCGCCGCCGTGCGACGCGTGCCGACCGCGAGCTCCTCCTCGGATCGCGTGAGCCGCCGATCCGAATCGTCGTCGCGGACATTGCCTCGCGCGTAATCGCCTCGCAGCGACTCGTCTTGCACTGAGTCCGCTCGCAGCGAGTCTTCCCGCGGCGCGTCCGCAAACAGCGAGTCGTCACGGATCGAGTCGTCATTCGACTTGCCTGCGAGCTTATCCTTCACCGTACGAGCGGCGTCCTTCAGCTTGTCGCCGACGCCTTCGTCGTGCAGTCCGTCATGCTGCGCCATCAGTACCTCCTCAAATGCGCTGCCGGTCATCCGGCGAGCTCTGGTTGCGTACTCCAGACTCATCTACATCCACCTTCTCTTTCCGAAGGTCCGCCTCGACTGTCTGCGTGTCCTGCACCGCGGTCTTCTTGACCACCAGCTCTTCCTTGACGACGCGCCGCTTGTCTACCACGAGCTCGTCCTCGTAGACGGGAATGCGGATCTCGTCGTCGCCGATTTCTGCACGCGAGGCAGCATCCGCGTTGGTCACGGGCCTGCGCTCCACGGAGACTTCTTCGTGCGTCGTGGTTACGGGCTGGCTCACGTGCTGCGTCTCCACGCGCTTGCGAATGCTCATCTGGCCAGCAGGCACGCGCCGCTTGCTGATCGCCAGCTCCTCTTCCGACCTGGTGATCCGCTCGTCCTCGTTGCCCTGCTGCTGCCGGCGCTTGCCGAAGAAATTTCCCTCGTCGAAGTGATGATTGTCGTAGAAGTCGCCGGTGGTCGAG
>JBDTXN010000040.1:0-20823 GCA_040006175.1 Gemmatimonadota bacterium | reverse complement strand
TTCGTGCCGTGCACGCCAGCGGGTGTGCAGGAGATGCTCGCGCGCTCCGGCACCGACACGAAAGGGAAGGAGTGCGTGATCGTGGGCCGCAGCAACATCGTCGGAAAGCCGATGATGGCGCTCATGGTGCAGCAAGGACCGAACGCGAACGCGACGGTCACCGTCTGCCACAGCGCCACTCGAGATCTCAAGGAGCACACGCTGCGCGCGGACATTCTGATCGTCGCGGCAGGACGACCGAAGATGGTGACGGGCGACATGGTGAAGGAGGGCGCCGTCGTGATCGACGTCGGCATCAATCGCATCGAAGACGCATCCACCAAGAGCGGCTTCCGCCTCGTGGGCGACGTGGAATTCGCCACCGCGCGTGAGCGCGCGTCGAAGATCACACCAGTGCCGGGCGGCGTAGGGCCCATGACGATTGCGATGCTGCTCAAGAACACGGTCCGCGCGGCCGAGCAGAGCGCGGCGAAATGAAGCGTGGGTCGCGACGGCCGCTGGTCTCGCCGGCGGAGCTTCTCGGGCCGCAGCTGTTCCCGGTGGCCGAGCCGCCACGCGCGTACGGCCCGCGCTCACTCGGCGCGCCGCTGGGACTTGCGGCGATCCCGGGCGCGTCTCCGGAAAGCGCGATCTCCGTCGAGCTGCTCGCGCAGCAGGCAAAAGATGTCGTCGAGGGTGCGTTCCCGAGGCTCTGGATTCGCGGCGAGATCAGCGACTTCAAGCCGCATCGCAACGGCCACTGGTACTTCTGTCTGCGTGGAGCCACCGCGCAGCTCAAGTGCGTGATGTGGTCGCGCGACCAGCGCGCCGTGCCCACATCGCCGTCGGACGGCATGCAGGTGGTCGTGCTCGGGCAGCCCACCGTGTATCCCGCGCAGGGGACATTCCAGTGCGTGGTCTCCGCCATCGACGCGATAGGCGATGGCCTGTGGCGCAAGGCGCTCGATGAGGCCACAGCGCGCCTGCGCGCCGACGGGTTGCTCGAGCTTTCGCGCAAACGAGTGCTTCCACGCTTTCCGCGCCGCGTCGCGGTGATCACGAGCCCGGACGGCGCAGCGCTTCGCGACATCATCGCCGTGATGCGGCGCCGCTGTCCGACGGTCGAGATCGTGCTCGTTCCGGCGAAGGTGCAGGGCGACGGCGCACCGGCGGACCTCGCGCGCGCGATCGGGTGCGTGACGCGCTGGGGCCAGGTGGATACCGTGATCATTGGGCGTGGCGGTGGAGCGCGCGAAGATCTCTGGGCGTTCAACTCCGAAGTCGTCGCGCGTGCGCTCGCGAACTGCGTCATTCCCACGATCTCCGCTGTCGGTCACGAGGTGGACGTCACGCTGTGTGATCTGGTTGCCGATCATCGCGCGGCAACGCCCTCGGCGGCGGCCGAAGCTGCGGTGCCGGTGCTGGCGGAAGCGCGCGCGGAAGCGGCCGCGATGCTGATTGCTCTTCGTGAGGCGCTCGTGCGCCAGGTGCAGCGCCGCCGCGATCGCGTCGAGCACGCGCGCCACGACCTTCGCATGGGCGTCACGCGCAGTGCGGAGCGTCGCGGCGCGCGAATGAGCGCCATCGCCGGACGGTTGAACGCGCTCAGCCCGCTCGCCACGCTCGCGCGCGGCTTCGCCGTCGCCCGCGATGACTCGGGCGCCACGCTCGGCAGCATCTCCGATTTCGCTCCCGCGCTCGACTTCGATCTCCTGCTGCAGGACGGTACCGTTCGCGCGACTGCACGGTCGGTACACCCATCGCCCCGCTCTCCAAATAAAGTGCAATGAGCTACGAAACCGACATCGAGCGCATCGAGATCATTGTCGGCGAGCTGGAGAGGTCCGAAGTGCCGCTGGACGATGCGCTGCGGCTGTTCGAGGAAGGGATCGAGCGTCTTCGCGCGGCGTCGGCCGCGCTGATGCAGGCGGAGGCGCGCGTGCGCAAGCTCATCGAGGAGTCCGATGGCGGATTCACGCTCGCTGACTTCGAGAGCTGACGCCGAGCGGGATGCGACCGCGGGCGGGGAACGTCGCGCTGCGGCGAGTCCCGCCGGTGCACACGCGGTCGGCGCAGACACGATCGATCTCGCCGCGGACAGGGCCGATGTCGATCGCGAGCTGAGCCGGCTGTGCGAGAGCGGAGTGCTCGGCGCGCTCCCGGCGCCGGTGTCCGAGGCGATTCGCTACAGCATTCTGGGACAGGGAAAGCGTCTCCGGCCGATTCTCATGCTCGCGGCATACCGTGCCTGCGGCGGCAAGCAGGACGCCAGTGCACTCGCCGCGTGCATCGAGGTCGTGCACGCGTACTCGCTCGTCCACGACGATCTCCCGTGCATGGACGACGACGACATGCGTCGCGGGCGGCCCACCACGCACCGCGTGCACGGCGTCGGCATCGCGACGGCTGCAGGCGTCGTCATGGTACCACTAGCCGTTCGGGCAGCTTGCGATGCGGGCGCGCGACTCGGGTTGCCCAGGACCTCTCAAGCCGCCATTGTACGAGAGTTGATGCGTGCGTCGGGAGGCGGTGGAATGGTGGGCGGACAGCTGCTCGATCTCGCCGGTGAAGGAAGCTCCCTGTCGATCGATCAGCTGGAGCGCATTCACTCCGCGAAGACGGGGGCGCTGATCAGCGCATCCGCGCGCATCGGCGGAATCGCGGCGGGTGCCAGCACCATCGTTCTGGACGCGCTCACCGCGTATGGAAATGGGATCGGGTTGGCATTTCAAATTGCAGATGACGTGCTCGATGCGACGTCGACCACTGCGGCGCTTGGCAAGACGGCCGGGCGCGACGTCGAATTGCGCAAGAGCACCTATCCGATGCTGTTGGGAGTCGACCGCGCGGTCGAGCGCGCGACGACGCTGGTAGACGATGCGTGTGCCGCGCTCGAGCGCGCGGGATTGAGAACGGCCACGCTCGAGATGATTGCGAGATACGCGATTACGCGCACGAGCTGATCGCGCGCCGCCGGGCGCGCGCCTCGTGTGCTTCATTCCTTGACCTAGTGCAGATGCCGCTTCCACCTGTCAACCTTCCCGCCGATCTCAAATCGCTGACTCGCGAACAGCTTCGCACGGTCAGCGACGAAGTGCGAGCGACCCTGATCGACATTTGCTCGCGAACGGGCGGTCACATCGGAGCAGGGCTCGGCGTCGTCGAGCTCACTGTCGCGCTGCATCACGTGTTCGATACGCCGCGCGATCAGCTCGTATGGGATGTCGGCCACCAGGCCTACCCGCACAAGCTGCTCACCGGCCGGCGCGATCGGTTCGAGTCGCTGCGCCAGGAAGGCGGCATCTCCGGCTTTCTCAAGCGCGACGAGAGCGAGTACGACGTGTTCGGCGCCGGCCACGCCGCGACCGCGATCTCGGCTGCGCTGGGCATTGCCACTGCGCGGGATTTGAAGCACGAGGATTTCCGCGTGCTCGCAGTGCTAGGCGACGGTGCGCTTACGTCCGGGCTTTCGTACGAGGGGCTCAACAACGCGGGCGCGTCGGATCGCGACATCATCGTCGTGCTCAACGACAATGAGATGTCCATCGCCCCCAACGTTGGTGCGATCTCGAAGTATCTCGGACAGATCCAGCGCAACCCGATCTACAACCGCCTGCGCAGCAAGATTGGAAACGTCGTCGACGAGCTCCCAGGTCCTCTGTCGGTGCTCGGACAGGTCGTGCGCCGCTGGGAAGAGAGCGTGAAGACGTTCCTTACGCCCGGCGTGCTGTTCGAGGAGCTCGGGTTCCGTTACTTCGGCCCGATCGATGGACACGATCTCGATGTGCTCGTCGATACGTTCACGGCGGTGAAGGGAATGCGCACGCCGCGCCTCGTGCACGTGATCACGACGAAGGGGAAAGGATTCCCCGCCGGCGAGCATCATGAGAAGTGGCATGCGCTTCCGGCGGGACACGATCCCTCCACGGGAAAGCAGAAGCTGGCTGCAGCAGCGGCGAATCCCGCGTACACGGCGGTCTTCGGCAAGGGACTTACGGAGCTCGCGACACACGACACGTCCGTCGTCGCGATCACCGCCGCGATGCCGGCGGGAACCGGCACGAGCGTCTTCGCTGCGGCCATTCCCGATCGCTTCTTCGATGTCGGTATCGCCGAGGGGCACGCGGTGACCTTCGCTGCAGGACTCGCGACGCGCGACATCAAGCCCGTCGTCGCGATCTATTCGACGTTCCTGCAGCGCGCTTACGACAACGTCATTCACGATGTCGCACTGCAGCAGCTTCCGGTCGTGTTCTGCATGGATCGCGCGGGGTTGGTCGGCGAGGATGGCCCCACGCACATGGGATTGTACGACATCGCGTACATGCTCGCTGTGCCGGGTATGGTGGTGACGGCGCCGAAGAACGGGACCGAAATGCTCGCGCTCCTGCGCACGGGATTGTCCTACACGGCGGGGCCGCTGTGCCTGCGGTATCCGCGCGATGTGTCGCCCGACGTGCCGACGGGCGCGACGGAGATTCCCGCCGTGCCGTTCGGTACGTGGGAGGTGCTGCGCCAGGGGCACGACGTGGCGATTCTCGCGGTGGGAACAATGGTGCTGCCCGCGCTCGCGGCAGCGGAGGCGCTCGCCGCAGAAGGCATCGACCCGACGGTCGTGAATTGTCGCTTTCTCAAGCCGTTCGACGAGGTGACGCTCACCGCCGTGGTCGGTCAGCATCCGCACGTGCTCGTAGTGGAGGAGGGCACGATGGTCAACGGGTTCGGCGCGTACATGAGCGCTGTCATCGGCAATATCGATCCTGCAGTGCGCGTCGGCGTGCACGGCGTGCCCGATCGGTACATCGAGCAGGCGCCGAGGAAAGCACAGCTTGCGTTTACCGGTCTCGATGCGCCAGGAATCGCGCGTCGAGTGCGCGCGCTGCTCGAAACGGAAGCGGTCGCCGGGTGATCCGTCTCGGGGTCATTGGCAATCTGAACTACGAAGGGCTTCCGGCAGTGCTCGAGCGGCTCATCGAGCTCACACCGGCGCTGCGCATCACTCCCGTGTTCGAGCCGGATCTGCACGCCGTCGTGCGCCAGGCCGAGATGTTGAGCGACCCCGCGCACATCGATGCCATGCTCACGCTGGGCGGCGACGGCACGATGCTCCGTGGCGCGAGACTCGTCGCGGGAAGACAGATCCCGGTGCTTGGCGTGAACCTCGGACGGCTCGGCTTTCTCACGGCGTGTGCGCGTGAGGACATGGAGCTCGCAATCGAGCGGCTCGCGGCGGGCGACTATCTCGTGCAGAAGCGGATGACGCTCGAGGCGTGGACCACGCGACACCCCGAGCCGCGGTGGCGCGCGCTCAATGACGTCGTGGTGCACAAGGGCGGATTCGCGCGAGTGTTCACGCTGCGGGCATCGGTGAATGGTGAGCTGATGAGCGCGTACGCCGCAGATGGCGTGATCATCTCGTCGCCCACGGGGTCCACCGGCTACAGCCTTTCCGCAGGCGGACCCATCGTGGTTCCGACCGTCGAGTCGCTCATTCTCACGCCGATCTCTCCGCACACGCTCGCGATCCGTCCCGTCGTGCTTCCGCCGCACGCGGAAGTCACGGTGCACGTCGATGAAGGCCCCGAAGAGCTTCTCGTGACGATAGACGGCCAGGTGGGTGCGAGCTTCTATCCCGGTGACACACTGACGGTGAGGCGCGCGGACAAGCCGGTTCTCGTCGTGACCTTCCGGGACGGCACGTTCTTCTCCCGCATGCGACGGAAGCTGGGGTGGGGAGGACTCCGCGAGCGGGGCGAGGAGATCGGTGCTGACTGAGCTGCGCATCCGGAATTTCGCGATCATCGATGCGCTGACGCTGCCACTTGCGGCCGGCTTCAACGTACTCACCGGCGAGACGGGCGCGGGAAAATCGATCATCGTCGGTGCGCTTGGTTTTTTGCTCGGCGAGCGCGGTACGTCGGACCTGATCCGAACTGGAGCTGAGAAGGCATCGGTGGAAGGGATCTTCGACGTGTCCGGCGATTCGGAGCTACTCGCGCTGCTCGACGCGCGCGGCATCGACGTCGAAGATCCGACAACCGTCGTGTTGCGGCGCGAAATCGTCTCCACCGGGCGCACGCGCGCGTGGATCAACAGTGCGACGACTACCGCGGCCGCGCTCGCAGAGGTCGGGCGCGCCCTCGTGAGCCTGCACGGGCAGCACGAAGCGCAAACGCTGCTCGATGAGGAGTCGCAGCGTGCCATCGTCGATGCATTCGGCTCTGCAACCGCAGCTGCGTCGCGCGTACGCGGCGCGCACGAGGAGGTCCTCGCGATCGCGCGCGAGATCCAGTCGCTCACCGCGCGCAAGGCGGAGGCCGAGCGGCGCGCGGATTATCTGCGGCATCTCGCCACGGAGATCGATGAGGCGCAGCTCAAGCCCGGAGAAGACCTTTCCCTTCAAGAGGAAGCGCGCCGTCTCGAGCACGCCGAGGAGCTCAAGTCGCTCGCAGCCGGAATGGCCGCGATCCTCGAGGGTGAAGAAGGAGCCGTACTCGAAAGTCTCGGACACATGCAGCGCCCGCTCGCTTCGATTCAGCGCATCGATGCGTCGCTCTCGCGGCTGCAGGAGCTTTACGACGGAGCGTTCTACGCGCTCCAGGAGCTCGCACGCGAGCTCGAGGAATATGAGCGCGGCGTCGACCTGGACCCGTCGCGCCTGGCAGAGGTGCAGCGCAGGCGCGATCTGATCTTTCGACTCACCAAGAAGTACGGTCCGTCGCTCGAGGCAGTGGCCGAGACGGCACGGGTCGCGCGCACGGAGCTCGACCTCGTCGACAGTGGAGCGCTCGACCTCAGACAGCTGGAGCGCCGACGCGCAGACGCGCAGGAATCGCTCGTATCTGCCGCCGGCGAGCTGTCGACGCTCAGGCGCGACGCCGCGTCGCGGCTGGCAGGCGAGGTCGATACGCTACTGCCGGAGCTCGGGATGCCCGATAGCCGGCTGGATGTGAGCATGCGGCCACGCGCGGAGCTCGGTGCCGTGGGCGCCGAGGACATCGAGCTGCGCGTTGCGCTCAACCGCGGGCACGAGTCGCGGCCGCTCGCGCGCGTGGCCTCCGGCGGTGAGCTCTCACGCGTGATGCTCGCGCTCAAGACGATTCTCGCGCGGCTGGATCGCGTTCCCACACTCGTGTTTGACGAGGTGGACGCGGGGATCGGCGGAAAGATCGGACTGCAGGTGGGTGACACGATGCGCCGCGTTGCGACGCATCATCAGGTGCTCGCCATCACGCATCTTCCGCAGATCGCGGCCCGTGCACACCATCACATCGTGGTCGAGAAGGGCGCGCGCGGAGGGATCACGACAGCGGATACACGCGTGGTCGAAGGCGATGCGCGCGTCACCGAGGTCGCGCGCTTGCTCGGCGGCGATCCCGAGAGCGACGTGAGCCTCGCGCACGCACGCGAGCTCCTGAGCGCCGCCGCGACGGAGCGCGTGGCGCCGAGCGCTCGCGCCGCCAGGAAGCTCGCGAAGAAGCGCTGAGATACGCTACGGAGTCGAGGGCTCCACTGTTGGTGCGCGCGGTGTACGCGCCGGCGGCGCGAATTCGACGCCCCGGAGTCTTCTGAAAAAGCGTACCGAGAACGTGGTCTGCGAATCCTTCGGTCGAGCTCCCGACACCGACACGACCTTCGAGTGCTCGAAGGTGACCTCGATGGGAAGCCGCGAACGGTTGCGCGTGTATGCGTCCACCGCGGAATACACCACGCCGAAGCCGACCCGGTGCTCCGTGAGCTCGGATCCTGTGTTCAACGTGGACGCGTCGAGAGTCACGGGCGCGTCGTTCACCGTTGCCGTCGTGGTTCCGATGTACGATGCCTGGGCACCGTGGTGGTAGCGGTATTGCGCTCCCACCGCGAAGTACCGGCCCAGTTGGTAGCGCGGCGTGAGCTCGATTTCATACGAGCTGCCCAGCTTTCGCTGTGCGAGGAACGCGACCGCGTCATTGGCGAACGGGTTGTCAGCCGGATGCACAGCGACGAGCACATTGTCGGAGAACGGCTTCACGTATCGAGCGACGATGGAGCCGAACAGGTGCGAGCCGACCGTGACATCGGTCGCAGAGCGCGCCAACAGCGCGCGCGAGCGATCGCTCGTGCCCACCGCGAACGGATCGCGAGGGTCACCTGGAATGCCCGTGCCCAGCAGCGCGCCGCCGACGAGCGCGCTGCGAACGTGCAGGCCTTTCCGCGCTGCGAGCCGAAGCTGTTGCCCGGGTTCGCCGAGCCATACGACCTTTCCGAACGCCTCGATATTTCCCCAGCCATTGTGACTCTGGTCGAGCAAGGTATCGAGCAGGAACCCCTGGGGATGCGTGGACGAGACGAAGGTGAGCGTCTTCGTCGTGATCCATGGGATGACCGCGCCGAGCGAGAAGCGCTTGAGCACACCGACGTCGAGCGCGATCGTCGACGCGCGGAACTGGCGGTCCGAGTCGTACGACGTGTCGTTGCCCACTCCGCTCGTGCTCGTTCGGTGCCAGTCGTTCGAGAGCCGCAGGCGAATCGCACCCACGGGTGCGGCCGTCGCGTCCTCGCCGTACCCCAGCACGGCCTGCGCGCGAGCGGGAAGCGAGATCAAGGCTGCAGCAACGCCGGAGCAGAGGAGCGCACAGGTGCGCGAAAGTGCTAAGGGCACGCGAAAGGGGACCGGGGCGCGAGAGGAGGCGGCCGCGCACGCGCGCGGGCCGCTGGAGACTGTCACCGGACGCGATCGGCTGTCAACCGACGACGCGGACGTGCCTGAACGATGCGACATCGCGCGCATTGCCAGTAGGGAGCGGCACAATGATGTTTTAGCACGCAGGATGCGCCGTCCGCGTGCTCCCCTCAATCATGTGACGTGAAACAGATACCGATCCCCGCAATGCCCTGGCAGGTGACCGGCAATCATTGGCTGTCGCTGCCGTGCATCCACCCTGCCGATGGCTCCCTCCATGCGCTCGGCGTTCTGCACCGCGGCGCTCGCGCGGCGCTCGAATTCGCCGGAGCGGCGGATTTCCTTGGCGGCAACGGCACTCCTCTGCTTCGGCCCGTACTCACGATCAATGGGACCGTCCGCGAGCTCGCATTGCTGCAGCTCGCGTGGGAGCGCGCACTCGGGTGGCTCCCAACCTTCACCTGTGCGGTAGACGGGCTCGTGGTGCGCGGCACGCTGTTCGCGCCACACGGTCGCGATGCGGATCTCGCTGGCGCCGTCTATGCGATCACCGTCGAGAACCGGGGCGATGCGGCCGCGCAGATCAGCATCGCGCTCGATGGAGTGCTCGGTCACCGTCAGCTGCGCGTGCGCTCGCCACGCGCGGCCGACGACGCGCACCGTGTGATCGAAGCGGACGACAAGGTCGTGGTGCTCGAAGGCACGGCGCAACCGGGGTTCGCGGCACTGGCGATCGCCGCAGATGGTGAAGCGCGCGTCACGGTGGAAGCAGGGCAGGCGCCCCGTTTCTCCCTGAGTCGCGAGATCGAGGTGGCCGCGGCATCGGCCGCGAGCGTTGCGTTCTTCATCGCGGCCGGTCCGGAACGAGACGGCGCAGAGGCGACGGTCGCGTCGATGCGCAGACGGGGATGGAACGAGCTGCTCACGATCACGCGCGACGCCTTGCAGCGCATGGAGCAGACGGTCGGACACGATGGCATCGATCGGCTCATCAATCGCAATCTGCTCTTCTCGTATTTCTATTCGGCCGGTCGCGCGCTCGACGATGCCCACTTCTATCTCGTGCGCAGCCGCGCTCCGTGGAACGGCAACGGCATTACCGTTCGCGACTGGGAGGCGCTCTCGTGGACGCTGCCAGCCATCCAGCTCGCTGATCCATCGCTCGCGCGCGAGCTGCTGTTGCGCGCCAGCGAGCTGCACGGATATGCACCCGGGCTCGGCGTTCATTACCTCGACGGCACGCTCTTCGAGCCGGGCTTCTCACTCGAGGGGCTCGCCTCGTTCGCCTTGGCCACCGATCGCTACATCCGCGAGACCGCGGACGATCAGATCGTCGACGAACCCGTCATCGCCGAGACGCTGTACGCGTCGTGGGATGATCTCGCGGAACGTCGCGACGCGCATGTGCCGCTGTACAGAACGGAGGTGTCGCTGTCGGGAGCTCCTGCGTCTCATCCCTACACGCTGCATGGCAATGCCGTCGTCGCACAGGCGCTCGACATCTTCCGTCGCACGCTCGATGAGGAAACTGCGCGCAAAGTCGAAGATCCGGAGGCGGTGCGTGCGGCACTTCGCCGGCACTTCGCTGTCGATCGCGCCGGCAAGGTGACCTTCGCCTCGGCCATCGATCTCGCCGGACATCAACGGATCGAAGACGATCCCTACGCGTCCGCGTACTGGCTCCCCGTGTACGATGCCATCGAGCGCCACGACTCCGCATATCGCCGGACCGTAAAGGGTGTGGGCACCGAACCGAAATTGCTCGCGGAGCAGTGTGCCCGCCTGATGGGTCCGGAGGCAGGCAGCGTACTCCAATGGCTTCGCCGCGCTCCGCTCGACAACGGACTCGCGGCGGAAATCGTGGACGTTGATGGGAAGGCGCTCGTCAACGGCGGCGACGCGTCGCTCTCGGGTCTTCTCGCCTGGTGTGCCTGGTACGCCGTGCACGCGCTTGGCGCGAGACCGTGAGGCGATCACAGGAACCTCGGCATTCGCACGTGCCGCCCGGGGTGTAGTGAAGATGCCGCGCGCAAGGCTGTTGGTTCGCGCGGCGGCCTAATACCCTTACTTCAATCGGGCCCGAATCTCGCACCTCCACCGGGCCTATCCGAATTCGATGCGTCTCGCGCCCGTAACACGAAGGAGAAGTGTGATGAACTTCGATCGTCTTTCGCGGTGCCTCATGTGGGCTGCACTCGTGGTGCCCGCAGCAGTCGAGGCGCAAGGATTCGGTCTCAATGAGATCGGCTCGTGCGCAGTCGCGCGCGGCTTTGCGGTCACGAGCGTTCCATGCAACGATCCCTCCGAGATCTACTGGAATCCAGCCTCGACTGCCGGGCTTCAGGGGTTGGGTTTGTACGTCGGTGCAGCTGCCGTGAAAGTGAATGGCGGATTCTACGCGGACAGCACGGGGCGACGCTTTGCGGGCGACGTGCCCGTAAAGTTTCCTCCACACATTTTCGTGAACTACACGCCCAGGAACTCGAAATGGGCATTGGGCATCGGCTCGTACGTGCCGTACGGACTCGTGTCGAAGTGGAAGTCGAACTTTCCCGGCCGCTTCGAATCGCAGTACGCCTCGCTCTTCAGCGATTACATCCAGCCCAATTTCGCATATCGGTTCGCGCCGGGATGGTCCGTCGGCGGCGGCCCGGTGTTCGGCATCTCGAACGTCGAGCTGAGACAGGCCGTCGATCTCGCAGTCGCGCCGGTGCCCGGGGGCGGGGGTGTGACCTTCGGACAGTTGGGAATTCCCTCAGGTACCGAGTTCGCGTCCGCGGATCTCAAGGGGAGCGCGCACGCGTGGGGATTTAACGTCGGCATTCATGGATCCGTAGGCGCCAATTGGCAGGTCGGCGCCCGCTACCTGTCCAAGATGAAGTTCAAATACAACGACGCGGATGTGTCGTTCGGGCAGCAGCAAACGAACCTCGTCCTCGCGGGCTCCAACCCGTTTGGCGCTCCTGCGGGAACGCCGTTGGACGCGTTGCTCACACCGCAATTCTCGCCGGGAGCGACACTCGGTGGAGGGCAGCACGTGAACACCGAGATCGACCATCCGGCGCAGCTGCAGGCGGGTGTCGGCTACACCGGATTTACGAATACCACGATCACCGTGGATTACGCGTGGATCGACTACAAGTCCTTCGATCGCCTGAACGTGAACTTCGTCGGACCGGCGAACGAGGCGGGGCTGAGCCACACGTTGATCGAAGACTACAAGAGCTCGAACGCGGTGCGCGTTGGCGTGGAGCACGCATTCGCTGCCGGCTTCCGCGGACGCGTAGGCTTCGACTGGATCGGCTCCCCGGCTCCCGATGTGACGGTGACGCCACTGCTTCCCGACATGGATCGTCGCAATTACACAGTAGGTATCGGCCTGCCTGTCGGTGCGTCGTACACACTGGACGCCGCGTATCTGCACGTCGACACGGACGGCCGCCGCGGCCGCCTGGTCCCACGCACGACGGGCGCGCCGTCCGCGACCGAGACGGCGGATCAGCTCAACAGCGGCTTCTATACGCTCAATGCGAACGTTTTCTCGCTCAGCCTCAAGGTCAATTTCTAACTCCACAGGGAGATCTCGGATGTCTTGCAACAGATATCTCGCCGGGGGAGTGGCGGCGCTAATCACTGCGTCGACGATTACGGCGTGCAGCCACGAAATCGACGTCCTTGGCGGAAAGCCGGTGGATCCGCTGTTCAGGACGTACGTTTCCATGGGTAACAGCATCACCGCGGGATGGCAGTCGGACGGCATCAACGACTCCACGCAAATGCAGAGCTATGCCGTGCTGCTCGCGCGTGCCTTCAACACGTCTTACCGCGCGGCGCAGATCAACAAGCCCGGATGCCCTCCGCCGCTCGACAACATCATCACGCAACATCGCGTTGGCGGACTCACGAACCAGACGTGCGCGCTCCGCAATCCTACGAGCACGCCGGGCTCGCTGAACAACGTCGCCGTTCCGGGCGCGACTTCGCTGTCGCCTACGGGCACCGTTCCGGGACCGGATACACTCACTGAGAACGTGCTCACCACGCTGATCCTGGGCGGCGAGACGCAGGCGCAACGAGCGGCAGAGGCAGAGCCGACATTCCTCAGCGCCTGGATCGGGAACAACGATGTGCTCAATGCTACTCTCACCGGAATTCTTCCCAGAACTCCCGGGATTTCCAACGGCGTCACATCGCTCGAGGCGTTCACGACGAATTACGAGAGTCTCGCCCAGGCACTCAAGGCCATTCCGTCGCTCAAGGGAGGCGCGCTGATTGGGGTCATCAACACCGTCAATTTACCGCTGCTCTTCCCGGCGGCGGCGCTGTACAATCCGGTCGTGAAGGCCGGCTTCGATGCGGCAGCGGGCACTGTGACCTCGATCGATCCGACTACGTGCCCGCCAACCACGACGTCGCTCATCAATTTCCAGCTCGCTGGCGCTATTCGTTCGCACACGCATCCACCCACAGTGTTCTGCGAGGCGCTGTCGGCGCCGCTTCAGCCTCTGGGAAATCTCTATGTCCTGGATGCAACGGAGCAGGCAGCAGTCACCGATACCGTCACCGCCTACAATGCCGTGATCTCGGCCGAGGCCGATTCGCTTGGATTCGCATTCCTCGACCCGAACCCTGCGCTCGTTGCACTCAAGACTTCGGGGTCCGTTCCGATATTCCCGAATCTCACGAATCCCACGTCGCCATTCGGCCAGTACTTCTCGCTCGACGGCATACATCCAGCCGCTGCAGCTCACGTTCTTGTCGCGAATGCCGTCATCGATGCGATCAACGCGAAGTACGGTACGAGCGTACCACACACGCAATGATGCCACGAGAGTGAATCGGAATGCGGAGCGCGCCGGCACGTGGCGGTGCGCTCCGTTTTGCATATTGTCTCCGAGGGTACGACGATGAGTGAGCAGTCCGATTCGCCGGCGCAGGACTGGAGCGCCGAGGGCTATGCGCGCAATGCGCGATTCGTCGCCGAGCTGGGGGAGCCCGTCGTCGACTGGCTTAATGCCAAGCCCGGCGAGCGCGTGCTCGACGTTGGCTGCGGCGACGGTGCGCTGACAGCTTCGATCGTGGCACGCGGAGCGGACGTGGTCGGCGTCGACAGCTCGCGTGCACTGATCGAAGCCGCACGAGCGCGGGGGATCGATGCCCGAGTCATCGACGTGTACGCGCTTCCGTTCCGCGACGAGTTCGATGGGGCCTTCTCGAACGCCGCGTTGCACTGGATGCGCGAGCCGGATCTCGCACTCGAAAACATCGCGCGCGCGCTGAAGCCGCGCGGCCGGTTCATCGGCGAAATGGGTGCGCACGGAAATGTCGCGGCGATCACCACGGCGATTCTCGCAGTGCTTCGCGCGCATGGCATTGACGGCGAAGCGCGGTGGCCGTGGTACTTCCCGACGCCGGCGGAATACGCCGAGCGGCTCGAGACGCACCACTTCCTGGTCGTGCGAATGGAGCTGATCCCGCGACCGACGCCGCTTCCGACAGGCATGCGCGGATGGCTCGAGACCTTTGCGAATCCGTTCCTCACCGCTGTCGGCGACGAGGAACGGACCGTCATCTACGATGAGGTGACCTCGCTCCTCGCTCCAAGCCTTCGTGGGCGATCGGGGGCGTGGACGGCGGACTACGTGCGTCTTCGCTTCGCGGCTCAGCTCGAGCGCTGAAGGTTGGCGGCGCCGGGATCGTGACTTGAACGCACGATGGCCGGTTCATAACTTCGACGCGTTGCGGGAATAGCTCAGTTGGTAGAGCACAACCTTGCCAAGGTTGGGGTCGCGGGTTCGAGTCCCGTTTCCCGCTTGCTTGCCAGAGATCATTTCAGATTGTTGCACGGCTCAGATGGTCGCACAGCGCGCGACGTGAACTTCGATCTGGCGCGGCGTCCGCGTTTCTTCTCGATGGCGAACCGAAGGCGGTTTGCGTTGGCTGCGCGACGCGATCGCGCGCGTGAGGCGCGGCGAGTCGCACCCGGGTGGCGAAATGGTAGACGCGCGGGACTTAAAATCCCTTGGCCGCAAGGCCGTGCCGGTTCGAGTCCGGCCCCGGGTATAACTGGTAGTTTGAACGCTTGCAGCTATTGGTTTTGTCGATTCGGCGCCGTCGCGAAACAGGTTGGGTCATGACATCGGGTTTTTCCGAGTATCCTCCGTTGCCCGCCCTATCCAGAGGCAGAGAGGCAAAATCGCTATCGCTTACCCCGAACCGGCCATGGGCCGTTTTGCAGCGCTTGAACAGCAAACCTGTGCCGCCAGTCATGGAGCGCGCAACGTTCGATCTGAAGCGCCTCACAGGCCGCATGATGAGCATCGAGAGCCGCATGCTGACGGGCCGTGAATACTCGCGCGGAGGGCGCTGGCACTCTCACGTGGTCCGCGTTGGCAGGGAGCACCCAGTCGGACCAGCACATGGTCTCGCGTGCGCGGCACGAGATCAGCTCGGCCGGTGAGCGAAGAAACATTGACCTCAAGCCGTCTTGGCGCACAAACCCTCGAATAGAAGCACGCCGGCCTGCTGCGCGTGCCGCCTAGCTTCACCGGGCGAAACTCCGATGAAGCTCAAGCGTTGATCGATAAATAGTGTCGTAAGGCCGTGCACCAGCGACCACGCCGCAAGTGCCTGATCGCGGACGGCCCCTCGGCGGATTTGGCCGGAAGCCTGGCCGCGCTCGAGCACGCCCGTTAAGACCGCGAAGGTGGCGTCACTGGCCGCTTGGAGCGTCGGGTAGCGCGCCCCGTCCGACAGCTCCGCCCCGAACATCAGACGGTAGTGCGCGGGGTGCTCGACCCCGAATCGCACGTAGGCGCCAGAGATGCCTGCAAAGGCTCGACGCGCCGAGCGCGACTGCCCGTGGGCAGCGGCCTCCATCGTTTGCCTGAGCGACTGAAAACCGAGCGCCGCCACCTCGGCGAGCAGCGCGGACTTGTCCTCAAAATGGTTGTACGGGGCCGTGTGGCTTACGCCCGCCCGACGCGCAACCTCCCGGAGCTTGAAGTTCCACTCGCCTTCCTCCGTGACCATCGCGAGTGCCGTGTCGATCAGAGCGCGGCGGAGGTCGCCGTGATGATACGGTGTAGCGGGCCGCGCGGGTGCGGCCGATGAGGCTTTGGACTTGGACATGCGGCTCATTTGTATGGAGCTGTGGACGAGGATGTTGACACTGGGAACATTGGTACTCATGTTGACGTTGTCAATATTAGCTGGCTCGCCAGCGACTACAACCCGCTGCGACAACTCGCTCGCCAGCACAATTCGAAGGAGGCACTCCATGTCTCACACCACTCGCTTCAACACCCGCCGTCCGCTTGTCGTCACAGGTCTCGTCGTAATCGGCTGGGCGACATCGGCCGCGATTATTCTAAAGGAGAGCCCGACTCCCGACCGGGCGCTCCTCAACCGAATTCCGTCCGCCACGTATCGTGTGCTCGCCACCGGCAACGAATCTCCGATCGCCATTCACGGAGATCGAGTCACGAGTGCGTACTTCGCCGAGTTCACCGGCGTCGGAGCCGAGGGGCGCGACATGGTCTGGCGGGGCGCCGTCGCGGGTGTCGCAGTCGGCGAACTGACCGTCCGGCTCGCGCACGTGAGTCGGGACATCGACGCGGCAAAGCCGATTTGGCCGGTCGAAGGCATCATTTTCGTCTCGGGTGATGATCCGCAGCGCGCGTTCGCGGCTGAGGTGCACGGCACCATCGACTGGATGACGAAGCGCGTGAAGCTCGAGGGCGAGGTCTCGACGGGATATATGCGGGGATCGCACCTCGAGCAGACAGCCGACCTCATTAACCACGACCTCTCAGGCGAGATGCGCTTCGCCGCGGCGTCGCTCGCCGCCCGGTAGCCTCCGGAAGCGCACGATGGACGTGATGAATGCAGTGGATGCGATGAACATGTATGGCCGCACACTCGGCCGTCGGCGCACTCGTTTGAGATGCGGAGGGTGTGCACAAACCTAGGAGAAGGAGCTTCGAATGCTATACAGTTATTTTGTCGAGAAATCGATCCGACAGAGCTTTGACGACGTCAATAATCATCGCTGGGATGCCGCGACGAAAGCAGTCTCGCCGCACGTCCATCACCGTGTATCCGGCGCCCACGCCCTTGGTGGTGAGCGCCACGACAAAGAAGCCCTGCGCCGCTGGTTTGAGCGCCTCGGCCGTGTCCTGCCCACTCTCCGTCTCACTGTCAACAACATCTGGGTTAAAGGCTGGCCATGGTATACCACAGTGTTTGCCCAATGGGACGGCATCGCAACGCTACTCAACGGCGACGCGTCGTACGTCAACCGTGGGTTCCATGTGTTCACCCTGCGGTGGGGCAAAGTCTACGCACTTGAGGAATTTCAAGATTCTCAAGCAGCGGCCCGTGCTCTTGGCGCCCAAGCGGCAGCTGGCCTCAAAGAGGCTGTCGCCGAACAAATCGTAAACTAGACAGAGTACCCATATGAGCCTCACGGCTCGCCAATACCGGCGGGCGCCAACCTTCAGAGGAAACTACGATGTCTCGCATAAGCCATGATCACACGCCCAACGCGCTCGCCACCAAGCAGAGCGGCCAGTCGCTTTCCCGACCCGTCGCGGGGAGTAACACCGACGGTTCCACGACGCCGCCGCTGTCGTGGTTGCCGGATGTCCCAGTCCAGAATGTCACCGTGAACGGCACGCGAATCCGCTACTTGGTCGTAGGGAGCGGACCGGCGCTCGTGCTGCTGCACACGCTGCGCACTCAGCTCGACATGTTCCAGAAGGTGATTCCGGAGCTGGCTACGCGCTTTCAAGTTTATGCTCTCGATTATCCGGGGCACGGCCACTCGGATGCGCCGGATGCCGATTACTCGGCGGAGTTCTTCGTCGCGTCCGTGACGGAATTTCTGGACCGACTTAATGTCCAAAACGCCGTGTTGGCTGGCGAGTCGATTGGCGGCACGATCGCCCTGCTGCTCGCCGCCCGACGCAACCCGCGGATCCGCGGCGTGGTGGCGGTCAATCCGTACGACTACGACGGCGGTCGCGGGCTGCGCCGAAGTTCGACGCTGGCGAATGTCTTCATCGGGATGAGCGGCGTCCCACTGATCGGTGGCATGATCGGTCGCGTGCAGCCCTACCCGGCAGTGGCGCGGATTCTCGAGGGCGGGGTCTACCGGAAGGACGCGTTCCCGCCAGCGTTACTGCGCGCGCTCTATGCCGCTGGAAAGGAGCCGGGCCATGAGCGCGCGTTCATGCAACTCGTGCGTCACTGGCACAGTTGGGAGCAGGCGCGTGCCGAGTACGGGAGCATCAGCCTGCCGGTGCTCCTGCTCTACGGAGATCACGACTGGTCTCACGTCGCCGAGCGTGAGGCCGATCATCGCGCCGTCACGAACTCGCGCATGCGCGTCGTGAAGGACGCCGGTCATTTCCTCGCCCTCGATGCGCCGAGCGCGTTCGTGCAAGCTGTTGACGAACTCTCGGCGGGCCTGTCGGTCTGAGCGGAGAAGTGCGAATGAGGGTCGCGCGGGGGCGATACCAGAATGGCACCCACTGTTTCGGTGAGCCAATCACGTACGAGGGATTGGCTCATGTCGTTATGTGATGAGGTACAGGGCGACATGCAGCGGCACCGCCATTTTAGGTATAAATGCATACGCTAATAATCGCGTAAGTGCCTATGGGCGTGCATTTTAGGTGACACACGCTATCATTGTCCATCGATCGCTACAGTGCATTTACGTAACAGTCTGAGGTGGCGTTCGCCACCGGTTCATCTTGCGTCGCATTTCTCCGAAAAGCTCTCCGGAGATGCGCGTGACGATGGGCACGCTGCGTCGATCTCCAGGAGCGTCCCTGAGATGGCGGTTCATACTCAGCATGCGGTTGAAGGATCAAGCGACGCACCGTCACGCAATCGAATTCTCGCGGCGCTGCCGCTCGCGGAACTTTCGCGCGTGTCCGAACAGCTCGAGCCGTTCGTGCTGGCGACCCACTACGTGCTGTACGAGGCCGATGATCCCGTCAGTCACGTGTACTTTCCCACGAGCGGATGCGTCTCGATGGTGAACGAGATGGAGGAGGGCGCAGTCGAGATCGGAACCATCGGCTTCGAAGGATTCACCGGATTACCGCTGTTGCTGAACGACGACCGCATGCCTACGCGCGCATTTGTACAGCTCGACGGCACGTCGTATCGAATGCAGGCAGACGCCTTCGAATCTGTCGTCGATGCCAATCCCGCCTTCGAGCGGCTGCTGAACCGGCATTCGCTCGCATTGTTCAACCAGGCTGCACAATCCGTCGCATGCAATCGCCTGCACACGCTGGAGGCTCGCTGCGCGCGGTGGTTGCTGATGACGCATGATCGCATGCGCCTGGAGCCATTCGTTCTGACCCATGAATTTCTCTCGTACATGCTTGGCGTGCATCGCCCGGCGGTGACGCTCGCAGCAGGCGTGCTGCAGCGAGCAGGACTCATCCGCTACACGCGGGGCAAGGTGACGGTGCTCGACCGCGCCGGACTCGAGGCAGTCGCGTGTGCGTGCTACGATATCACGCGCCGTAATTACGAACGCCTGATTGGCGGTTGACGTCGGACGGCGGGCGTGCGCGCGTGCAGACGCGCGAGAGCTCGGCGGGGATGGTAACGATGGCGAACGACGACAACGACGTGTCAGCTGACCTTCTCAGGCGCGTTACACCTGCGCAGCCCGATCCTACGTCAGCGCTCCGCACCGTCAGTCAGATCACGCTGCGTACCGATTTGCGTCGAATTCTGGCCGGATGTCCGCTCGAACAGTCTGGGTTACGCGAGAATCTGAGCACCATCAGCGAGCATGCGCGTCGTCACGACATCCATGCAGAGCAGCTCCTCGTGCTCATCAAGGAAGCCTGCACCGTGCTTTCGGAAGGTCGCGAGCTGCTCACTCATCCCAACAGAGCTGGTACCTTGGCAGAACTCATCTCAATGGCCGTCGACGAGTATTACGGCCCAGCGAACACAGCGCTCTGACGCCGGCTGAGTGTACTCGCCCCAATCTTGCAATTTACGCTTGCGAACATTGACAGCGCCATCCGAGGGCACGTATCGGTTGGAGTAAGCGGGTGAAGAAGGACGCCGAGGTAAGATGATTCCACCGAGGCTCGAGACCGTCGTGCAGAGGCTGGTGAATTCGGACGACGGGACACGCTGGCGGGTTCGCGAGGCGCGTGTGCACGATGTACCGGGAGCCGAGGCGGACTCCTGCCTCATATTCGACGGAGGACACGTCTGCCGACGACTGTGGAGCTATCCGGAACGCTGGACAGAGTTATCCGACAGTCATCTGCTGGCGGTGATGGAGCGGCCACGCTGACCACCCGTCAGGTTTCGGCCTAGTACGCTCGTCCGCATCAATCGGAGCGACGTGCGCTACGGGTTCACACTCCCGGAGGCGGCTTCAATGGTCGCCGTCGAGGGAGCCCTCTCCTTCCGAAGGCGCGCTGATACCGCCTCCGCACGCGTGTAGACCCGAATGAAGTTTTCGCCCGTCACCTTCCGCAGATCCGCATCCGACCAGCCCCGGCGTGCGAGTTCGGCCAGCAGGTAGGGGAAGCGCGAGACGTTCTCGAGCCCGGGAATCACGTCTTCAATTCCATCGAAGTCGCTGCCGATCCCCACGTGATCGATGCCCGCCACATCACGCACGTGCTCGATGTGATCGGCCACCTGCGAGAGCGACGCAACCACGGGCGGATGCGCGGCGACCCACGCGTGCATCTCGCGCGCGACGGCAGCGGTGTCCTTCGAGTACTTCCTGGCTGCCTCCTTCGCCGCGGAATCGCGCGCGAGGTCGTGCGCGTGCACCTCACGCGACACGAAGCTGTTCACGAAGGGAACCATTACGATTCCCCCGTTCTTCGGTAGCCGAGCGAGAATGGAATCGGGAACGTTTCGCGGATGGTCGACGAGTGCACGCGAGCCCGAGTGCGAGAAGATCACCGGCGCTTCGCTGACATCGAGCGCGGCGCTCATCGTGGCCGGCGACACGTGCGCGAGATCGACGAGCATCCCGAGCAGGTTCATCTCCCGCACGACCTCCTTGCCGAACGGCGTGAGCCCGCCATGCTTCGCGCTGTCGAGCGCCGCGTCGGCCCAGTCGAGCGTCACGTTGTGCGTGAGCGTCATGTACCGCACGCCCAGGTCGTAGTACGCGCGCA
>JBDTXN010000039.1:0-21350 GCA_040006175.1 Gemmatimonadota bacterium | reverse complement strand
CAATGGCGCTCTGGTACCACTTCGCGATCATGTTCGAGGCGCTCTTCATCCTCACTACGATCGACGCGGGCACTCGAGTCGGACGCTTCATGCTGCAGGATCTCGGCGGACTGGCGTGGAGCCCACTCGGCCGTCTGGAGTCGTACCCTGCGACTGTGATGTCCAGCGCAGTGTTCGTTTCGATGTGGGGATATTTTCTGTATCAGGGAGTGACTGACCCTCTCGGTGGCATCAACTCGCTGTGGCCGTTGTTCGGAATCTCCAATCAACTGCTCGGCGCCGTGGCGCTGTGTGTTGGCACCACCGTGATCATCAAGATGGGGCGCGCGAGATACGCATGGGTGACCGTTATGCCGCTCACCTGGCTGGCTATAGTCACGCTCACGGCAGGGTATCAGAAAATATTCGCTCCTGATCCGTCGCTGGGATTTCTCTCGCACGCACGCCTGCTGCTCGACGGATCGCGGAGCGGAAGACTCCCGCCCGGCGTGGCGAGCGCGACAGCAGCGGCACGAATGGCGTTGAATGACCGGCTCGATGCTGCAGTGGCGGCGTTCTTTATCGGCTGTGTTATCGTCGTACTCGTAGCGTCCGTGCGCGAATGGTGGCTGATCCTGTCTGGCCGAAAGGCCAAGCGTACGACGGAAATCTCATTCGAGACGGCTGCATCGGCGGGGTTGGCAAGGTAAATACAAGAGTCGTCGAAGTGGTTGCAACAGGCGAATCCGAAGAGAACATCCCCATGCATCGGAGCAGCATGGACCGAATTCTGGTTACCGGCGGCACCACGTTTTCCGGCCTCCATCTCGTGCGAAGTCTCGTGCGCGACGGACACGCGGTACGGGTGCTGACACCCTCACTCGCGCGAGCGCGTGCACTTCTGCCAGCGGAGACTGAGATCCTCGTGGGCGAGGTCACGGAGCGTGACGACGTGGTGCGCGCGATGGACGGGCGCGAGGTCGTCTATCATCTCGCGGATAGCGCCGGTACCGGACGCGTGACCAGTGCTCACGACCACTGGTGCATCAACGTGCAGGGTACGCGGCTCGTGATGCAGGCCGCGATGGACGCGAAGGCGCGTCGCGTCGTGCACTGCGGCACTGCTCGCGTGCATGGCGACACGGGACGAAGCACCGCCAACGAGGAGTCCGCGTTCCAGCCCACCAATGCATTCGAGCTCACGAAGCTGCAGGGCGAGCGCCTCGCGATGCTGTTCGTTCGCGAATGCGGGCTCCCGGTCGCGATCGCCCGTCCGACGTGGACGTACGGTGCCGACGACCGACGCTTCCGCCGCATGATGGCATCCGTGCGTCGCGGGCACGTCGTGATCCCGGGCACGCGGCGGGCGCGCGTGCATCCGATTCACGTCGACGATCTCGTGCGCGGCCTCAAGCTTCTCGCCACCCGCGATGACGCCGTGGGGGAAGCCTTCATTCTCGGTGGCCCGGAGCACCTCGCGCTCGACGAGCTGATCACCGTGCTCGCGCGCGCAGTCGCCGTGAAGCGCCCGCAGGTACACATTCCCGAGCTGTCGACCCGTTTGCTGATGTGGGCGTCGGAGAGATTCTCGTTCACGGGCTCCCTGCGCGGTCGCCTCGAGTTCTTCACGAAGAGCCACGTCTTCGACATCGGCAAGGCGTCGCGCGTGCTCGGTTTCACTCCGCGCGTGCCCGTGTTCGAGGGCGTCGGCCGGACGGTGCTGTGGGAAGAGCGCGTCGCGCTCGTCGCTCGGAACAAGGGCCAGTCGCGGCGCCGCGCCGACGACCTCGCCCCTCGTCCGTCGGGCGAGCTTCGCCGCCGCTATGCGCTGAGCGATGACGCGCTGATCGTCGGATCGGTATCGCGATTCTTCCCGGTGGCGGGCACGCGCCACCTGATCGACGCGTTCCCGCGCGTGCGCGCGGCGGTGCCATCGGCGCGTCTGCTGATCGTCGGGGAAGGCACGGAGCGCGAGGTACTCGAGCGCCAGGCGAGTCGTCTCGGCATTTCGCCCTTCGTGATCTTCGCCGGGATGCACGACGACATCGCCGCGCATCTTCGGCTGTGCGACGTCGCCGTCGTTTCGTCGACGGATGACGGCTTGTCGCTGGCAGCGATGGAAGCGTTGAGCGCCGGCATTCCGCTCGTTGCCACGCGCGTTGGGGGACTCGCGTCCATCGTTCGCGATGGCGAAAACGGCCTGCTCGTGCCTCCTGGAGATGCGGATGCGCTCGCCGCGGCGGTGATCCGCGTGCTGCGCAATCCGGAGCTTCGCGGAGAGCTCGCGGCGCGCAACAGCGCCGCTGTACGAGGCGGTGCGTTCGACCAGTGGGCCGAAGCGACGCCCCGCGCCGCGAACGGCTGAGGCGTGCGAACGACCTTCACCGAGCCTGCGACGCACACGGCGCCTGCGCACTTGGTCGCGCGCGCGCTCACGAGCATACGGACCATCATCGGGGCGCCCGACTACGCGCGGTACCTCGCGCATCTGCGGGCGAGGCACCCGGATGCGACGCCGCTCTCGCGCGTGGAGTTCGCACGAGAGCGGGAGCGGGCACGCTACGAGGGCACTGGCGGCCGCTGCTGCTGAGGCGGTTGCCTCATCGAGACTACTTCGAGATCGCGATCCCCCATGGCGACTTTCCGCCGGGAATCCGCTTCGTCACCTGGTTGGTGCTCGCGTCGATGACGGAGATATCGTTCGACGGTCCATTCGCCGTGTAGATGGCCTTCCCGTCGGCAGACACCGCGATCCCCCACGGCCGCTTCCCGGCGGGAAAGCTGGTGACCACGCTGTCGCTCTTCGTGTCGATTACCACAACCGAGCCACCGCGCCCCGTGGTAACGTACAGGCGCGAGCCATCGGGCGAGATGGCGGTACCCATCGGCTTCGCGCCCTCGCCCGGAACCTTGATGTTCCTGAGCACCTTGTACCGCTTCGCGTCGACGACGGTTACCGTGCCCCCGACCTCGTTCGAGATGTAAGCCTTCTTCCCGTCGGGCGTGAACGCGATGCCACGCGGGCGCTTCCCGGTCGGGAACGTCGCCGCGATCTTCTTCGACTTGAGATCGAGCACGGAAACGGTGCCGCTTCCCTCGTTCGTGGCGTACAGCACCTTGTTGTCCGGATCGATCTGCACGCCCTCCGGCTCGGACCCGATCGGCACGGTGCCGGTGATCTTCTTCGAATCGACATCGATGATGGTGAGCGAGCCACCATCCTCGTTCGACACGTAGATCGTCTTTCCATCCTTCGACACGGCGAACGATTCGGGATCGAGCCCGCCTGGAAGATTGGCCGTTTTTTTCCCCGTCGAGAGATCGATCAGCGCGATGCCGTCCTTCGTGCGATCCGCAGGCGGGAGCGTCTTCTCGTCCACCCCGGGCCCGCCCTTCGGCGATCCGCTCACCGCAACGACCAGCGTCTTGCCGTCGGGGCTGACGCGCACGCCGCGCGGTCGCTGCCCCGGCTCGAGCGTCGCCACGACGCTATCCGTCTTCGCACTGATGACGGTGACGTCGTTCCCATCCTCATTCGACACGAACACGTAGGGACCGCCGCTCGTGAAGTCCGTCTGCGCAGCCTTCGGAGCGGCGGCCGACGTCGTGTCCGGCGCAGGTGTCTTCTTCTCGCCGTTGCATCCGATGACAACAGCTGCGGTGATCAGTACTGCCAAGCCTCTTCCCCACATGTGCGTTCTCCTTTGAATGTTCGAGCGTACTACACCGCGGCCAGTCCCATACCCCATCGCGCGAGAGCCGTCGGAAGCGCGCCGTACTGCAGCAGCTCCTCGTGAAAGCTCGAAAGCGAGAACGCATCCATGCGCGCCTTTCGCACGTCTTCGCGCAAGGCGAGAATATCCCGCCTGCCCACAGCATAGCAGAGCTGATATGTCGGATACGCGCAGTAGCGCTTGGCTTCTGCCTCCGCCACGTGCGGCTCGAAGCCGAGCTCGTCCCGGAGGCGAGCCGCCGCCTCTTCCATGGACATGTTCTTCGTGTGCAGCGACACGTCGAGGATGACGCGGATCGCGCGCCAGAGCAGATGATGCGCCTGGAAGAATCGCTCTGCCGCGGAATCGAGGAAGCCCATCTCCGCCATCAGGGATTCGCAATACAGCGCCCACCCCTCGCGCGCCGCCGGTGTCGACAGCACGCGCCGCGGCACGCTGGCGAGCGTATTGCCGATCGAAATCTGCAGATGGTGACCGGGAATCCCCTCATGCAGCGCCGTGCTCGGCAGCTCGGCCCTGCAGTGCGAGCGCCACGACTCGCCGTTCTCCGGCAACGTCACCAGGAAAATCCCGCGCTGCACCGCGTCGAACGCGCCGGGTCCCTGGTACGCCGCAAGAGGGATGAGCGGGCGCAGAAAGTCGGGAGTTGGCACGACCTCGAGCGCCGTGTCGGGCACGGGCATCAGGTCGCGCGAGATCGTGAAGTGCCGCGCGGCATCCAGCGCCTCGCGATACTCCTCGAGCGCAGTACCGGGCTCCGGGATGTCGGTGCGCAGCCGCGCCACAATCTCCTTCCACGGCGTTCCCGGCTCGATCTCTTTCGCGATCTGCTCGAGCTCCGCGATGGCTCCCGCGCGCAGCCGCTCGCCGAAGCGCAGGAGCTCGTCCGCATTCTCCGCGATCATGTGCGCCGTGTGCAGCTTGCGGTCGAAGAGCTCCCGACCGATCGCGAAGTGATTGCCGGCGCGCTCGCGCATCTCTCGAAGTACGTCGTCGAACGACTCGAGCGCCTCCACCGCCTCACGCCGCGCTCGCTCCAGCGCGACCTCATCGAGCATCGCGAGCTCCAGCGCAGGATCGTCGAGCCCATCCTGAATCAGCGCGATCGCACCAGGCACTATGGACAGCCCCATGCCGACGAACACCGCGTCGGGCTCCGTCAGCACTGCCGTCGCCGTCTCCAGAAATGCAGGCAGCGCCTCGAGACGCGCGAGCACCGAAGCGGCGCGCTCGGCCGAGTCTCCGGTGCGGCGCGCCAAGAGGAGAAAGAACCCGTTGACCGCGTGCATGAGATGATACGACGGATCGTGCACGAACTGACGTTCCTTGCCGAGCAGCAGCAGATCGTGTCTCAGTGAATGCAGCACCGCAGTGCGATCGATCTCATCGGCGAGCGTCTCCGCGTCGGCCTCTTCGATCGCATTCTCGTAGGCGACGAGTGCCGCGAGCTGCTCTCCGACCGATGCCGGGTCGTACGCGGCGAACATCCCATCGAATTCGGTGACGCCGTGAAACGTCGCTTCCACGGGATTGAGTCGCCACCTGAGATCGATATAGCCGCTCATCACGGCAGAGAGAGGTGCGCTCACGCCGTGACCGTCCGTGCGCGATGTTGAGCGATCAGCTCCGTGATCTCGTCGTCGCGAAGCGTGTGGTTGGATTTCTTCGCGGCCTCGAGTATGAAGCGGCAGAGCGGCTCGTCGTTCGCGTCATGTCCGTGCGACTCGAGCCACGAGCGCACGTTCGATATCCCGGACACGTGCGAAACGTCGATGCGCTGCGACAAGCCGAAGTCGCCGGCCGGCACGCCTGAGTAGATACGGTCGGCGAGCCACGCGTCTCCTTTCTTGTGCGCCTTCGCAATCGCCGCCGCGTGGACTCCGGTGGCGGTGCGAAATGCATCCTCGCCGAATACCGGATAGCTCGCGGGAATCGCCACGCCTAGCGCGCGGGACACGAGCGCGGTGTACTCGGGAAGCTTGCGCAGATCGTGCTTGTGAGCGCCGAGCAGGCGGAGGTTGATGAGCAGCAGATCCATCTCGGCGTTGCCCACACGCTCGCCGATGCCGAGTGCCGTGCCGTGCACACGATCGACGCCGGCCTCGATCGCAGCCATGCAGTTCGCGAGCCCGTGTCCGCGGTCGCGATGCCCGTGCCAGTCGATGCGCACATCGAGCTTCGTGGGTGCGATGATCTCCTCGCGCACGAAGCGCACGAGAGCGCGGACGCCGTCCGGCGTCGCGTGCCCGACGGTGTCGGCGAGACAGACGCGCCGCGCGCCGCACGCGATCGCGGCACCATAGAGCGCGCTGAGCGTCTCGGGGTTGGCGCGCGTGGTGTCCTCCGTGACGAACATGAGCGACAGCCCCTCGCCCACGGCGAACCGCACCGCCTCCTCGCTCACGCGCACCATCTTGTCGAGCGTCCACTCCTCGGCGTACTGCCGGATGGGCGACGAGCCGATGAACGTCGCAGCCTCGATTGCGAGCCCCGTCTCCTGCGCGATGCGCGCGATCGGCTCGATGTCCGTTGCAAGCGTGCGCGCGGCGCAGTTCGCCGAGATCGGCAGCTTCGCCCTGACGATCTCGTGCGCGAGCGCGAGTGTGTCCGCGCGCGTGCGCGGGCCCGCGCCCGGGAGCCCAATGTTGGCGGCCGCGATGCCGAGCTGCGCCATGAGATGCAGCAGCGCCTTCTTGTCCTCGATCGATGGATCGGTGACCGACGGCGACTGCAGCCCGTCGCGCAGCGTCTCGTCGTTCAGCTCCACGCGGCATGTCTCCCAGGAGAAGCCCGGGGTGCGCGTGTTCCAGTCGTAGATGAGCTCGTGTTCTTGCATGCGAATTCAAATTTAGCGGAAGCGGGACGGCACAATGGGGCAGGCTGCGCCCATGGAATGTGAGGGACGTGGAGCGGCGACGCCAATCATGGGGCTGGCACCGCGCCACTTGCGCCGCGACGCCCGTACGCTCAATTACCGCGGATGGCTTTCTCGTCCGGTCTGCGCGCGATGTGGGACGCGCCTCCCATCGCCAACGCGCGCGCTGCACTCGCCGCGCGAGATGCCGAGACGCTCCAGACGCAGATCGCGATATCCGAGATTGCGGCGCCCACCGGCGAGGAACGTGAGCGCGGCGCGTGGGTGAGCGTGCGCTTTCGTTCGCTCGGCCTGACCGACGTGCGCAGCGACATTGTCGGCAACGTCACCGGCACGCGCGCGGGCGCCGGTGACCTGCCGCCTGTCGTAATCTGCGCGCACTTGGACACCGTCTTCCCGCGCGCGGTGCCACTACGCGTGCAGCGTGAGGGCCCTCGGCTCGTTGGTCCCGGCATCGGCGACAATGGGCGCGGACTCGCGGCGATGCTCGCACTGGCCGGAGTCATCGATGGAGCGAGACTTCGCACCCGCGCGCCCGTGGTGTTCGCGGCGACCACCGGGGAGGAGGGCGCGGGCGATCTGCGCGGAGCGAAGGAGCTCTTCGCGGCAGCGATGAGCGAAGCCTCTGCCGCGATCGCGCTCGATGGCGCGGGTGACGAGCGCATCGTCCACCGCGCGCTTGGCTCGCGCCGCTTTCGCATCCACTTTCGCGGCGCGGGTGGACACAGCTGGACCGCGTTCGGCGTTCCCAATGCTGTCCACGCGGCGGCGCTGACGGGAGCGATGCTCGCGCGCACGACGCTGCCGACGGTGCCGCGCACCACGCTGTCAGTGGGACGTATCGGCGGCGGAATTTCGGTGAACGCGATTCCCGACGACGCGTGGCTCGAGATCGATCTGCGCTCCACCTCCGAGCACGCGCTGCGCACCTTCGAGGGGGAAATCCGGGCGGCGGCACACGCGGCGCTGCACGAGGAGAATCTCCGCGGCGCGCGCGGCGCACCGCCGCTCACCGTCGCGATCACCGTCATCGGCGATCGCCCGAGCGGCGAGACGGATGCGTCGCTTCCGCTCGTGACCGCAGCGATCGAGGCGACGCGGCTCATCGGTCGCGACCCCGATCTCGCGACGGCGAGCACGGACGCGAACGTGCCGATCAGCCGGGGCATTCCCGCGATCGCGATCGGCGCGGGCGGGCGCGGCGGCGAGGCGCACACGGTGGCGGAGTGGTTCGAGAACAGTGCGGGGCACTTGGGGATCGTGCGCGCGCTGGCAATCGTGACGGCGGTAGCGGGGTTGGCGGGCTAGACCGTACTCGCGCGCACCTCGCTCTGATCTCCGATCGACACCTGGCCTTTCACTCCCTCGAGCACCACCTCGTCTCCGATCAGCGATCCGCTCAATTGGCAGTCCGAAATCCTCGACTTGCTGCCGACGATGGTGTCTCGCAGCGCGGAGCGCTCGATCACCGCGCCCGCATGCAGCGACACATTCGGGCCCACCGTCGCATGGACGAGCGTCACGTTGTCCTCGATGTACACCGGATCGACGATCGTCGAGCCCGCGGGCACCGTACCGGGCTTCTGCGCGCGTCCGCGCTCCAGCATCGCGCGATTCGTGTCGAGCAGCGTGTCCAGCTTTCCCGCGTCGTACCATCCCTCCACGTCCACGACCTTGATCTTCGCGCCGTGGTCGATCATGTACTGGAACGCATCGGTGAGGTAGTACTCGCCCTTGTTCGCAGGCTGCGTCATCACGTACGAGATCCCCTCGTACAGAAGCTTCCAGTTCTTGATGTAGTACAGCCCGATGTTCGCACGCTTCGAGATGGGCGTGGATGGCTTCTCGATGATCTTCGTCATGAAGCCATTTGCGTCAGTGACGACCACGCCGAAGCGCTGGTAGTCCTCGACCTCCTTCACCCACATGATCCCGTCCGCATCCGTCTTCTGCACGAGTGAAAGATCCGCGTCGAAGATCGTGTCGACGAAGATGATCAGCACCGGCTGATCGACGTACGGTCGCGCGAGCTCCACCGCGGTTGCCGTGCCGTTCTGCACCGTCTGCTCGACGAACACCGACGGAACATCGTACTCGCGGCGCGCGAACTCCTCGACTTTCTCCTGGAGATGTCCCGTGATGTAAATGATCTGCTCGATGCCGCCGAGTGTCTTGAGATCGTCGAGCAGATACGAGATGACGGGCTTTCCCGCGACCTTGAGCATGGGCTTGGGCGTGATGTGCGTGTGCGGGCGGAGGCGCGTGCCCTTCCCAGCCAATGGAATGATCACCTTCATGGGGCGCTCGTTCCTTCGCGACCGTAGCGATCCGTCAGGCGGACCACGTCGTCGAGCTCGGGGGTGGATGCCTCGAGGACATCGCAGTCGGTGACCGCTTCCATGTAGTGGATGGTGTGAGGAGTGATTCGAAAGGCATCGCCAACGCCCAGGTGCATGTCCGTCATCGTCTCGCCGGTCTTCACCCAGTACTTCAGCTCGCCGGAGAGCAGGTACACGGTTTCATCCTTCCGCTCGTGATACTGCACGGAGAGTGCGTGCCCCGCGAGAATGTGCAGGATCTTGCCGACGTAGCGATCGGTTCGCGCCCAGATGATCTCGTGTCCCCACGGCTTGGGCACTCGCGTCACCTCAGTGGGGCCCGACTTGGGCGGCGGCGTGGTCATCGAATCTGGGTCCGTGGCTAGAGTGAGATAATGTTCTTCCAGCGAGCGCACTACGCGCTCACCAGAGATCAGCGAACGAGAACGTCCAGCGAAGCTTCACACGATCGTCGCCGCGCGCGCCACCTGGCGCGAGCAATGGATCGCGAACGTACAGCGGAACATCGAAGCGTACGGTGACAGGTCGATCCCAAAGCTGGTCGTGCGCGAGCAGCCCCACTCCCGCGTCCGCAAAGATGTGTCCGCCCGTCGATAGCGAGGGTCGTGCCCACGCTCCGTCACCAAACGCGACGAGCTGCACCTCGGGCACCAGAGACTTCGCCCGCGTCTTCACCACGGTTCGCGCCAGCTCGCCATTTAGCGCCGCAGCGCGGTCCACACGCGCGAGCGGCGAGTAGCCGCGAAGCCCCGCGCCACCGGGAACCACGAAGTGCACATCCGAGCGCGCGAACAGCGCGTCGCGTCCGCGCACGAAGTCGTTCGTAAACGTTTCCGTGACGTCGAGTGATGCGAGACCCATCGCCCGCTGCAGCGGCGCGTCATTGCTCGCTCCTGCGAAGAAGCGCAGCCGGTGCGTCCATAGGTGCGCCGCGCCCAACGTCCCGGTATTTGCGAGCTCGATCTCCGCCCGTTCGAAGGCACGCGTCGTGCCACGACCGACAGCACGCCTGAGCCCCGCGAAGCCTCGTGCGCGCATGCGGAGCGTGCCCGGACGAGGCGCCCTCCACGAGTACTCGGCACTCGCGTCGAATACGTTGGCCGGCTGCCATCGCGCGAAGTCCAGCCACCGCGTGTCGTAGGGGTGCGTCGCATCGAAGGCGACGCGAAGCGCCGACTGCGGGCCGTTCGCGAAGAGAAACGGGCTCAGATTCCACCGTTTCGCGAACTCGATCTTTGTGATTCCGTCCAGCAGCCAGACGCCCGCGCTCACGCCAACGAGCGGCCGCCCCATGAACGGCATCTGCGGATTCGACAACGACAGCCACCCGTGCAGGTGCTCGATCCCCCGCGCGCTATCAGGCACTCGTGCGGAGAGTGCGACGCCGAGCTCGCGCGCACTCCAGGCGAGATCACCGGTCTCGGCGTAGTTCGACCGCAGGCGAATCGCGCTCGTCAAACCGCCCGGCCCCGTGTACCAGAACTTCGGGCGCACCGCGACCAGCTCCCGGTCGCGATCGCTCTGATCCAGAAATGGCCAGTCCGGCACGTACATCGTCACTCGCCGGTCGAACGGACCCGCCGCCGTGCTGATGTCGTTCCGGCGGTTCCAGTCCTCCGTCGAGTGCAACGGGTCGACGCGCACATCGCTCGGCCGCTCCGCCGTGCGAAGCTCTACCCACTGCGCATCGCGCGCCGGGTTTGCGCGCACGATCGTCCAGCCCTGCGAGGTGCGCGCACCCACAGGCATCTCGTGGCGGTACTCACCTTTGCGCACAACCTTGGCACGCGTGAGCCACCCGTCGCCGTCGCGCTTCGTGCTCACACTCGCCAGCGCGTAGTCCACGAGTCCTGTGCGATGTACCCACTGCTCGAAGAATCCGCCGAGATCGCGTCCGGAAATCCGCTCGGCACTCGCGCGCATCGCCAGCTCGTCCACGTGCTTGAACCGCCAGCGCGCATAGTAGTCGTGCAGAAATGCGGTGAAGACGCTGTCGCCGAGCATATCGCGGAGTGAGCCGTACATCAGATCCGGCCGCGAGTATACGGCCATCTGATAGAGGTTGAACTCGTTGTAGGCGTGCGACGCGGGCTCTGGCGCTTCGGCCCGTCCCATGAGATCCACGTCGTAGAGCTGCATGCGACCCGCATCGAACGACGACATGACGTGTGCGCGCGAGCGGTAGCCCTTCGCGGGCGGAGCCTCGCGCCGCGGCGCACCCTCCGCGAAGTCCTGCGGCGTCTGGCGAATGCGCCATTCGCTCTGATAGCTCGTGAGCCCCTCGTCCAGCCACCCCTCGCGCCACTCGTTGTTCGCGAGCATCCCGTAGCTGTAGATGTGCCCCACCTCGTGCGACACCGTGCCCTCACTCGTACTGCTGCCGTACATCGCCATCATCGGGAATTCCGTCGCGCCCTGATCGAGGCGGATCAACCCCGTGAGCTGCGGATATCCGTACGGACCGTAGATCTTCTCCAAAAACTCCAGCGCGTGCTCGTTCCACTTCACGAACACACCATGCCCCAGCCTCGGCATGTCCGTCGTCGGAATGAGCACGTGAATCGGGATCACTCCGCGATAGAGCTCACCCTCGTACCTGTAGTCGGGATCCACCGACCACCCGAAGTGATGCACATCCCGCGCATGGAAGCGCACCGCCTTTCGTCCACTCGCGACCGCAGGGAGCGAGGTATCCACCTCGCCGTACGCATCGCGCGCGAGATGTACGTAGCCCCACGTCTTTGCCTTCTCCCATCCGGGATCGCCCGCAACCGGAACTCCCGTCGCGCCAACGACCTGATCGGCCGCGAGATCGAGCGTTACGTCGAACGTCCCGAACTCGCCGTACATCTCGCCGTTCGGGATGAACGGCTGCGCCTCCCATCCACCTCGGTCGTACACCGCGACCTTGGGATACCATTGCGAGAAGTCGTAATGCCGCCCTCGGCGCCCTTGCCTCCGGTAGACCGTCGCCGACGGCCTCGCGTCCCACTCGAAGTCGACGATCGCCGAGTCCCCCGGCACAAGTGCGCGCGGCAACTCGAATCGCGCAATCGTGCTGTCGGGCGCGAATGGATAGCTCACCGTCACGCGCTCGCCATTCACCACCGGCGGTGCCGTGAATCTCTCGTAGCCGAAGTTCGGTTCCTTCAGCTTCTGGAAGCGCACGCGCCCCTCTCGCGCATCTGCCGCACTCCACCGCGACCCCGGCCGGAATGCATTCAGCAGCTGCTGCACGCGCATCTCGCGCAGCGTGTCCGGCGAATGGTTCACATAGGTGAGCCTGGCGCCTCCATGCAGCACCTGCGCCGCCTCATCGAGCCGCGCGGTCACGCGGTAGTCCGCCCGTTGCTGCCAGTAGCCCACCGTATCTCCGCTCGGGGGTGATACCGTGTGCGTCACGCGCGGGGTGCCCTGCTGCAGCAGCAGCAACAGTGGAAGGATCGCGGTCATGGTGCAGGATGAAAACACGAACGCGGCGCCCGTGGAAGGGCGCCGCGCAGTGAATCACCGGAATTCGAAGTCGAAGCTGTCAGCCCGCGCGACCCAGCATTCGGCCACGCAGCGTCTCGAGGCGCCGCGCCAGCGACCCATCCATCACCGTGTCGCCCACGCGGGCGATCATGCCACCGAGAATCTCCGGCTTCACCGTGAAGTGCGGCACCACGCGCTTGCCCGTGATTGTCCCGAGCTGCTTCTCGACACTCGCGCGCATCGCGTCGTCCGGCTCCCTCGCAACGGTTACCCGCGCGTGGACGCGCCCCTGGATCTCGTCCACGAGCAGCGCGTATTCGATCGCGATTTGCGGAATCAGGTGCTGGCGGCGATTGGTGATCACGGCGGCGAGGAAACGTACGAACAGCCGCGGCAGCCGGTCCTGGAACGCCTTCGTGATGATCTCGATCTTCCCGCCCGCGCTCACCCGCGGCGACGCGAGGAAGTTCGCGAGGCGCGGATCGCGCTCGACCGCGTCCGCCACCTCGGCGATCGTCTCGCCCCATCCATCCAGGTCGCTCGCGCGCTGCGCGAGCGACACCAGCGTCTCGGCGTAGTTGCGCGCGATCGTCGTCTCGCGCATTAGCGATTCGTTCCGGCAGGACCGATCGACGCGAGGAAGCTCTCGACGACGGCACGGTTCGACTCGGCATCGAGGTTGCGCTCGATCACCTTGCTCGCGGCACGAACCGCGAGATCCACCGTCTGCTTGCGGAGCTCCGCCATCGCGCGATCGCGCTCGGCAATGATCTCGGCGCGTGCGCGCTCGAGCATCGACTGCTGTTCGCGGTGTGCCTGCTCGATCACATCCGTGCGCACCTTCTCGCCGGCGGCGCGTGCCTCGGTGATGATCTTCTGCGCTTCGTCGCGCGCAGACTCGATGCTCTTGCGGTGCTGCTCGAGGAGCGCGGCGGCTTCCTCGCGATCGCGCTTGGCGGCGGCGAGTGCTTCCTCGAGTGCCCTGTCGCGCTCCTCAACGGCCGCGAGGATCTTCGGGTAGGCGAACTTCGAGAGGATGAACAGGACGACGAGGAAGATCGCCAGAGTCCAGAACATCAGCCCGGCGGACGGCGTGAGCAGCCCACCCTTGGGCGCCTCTGCTTCCTGCGCCGCGAGCGGTAGCGCGACCACGATCGATGCCGAAAGAGCTGTCAGAAGCTTGCGCATTGTGATTCTGGAAAAGGTGACGATGGCGCGCCGCACCCCGGGGCGCGGCGGCCGATCGACTACTAGAACTTGCTCTGGATGAGGAACGTGACGACGATTGCGAACAGCGCGGCGCCTTCGATCAGCGCGGCGAGGATCAGACCGGCGGTCTGGATCTGGCCGGCGCGCTCAGGCTGACGAGCCATCGCTTCTGCGGCTTGGCCACCGATACGGCCGATGCCGAGACCGGCACCAATGACTGCGACACCAGCGCCGAGACCAGCGCCGAGCATCGCCCACGCGCCCGTGTACTCGCGCGTATAGCCGGCTGCAGCCTGAAGCATAGGAAGAATAGCGTGCATTGTCGTGCTCCGATTGACGTGATTCATGCTGCTCCGCGCTTCGTGCTGCAGGCGCTGCTCGTCAGCGAGCCCCGGGGCTCAACGAGCTTCACCGGTCGCTCGACCGGTTACGACGCCACACGCGTGGAGCAGAGTGCGCGCGACGGATGCGAAACGAGGGCGCCTAGTGGGCACCCTCGCGGATCAAACCGATGAACACGCTGGCGAGCAGCGTGAAGATGAACGCCTGCAGGAATGCGACGAAGATCTCGAGCATGCTGATGGCGACGCCCATGAGTACCGGCGCGGGTGCGACGAACCAGCTTCCGAACGTGAAGATCAGGCTGATGAGCGCGAGCAGCACGACGTGTCCGGCCGTCATGTTCGCGAAGAGTCGGATCGCGAGCGCGAAAGGCTTCGTGAACTTCCCGATGATCTCGACGGGAGTCATGATCAGTGTCATCGGCAACTTCATCAGCAGCGGCTGATCCGAGGGCCAGTACACAATCGTCTTGATGTAGCCGGCTCCCTGTGCGCGCATGCCGGCGACTTCGACGACGACGAACGTGACCAGCGCGAGTGTCGCGGTGACGGAGATATTTCCCGTCGCGGTCGAGCCGTACGGGAGAAGTCCGAGCAGATTCGCGAACAGAATGAAGAAGAAGAGCGTGAGCCCGAACGGAACGAAGGCATTGCCATGGTGCCCGACGTTCGGCAGGATGACTTCATTCCGGATGTAGAGCACGATGGATTCGATCGCGCCGGCGAAGCCTCGGGCGTGTCCCTTGTGGGCGGTCTGCCGCTGGTTGCTCGCGGCGGCGGGAATCATGATACCGAGGCAAAGGAGCGCGGCGAGCAGCAGGAAAACGACGTGCTTCGTCGGCGACAGGTCGACCGTCAGACCGCCAATGTGGAGTGGCGCCCACCGCGGCAGCTCAACCTCGCCGACAAACGGCACCTCGAGCTCGTGCGAGTCCGTGATGTGCGGGGTGATGATGTCGACTTTCTTGTCGGAGCTCTGCGCGAGGTGGTCGCCCATGGGTCCGAACTTGGCCGTCGAATCCTGCGCGGCCAGCGGCGCGGCGAGGAGCGCGAGCGAAAGAAGTAGCGAGCCGAATCTCATGACTTGAGCAGCACCGGTTCAGCGAGCGTGGAAACGAAGAAAAAAGCAGCGAGGCTCACCAGTGCGGCCGTCGTCTGGAGCCCGAGCACCTTCACACCGACGAGCGCATACAGCGCGAGCACGACAAATCGAATCAGCATCCCCAGTCCCCATCCGGCGATCACGTTCGTCGCCGCCCACGCGCGCGCAATCATGAACGACGCGAGCTGCACCACGAACGCGATCACCGCACTCACAACGATCGCATGTCTATCCGCCGCCGTCGGGAACGCGTACGTCAGCATCCACCCGAACACAGCGATCGCAAGCAGCGACACGAGCGCAAAGATCGCGGTCTTCTTCACCCATCTCCGTGATCATGGCTCGCGCTCATGATGCGGCGATAGAAGCTGTAAAATCCCGCGCCGGCCCCGACGAACACTCCCAGCATCAGGAGCCAGGGCGCCGTTCCGAGCTTGCGATCCAGCCACTTTCCCACGTACAGAAAGAGCAGAATCGAGATCACGAATTGTACGCCGGCTCCGGCGAACGATGCAGGCGACGGGCCGCTCCCTCCCCCGTCCCCCGAACCCTGGCCGCGCTCGCGCGCGGAGAGATTGTCGTCAGCCATTTCGCGAAGTGAATTTACCCGCTTGTGAAATTTTTCGCAAGCAAAAGTGACATGCTGCCGAACGAGCCCCGAATCGGACCTGCATCACATGAAAGTCGTTCAATCTTCTACACTTACGGTTACGCAAACAGTTGACCCTGCGTCTACTACGCGATATCTTGGCAGCTGTCACCCCCGATGCGTCGGACCCCTTCCGCTCTTCGTTCTGCAGGCCAAATGACGCGCCGCTCGATCACCTGGATTCTCTGCATCGCCGCCATCGCGCTCGCTTGCGGCCCACATGCGCGCCGCGGAGAGGGGGATGCCCACGCCAGCGTGCCGAACGCGCACCAGCTCGACGCTCACGCCCTGCACGATACGTCGCTGGCCGCATCCGCGAAGGTCGCGGTCAGCAACACGGAGGTGAGATTCGCGCTCCAGGTGACGAACCTCGCGCCGCATGCCGTCGAGCTCAACTTCTCCAACGGCCAGACCCACGAGTTCGTCGTGCTCGACACGCTCGGCCGCGAGATCTGGCGCTCCAGCACGGGGAAGATGTTCACTCAGGCGCTCCAGAACCGCAACGTCGGCGCGAACGAGACGCTCTCCTTTCGGGAGGAGTGGGATCCAAAGGGGTACCACGGAAAGTACGTCGCGTTCGCGAAGCTGCGCTCGAGCAATCACCCAGTGGAAGAGCGCGTCGACTTCGTACTTCCGTAGTCGCTTCGCCTATCGCTCGATCGAGCTGCCCGGCCCGAGGTTTACCTTCTCGAATAGCAGCGCGAAGGTGGGGCTGTCCGAATCCATGAATCCGCCGGGGAGCGAGAGCACCATCGTGTCCGTCTTTGCCGTGGCCGAATAGGTCGCACCACCCAGCGTTGTCGACGTGAAGTGCAGCGTCGATCCCGACTGCGTGTACGTTCCCGCATCGGTAACCACGGTGCTCGCATCCCCGTCCTCGGTGCCGGTTCCCGCCACCGCATACGTGTTGTTCGCGTTGAGCGTGGCGGTCACGGAGTTGATCACGATCGCGTGATCCCGCGGATTCGGTACGGCGACCGGTGGCGACAACCCGTCGATCGTGCGCAGGACGTACGTCCCGGGAACGTCTTTGGGCGCCGTGGGCGAATCGCTGCCGCATGCAGATGCGGCGAGAAGGAGCGCGCTCGCGGCAAGTACGAGCGGTTGGTGCGCGAAACGGAAGCCGCGCGACGTGGGGGCGCAAGGCATTTTCTTGACCTTTCGTATCGGAAGAGTACGCGAGCGTTCCTTCGTAAGTGACTAGCTACACACCACCGCCGCACTACGTTCCGTGGTCATTCCCGCGTGGCGCCAACTCAGGGCGCCACTTGGAATACCATGTCCAGCGATTCATCCGACGAGTGCACCAGCTGTCCGGGAAGTGAAACTCGAATCACTCCAGAGGTCAGCCCCGCGATGTAATCCGGTACGCCGCCGGTATTGCTCCTGAACAAGAACGTGGAATTTGTGATTGTCCACGCGCCGTGGTCCGTTCCGACGACCCGGTTCGTGCCGTCGCTGCTTCCACTGAGCGAGAGCGTATAGGTGCCGTTCGTATTCGTCGTCATTGTCCCCGACGTGACGATGATCGCGGGCGAGGAGTTCGCGATCGTGGCCGGGAGTGGCTGGTCCTTCACCGTCTGCAGCTGCCAGGTGTGAGCGAGGGGGCCGGTGAGATCCGAGCCGCACGAAGCGAGCGACGCGGCGAGAACGATTGCTGCCATGCACGACAGTGCGACGCGCGACAAAGTACGGGCCATGGACATGTCTCCTGAGTTGTCGTTGTGCGGGACGGCGTTCTCCCCTTCGCCTACCATGCAACACGGGTTAGTTTCGCACAAGATTCGTTCCGCCTTCCCATTCGCAAGCGCAATGACGATAGCGACTTCCACAAACGACGACCTCGCGCTGCTGGACGATCTCGCGCGCGCGCACAAGCAGCTCGTCACGCAAATCGGCCGCCGGATCGTCGGCCAGCACGCGGTGGTCGACAACATCGTGGCTGCGCTCCTGAGCGGCGGGCATGCACTGCTCGTCGGCGTACCGGGACTCGCCAAGACGCTGCTCGTGCGCACGGTCGCCGAGGCGCTCGACCTCACGTTCTCGCGCGTGCAGTTCACGCCGGATCTGATGCCCAGCGACATCACGGGCACCGAGATGCTCGAGGAGGATCACGCCACGGGCAAGCGGAGCTTCAAGTACGTGCGCGGTCCGATCTTCGCGAACGCCGTGCTCGCCGATGAGATCAACCGCGCGCCGCCGAAGACGCAGGCGGCGTTGCTGCAGGCCATGCAGGAGCACGCGGTCACCGCCTCGGGGCAGACGCACGCGCTCCCCGAGCCGTTCTTCGTTCTCGCAACGCAGAACCCGATCGAGCAGGAGGGCACGTACCCGCTCCCGGAGGCGCAGCTCGATCGTTTCATGTTCGAGCTGCATGTGGGCTACCCGACGGTCGACGAGGAGGAGCGCATCGTCTCGACCACCACCAGCGACGAGTCCCTCTCGATCACTCCCGTGCTCTCGGCCGCGCAGCTCGCGAAGCTTCAGCATCTCGTGCGGCGCCTCCCCGCGCCGCCGACCGTGGTGCGCTACGCGGTGAAGCTTGCGCGCTCGACCCGTCCGGACACGCCCGAGGCCACCGCGGACGTGAAGCGCTACGTGAGCTGGGGCGCGGGCCCGCGCGCGAGCCAGTACCTCGTACTCGGCGCCAAGGCCAAGGCTGCGATGGATGGGCGCAGCATTCCCGATCTCGACGACGTACGGTCGATCGCCGATTCGGTGCTCAGGCATCGCGTGGTGCTCAACTTCCAGGGTGAAGCGGAAGGGTTGAGCGTGAGCAGGCTGATTCGGCTCGAGGAGTGAAGTACGCGAGCCGGAATGTCGACGCGCGCTGAATGCGAGAGCGTCAGCCTGACTTGGCGAAGACCAACGTGAAGGAAATGTCGCTCGAGCCCACGAACAATCCCGCGATGGTCGCGGTGAGTGTCGGGCTTCCCGGAGTCGTAGCGTAATTGGCGGTGTAGTGCGCGCCCGAGATCATAGTGCTCGTGAAGGTCACCTGATTACCGGACACCGTGTAGTGGCCCGCGTCCGTGACGATCGTCGACGCGGACCCATTCTCCGTTCCCGTTGCGTGTACCGCGTAGGTGGAATCGGCGCCGAGCGTGATCGTCGCGTCCTGCACGATCCTCACGTCCTCTCCAGTGTTCGGCACCGTGTACGGCAAGGGCGAACCGTTCACCGAAAGCAGTGTGTACGTGCCTTGAACGCCGGCATTCTTCGGACCGGTGCTGTCGCTTCCACAAGCCGCGAGCATCGCGACGCTGGCGGCGGCCATCATCGCTCTCATGAAGCGGGCGGAGGGATAGTTCTTCGTCGAGCGCATTGATCAGACCTCGAGGTAGTTGGAGGGCAGGGTCAGGAGGCGGGACATCGCTGCAGGACGCGCCGTACCTTACGACCCACGCGGCACGAAGGGAACCGCAACTCAAAACTCACGACGTGCCCAGCCGCGCGAAATCGACGAAGCGCGAGCTCGCGAGCACGCGCATTCAAGGCGAGAATCTGTGCACGACCTTCACTATCAGAGCGCCATTCAACGGCCGACCAAGTGAGCGCCTGTCCGGAAAACGAATATTCGCTGCGGGATCGGTGGTGTAGCCCGAATTCCATACCAGGAACACATCATCACCGATCACCGGAATCCAGTGGAAGCGCAGATTGAAGTCCGCGCGGTCGCTCTCATTGTCGAACTGAACGAAAGCGAGCAAGTCCGCGCGCGTGCTGAATGCATACTCTGTGCGCGTGCCGGCCTGTATCGCCGTGAAGCTTCCGGTGGGCAGTGTCACCTCGCTTCTATTGACGTTCGCTCCGAGAATGATGTGACCTCCACCACGCCACGTTGCGGAGAGGTTCTCCTGTGTATCGTGTCCATCGTAAAATCCGCCGACGCCGAGGAGCGCGCTGACCGTCAGTGCCCGGGCCGGGGAGACACCGTACTGCACCTGTCCGCGTGTCCACCAATAGCGGCCGGGCGCGATCGACTTGTCCCTGAATATCAGGAAGCTCTCCGCGGGAGCATCCATAAGCCTTTGAATGTGCACCCCGAACTCGTCGCCTGACTCGAGTGTTCCCCCGAGCGGGATCCAGTCCAGCGTCGCAGTTTGCCAATCGCGCACGTTCAGAACCGATCCGCCTCCATTCGCGATGATGTCCCACGACGGAATGAGCTCGAAGTCGAATCGTCGAATTCCGAGCGCGTGCGGTCGAGGCATGAAGTCGATGTGACCCGTCGTCTCGATGATCCCGGTTCGCTGCACGAATCCGAGCATCGGCGTGAAACCCGCACCGATGTGATAGAACGAGACGAAGTTGTCGAACAGATCGTTTGGATAATCGGTGGAGATGCGCCATGCGACGGGTGTACCTGCGGCCGAATCGGGGACGTGCGTGGCGGCAAGCCAGAGCTTCGGCTCGATGTTTCGTCCACGTACTACGAGGGGAAGGTCGATATCGAGTCCGCCCGCACGCTCCACATCGTGCACGCCGGGACCCGAGCGTTGCATTACCATGGCTCCGACATACGACCGTTCGAACAAATCGTGCTTCACACGGAACACGGCGTCGTTCGCCGCGTCCACACCGCCCGTGCGCGCATCGAGCAGCCCGAGCGTCCATGGCCCCGCCCTGCCGTAGATCCGCCCACCCCCGTCGATGGGAACGGTCGTTCCGCTGTCGGTCAATCCGATGCGCCGCGAATAGAAGAGCTGTGCATGTCGTTCGGTGCCGAAGTCGAAAATTCCACTCGATTCCAGAAAGAACTCGCGCTTCTCGGGAAAGAAGGTGGGAAAACGCGTGAGATTGATCACCTGCTGGTCCACTTCGACCTGCGCGAAGTCGGTATTTACAGTGAGGTCCGCCGTTAGCGTGGAGGAGATGGCGAGCTTCGCGTCGCCGCCGATCTTCGCGTTCCACGCGCTACGCGCCAGCCTGTTTCCGACGCTGTCGTGCGAGCTTTGATCGCCCCGTGCCACCGCGTACGGCCGCAGATCGACGTCGCGGTGTCGATCGAGTCGCCCGAATCCCGTGAGCTCTCCGGCATATTGCAGTTGTGCGAGCCCCTGAGTGCGACGATACGAACGCCACAGGTCCTCCTCGTTCGTGCGCCGTGTAAATCGGCGCACGTTGAATCCGAATGAGGTGCCGGTGCCGGCGCGAAATCGCAGCGTGCGAAACGGAATGCGGAAGAGCGCCGTCCATCCGTTCGCATCTCGCACCACCGCAACATTCCATATGCCGTTCCAGTTCGCGTTTTCGGATTCCCACCCGGAGAGCTGCGCGTCCCACATTGCGCCGAGTGGGTTGGTCTGAAATTCGAATGCGCTGCGGCGGTCGTGAAAGCTGTCGATGAGAATGGTGACGTTGTCGTCCGATGAAAGATCCGCATCGCGACGCAGTTGCCGCGCACGGAGCATCGAGCGCACGTCGCCATCGGCTCGCACCACCACGTAGAGTGCTTGCGCATCTCTCGCCACCTTCACGACCGTTCGCTCCACCGCGCGCGCACCCTCGGCCGGCTCCCGCTGCCGGAAGTCGGTGATGGAGTCGGCGAAGCGCCAAATGGAGTCGGTAAGTGTGGCATCGAGTGGAATCGGGGACGGCGATGCGACGACGTTGACGACGTCTGCATCGTGATTCGGGTGAGCGCA
>JBDTXN010000038.1:0-22039 GCA_040006175.1 Gemmatimonadota bacterium | reverse complement strand
TCGAGAGATCGATGTGCCCGCAGCACTCCGCCCTCGTACTCAGTAGCTCCGCCCGCGCCACGTCCGCCGGCGCTGCACCGTCGACATTACGATGCGCGCGACAGCCAGCGGATCCGCCAGCCACGAGAACCAGAATGTCACGCCCGCTCGCTTGTACGAGTGCGACAGTGGCCGCAGCAACAGGAGGTGCACCATCAGCAGCCCACCATTGACCAACGCAAGGAGTAGCGCCGGAGTAGCCAATGGTGATGTGCGTGCAGCGAACGCGAGGCCGATGAGGACCGGCAATGGGAGGCCCTGAACGGCGGTAAGGTAGACGATGTCGAGCCACTGCCGTGCTGCGCTGGTCGCGTTCTTGAGATCGAGCGATCTGCCCCACTCGCGCCACATCTCGCTTGCCGATTCATACGATCGAACCGAGTAGAGCCGCGACCCGTCGAGAAAACCGACGCGCTCGCCGCGGCGCGCGAGATGGCGAGCGAGCGTGACGTCATCGGCGAACGAGCCGCGCGCCGGGTAGAAGCCACCATGTCGGATCAACACGTCCCGCTGCGCGAGAAAGCACTGCCCGTTGGCGAGCACTCGCTCGGGGTCAGCCTCCGCTCCGACGGCGCCCCCCCGATACACGAGCGTGAGCAGCAGCGCAGGCTGGATGAACTGTTCGGCGGCGCTCTGGTCGGAAAATTTCGGGGAAAACGAAACGATGGAATACCGTGCGGCCCGGCACGCCGCGACCGCGGCCGCAACCATTCCCGGCGCCGGCTCCGTATCCGCATCGATGCCGAGCACCCATTCGCCACGCGCTGCGCGCAGTCCGTGCTCGAGCGCCCACACTTTCCCTACCCAACCATCCGGGAGCGGATCGTCGGTGAGCAATTGCACGCGCGCGTCGAGAGCAGCCGCGGCGCTGACCAATTCGCGCGTACCATCGGTTGACCGACTGTCGACGACGAGGATCTCGAGCACCGGCCGACGTTGCGCGCGAAGGCCGGCCAGGCATGGCCCGATGCGCGACGCCTCGTTGAGCGTCGTGACGATCACGCTCACCGAGGTATCGAGAATTTCGCGGTCGGACGGCTCGACGGGGGGGAGGCGGCGTCGCCCCGGCCACAGGCGCACGACGAGTACGGCCAGAGCAACCGTCTGGATACTGAGCAACGCAAGCGTGATGGACGTCAAGTGCAGCTTGGCAGCGGTGGTTCGGGAAGTTGTACAGAATGTGGTACAGGACGATGATGATTCGAGTCCTGCCCATGTTATAGATGAGACACTCACTTCACCGTGGTTGGCCCGGATCGTTGATAGATTACAGCCGCGGCATCCTCCGTAAAACCCGAAGCTCTCACACTGAAACGCGTATCTTGGCAGTTTCGCATCTTCACAGCGCGCTCTCGCGAGACGCCAACACGCACAAACCAACGAAATGACAGCTCGCGCGATGCGCCCTCGAATTACCCGCCGCCCACGCGGCCTTGCGTCGCACGTCGTGCTCCTGACGGGCGTCTCCGCCGCGGCAATCGCGGCGTGCGCGAAAGTCGGCGAAGACGTGTTCAACCACGAGTCCGCTCCGTTCGACGAGCCGATTCGCGACTGGGTAATCGCGCATCAGTCGACGCTGGCGCGCAGTGTTTTTCTTCTGGCGACGCACGCCGGTTCGCCGAGGGTAGTCATTCCGAGCACCGCGGTGGTTGCCGCGTGGCTCTGGCGTCGCCAGGGTCTTCCGATCGCCGCCGCCGTCGTCGTGGCGCCGGCCGTCGCTTCGGCGGCCTTTCTTCTCGCGAAGCGGATCTATGCTCGCGCGCGCCCCGCTGGCGGAGCGCGATTGCACGAGCTGACCTACTCGTTTCCCAGCGGTCACGCCACGGCATCCGCGGCGATCTTCGGCGCACTGAGCTACGTGTTCTGGCGAGAGGACATCCTGAGCCCTGCAGTGGCGGTCCCGCTCGCAACGCTGCCGACGCTGCTCATTGGCTCGAGCCGCGTCTATCTCGATGTGCATTGGGCGACCGACGTGCTCGGAGGATGGAGCGTCGGTGCACTCGTCGCGATGATGAGCGCATTGGTCTATGAGCGAGTGCGCACGAATACGCGGAACGCGGCGCGCGCATGGTGATTACTGCGTGCTGAAGAGGCTGGCTGACAGTGGTGCATACTGAGAATCGAGCCAGCTAGCGAACCGTGCAACACGCGCGGGCACCCCGACCGCTGAACGCATGAGCTGGCACTGGCGCAATCTTTCGCGCCGGAGCATCGTGAGGGCGTGCCCGGGGTCGATCCAGACGAGTCACGAACCCCGCGCGCGCCCCTCACGTCATGGAAGCTCCGCCGGCTGTTCGCAAGGCGGAAGTTGCCTCGGAACGCACCCTCACCACCACTTCCGTATGAGGACCATCTTGGTCGTTGACGATTCGCCCACGATGCGGCGCATGATCATGGCGTCGCTGCGCGAGCTCGGCGACGTCAGCTTCGACCAGGCGTCGAGCGGGCTCGAAGCCATCGAGCGATTGTCGCTCGTGCCCGTCGATCTGGTCGTGCTGGATTTGAACATGCCGGACGTTCACGGACTCGAGGTGTTGCGCTTCGTGCGCGCACACGCGCGATTCGATTCGGTCCCGGTAGTCATCCTCACGACCCGGGGTGATGAGGAAAGCCGTCGAGCAGCACTCCGCGACGGTGCCACTCGCTATCTGACCAAGCCATTCGAGCCCGCTACGTTCGCTCCTGAAATCGGCGCCCTTCTGGGCGCAAACTGACGTCGTGACAGCCGGCGAATCGTTCTTCCATCAGTTCATCGAGGACTACTTCGCTGAATGCGAGGAGCACCTCGCGCACGCGCGACGCGTGCTCCTGTCGTTGGAGCAAGCAGGATCGGCTGGCTCACCGGATCCCGTGCTCATCCGGCAGTTTCTGCGAAGCTTGCACACGCTCAAAGGACTCTCCGGCATGGTGGGCAACGCTCCGGCGGAGCGAGTCGCGCACGGGCTCGAAGACGCCCTGAGACGCGCGGGAGAATCGGGAATCTCGTTCAGTCCGCGCATCCTGGATGCATTGTTCGCGGGCGTGGACCTGCTCGAACAGTGCGTTGCCGCGCACAGAACCGGGGCCATCGCGCCAGGCGAGACGGAGAGCGTCGAGACGTTGCGCAGGCTCCTTCCTGGTACAGCGACCGAATCCGCGACGACCGCATCCACCGATCCGCTGTACGCGCGAGCGGAGTTGATCGAGCGGCCGGCGCACGGAGCCGGTGTTGCGCGCATCTACCACTTCGAGTTCGTGCCGAGCCTCGCGTTGAGGGAACGCGGTGTGAGCGTCGACGGTGTGCAGGATCGACTGCGTGGGCTCGGCACCCTGCTCGAAGTCAAGCCGCGCATCGTTCAGGGAGGTGTTGCGTTCGATTTCACAGTCGCCGTCGAATCGGGACGCACTCCCGATACCTCGTGGCTCGCGGATGGCATGCAATGGACGCGTGCGAATCCGTCGCCAGTCGTGCCCGAGCCCGCGCCCGCTACGGTTCCAGGATCCTCGATGGTGCGTGTCGATCTTGCCCGGGTGGATGGCGTGATGCGCCTCGTAGGCGATCTCGTCGTGAGTAGATCCCGTCTGGACGAGATGCTGAAAGGTACATCGAACGGTCATGGTGCCTCCCTGCACGAACGGCTGGAGGAGTTGAATGACGTGATGGAGCGTCAGCTCCGACAGCTCCGGGAGAGCGTCATGCGGATACGGCTCGTTCCGGTGGGTGAGGTATTCGAGCGGTTGCGATTCGCGGCGCGGGACGCCATCCGCGAGTCCGATAAGGAAATGGAGCTCGAATTTCGTGGGCAGTCGACGGAGATCGACAAATTGGTGGTCGATCGGATGCTGGAGCCGCTGCTCCACCTGGTTCGCAACGCCGTGACCCATGGAATCGAGGGACCTACCGAGCGGCTCGCGCGCGGCAAGCCGCGCAAGGGAACGCTGACGCTTCGAGCGGCGGCCGCTGGCGACCGAATCCACATCGAGGTCGAAGACGATGGGGCGGGGATCGAGATCGACGTGGTGGCGCAACTCGCACGGTCCCGCGGTGTCATTGCGGCGGACGAGCCGCTGCAATCGGAGCGGCTGCTCGATGTCCTGTGCACGCCGGGATTCTCGACACGTTCCGAGATCGATATGACCAGCGGGCGGGGCGTCGGTATGGACGTCGTCCGATCGACGGTTCGCGCGCTCGGCGGCGAGATGTCGTTGCACACCACGCCCGGCCGCGGCACGCGCTTCGCGATCGACCTGCCCCTCACCCTCATGATCGTGGATGCGCTTCTGGTCGACATCGGCGGCCAGCAAATGGCGGTTCCTCAGCCATCGTTGCGCGAGATCCTCCAGATCGAATCGGCGTCGATCACTCGGATCGAGAACAACGAAGTCATCTCGTACATGGGCAGCATCCTGCCGCTGATTCGGTTGTCCACCTTTTTCGGCCTGCCGCCCGCGAACACCAGTACGACGTACGTGCTCGTCGTGGGTTCCGAAAATGCGCCCACGGGCCTGCTCGTAGACCGTCTGAATGGACTCCGCGAGATCGTGGTGCACCCGGTCGTCGACCCGCTCGTTGCCATGCCGGGAATCGCGGGAGCGACCGAGCTTGGCAACGGCCACGTGAGCCTCATTCTGGATGCCGGGGCGGTGCTGCGTTTTGCTCAGCAACGACGAGGCGCCCGTTCTTCATCGGATTCGACGAAATCGCCGGCGAATGCCATATTGTCCCGAGGCATGAACGGCCCTCTCCATTCGCATGCGGCGGTGGCACCATGATGTGCGCGAGCGGTAGCGACTCGTACGTACTGTGCGAGCTCGCGGGCGCCATGTACGCCGTGTCGAGCGACGACATCGAACAGTTGGATATGGTTACCGACGCGACGCCGGTGCCAAACGCGCCGGAGTTCGTGGATGGCGTGGTGTCGATTCGCGGCCAGGTGATCCCGGCGGTGAGTTTGCGCGCACGCTTTGGCTTCCCGCGCGCGCCGCACGATGTGCGGAGCAGACTCGTCGTCGTGCGGGCGGGTGCACGCGTCGTCGGACTCGTCGTCGACAGCGCGCGCGAGTTCGCCGTCATCACGAGCGACTCGGTCAAGCCCCTTCCGGAAGGGATTGGTGGCTTGAGCGGCCGCTACCTGCGCGGCGTCGCGCACAAAGGCGACCGGCTATTGTTGATCCTCGACGTTCGCGAGCTGCTCGCCGCGGAGGCAGAATCGACCGACATGATCTTGGCCACGGCGGCGGCTTCATAAAATTCGTGAGGTAGACCAATGAGTTTCTGGAAGCGCCGCTACGATGCGACGTCGGGCGCGAACAACGGGGGCAGCAACGGCGTGGGAGCCGGCAACGGCGCTGCGGGCGCCGACGCCCACCATGACGGGAAGGGCGCCCCCGCCTCATCCGCGCGAGCTGCGAACAACGCCGTGCAAGCCGCGGCGGTCCTCTGGGCCAGCAGCGAGGCGCAGGCGGGACTCATCGATGGTGCCCTGGCTAACGCGACCGAGGCAGCACAGTCGCTTCGGGAAACAGCGGGGCAGGCGGAGTCGGTCGGGTCTTCCGGCGAGAAGCTCGCCTCGTCGGCGAACGAGCTCGCAGCGTCGATCGAGCAGATGACCAGCAGCGCGGCCAGCCTCGCGACCTCGGTCTCCGAAACCGGCGCCGCCGTCGAGGAGGCGAGCCGCTCGATCAAGTCCGTCGCCGCGAGCGCGGCGGGGTTGACGACCAGCGCCGCAACCGTGGCCGGCGGCACGACACAGATGGCCTCCTCCATTCGGAGCGTGAGCGATGAAACCGACGCTCTCGCCAGCACGGTAACGGAAATCGCCGCCTCGATGGAGGAGGCCGCGCGGTCGATCGATGGAGTGCGCGGAAACGCCGATGACCTGGCCGCCGCAGCGGAGCAGACGTCGCGATCGATCGCATCGATGGCGACGGCGACGGAGCAGGTTGCAGCAAGTGCGGATAGCCTCGCGGCGCTGGGCGAACAGGTGGCGACCTCCGTCGAAGAGACGGCACGCTCGGTGGAGGGCGTGGCACAGAATGCGGAAACGATCGCTCGCTCTGCTGAAAGCGCCGCGACGAGCGTCATTCAGCTCGATCGATCGATGCGCAGCGTAGCGCTGCTTACCGGAGAAGCGTCTGAGATTTCGCGACAGGCATCGCGCGATGCGGAGGAAGGTGGAACGGCCGTGCGGCGCTCGCTCGAAGGGCTCGGGCGCGTGCGGACATCAATGGTGGAGTCGGCAACCGTGGTCAAAGAAGTCGGCCGGCGTGCCGGCGAGATCAGCACCATCGTCGACACGATCAATCTCATCGCGGAACGTACGAACCTGCTGTCACTGAACGCGTCCATCGAGGCGGCACGCGCGGGCGAAGCGGGGCGCGGGTTCGCCGTCGTTGCCGAAGAAATTCGAAACCTTGCCGATCGGTCGGCGAAAGCGACGGCCGATATCGCTGCGATCATCAAGGCACTGCAGTCCGTGGTTGTGGACGCAGTGTCGTCGACATCAGAGGGGCTTCGCGTCGCCGAGGAGAGCGGGCGCCTCGGAGAAGAGGGCGCGATGGGGCTGAAACGAATCGTGAGTGGAATCGATCAGACCTCGCAAAAGGTCACTCAAATCGCACGCGCGACCGATGACCAGCTCGGCGCCGCGCAGAATCTCGTCGCGGTCGTTGGCACCGTCACGACTCAGGTACGCCAGGTGTCCGTCGGCTCGAAGGAACAGGCAAGCGTCCTTCAGGGATTGGTGCGCATCACAGCGCAGATGAGGGCGGCCACGCGGCAGGTCACCGAAGCCATGGAAGATCAATCGCGTTCGTCGCGCGAGATCGTCAAGGCGGCGGACAGCAGCGCATCGCTCGCGTCACAAGTGCGCCGCGCCATGGTGGAACAGTCGAGCGCGGCGTCTGAGATCGCCACAGCGTTGGGAACTGCGCGAAGGGGAGTGGCAAACACATCGCGTGCGCTCAAGGAGCAGACTGCCGCGGTCAACGTCGTGTCGCAGGAGACGGAGCGGTTCCGTCGCACGAGCGCAAGCGTGAGCGTGGCGATGTCCGAACAGGCCTCCGCCGTCGGACAGATCGCGCAGGCTGCGGAAGACATGCGCCGGCAATCGGAGCAGACCACCAGAGGTCTCGCCGAGCAGTCGCGTGCGGCGTCGGAGATCAATAGCGCAACGCACAGTATCGCCAAACAGGTTTTACTGATAGTTCGCGCAAATCGCGAGCAGTCCGACAACGCGGCCGCGGCGCTAGAAACTTTGAGCGAGCTGCGAAAGCTCCGCGAAGACGCCTCTCGAGCAGTACGCGACCTGGGGATCGAGCCGGTACTGGCCAAGCAAGCGCGCGAGCCGTTCGCACCGGTCGCGGGGTACGAAGGACGGCGGTGAGCGAGGGTGCAGGCTCGGTTGGGGTGTTCACGACCGACCTCGCGCTGATCATCCAGTCGTGGGACGCGTGGATCGCTGACGCAACCGGTATCTCGGAAAGCGATGCGCGCGGCCGCTCGCTGACAGAGTTGTTCCCGGAGCTCGAAACACGCGGCCTCGCCTCGCGGCTGACTCGCGTCGGTCGATCCGGCAGTGCCGACATACTCGCTCCTGCGTTTCACGAGTATCTCATCCCTTGCGCTCCGCGTACCCAGCCCTCGCTGTTCGCGCGGATGCAGCAACATGTGGTCATCACGCCGCTCCGCGCCGGCGAGCGCGTGGCCGGTATCATAGTCACGATAGAGGACGTGACCATACCGCGCGCCCGTGAGCGCGAGCTCGCCGCACAGCTTCGGAGCGCGGACGACGCCGTTCGCCTGCAGGCCGTCAGGACGCTCGCCGCGGATAAAAGCGCACCCGCTGCACTCGCCGGCGTGCTCGACGACGACAACTGGCGGGTCCGTCGCGCGGCAGTAGACGGCCTGTCTCACGCGCGAGACGATACCGCAGTCGACCTACTGCTCACGGTAATCCGAGAGCGTCATCGGGATCTCTCGGTGCTCAATGCGGCCCTCACGGCGCTCGTGAAGGCTGAATGCGATGTCCTGCCCGGTCTCGCAACGCTCCTCGACGTCGATGACGCGGACGTGCGGACGTATTCGGCTCTCGCCCTCGGCCTGCTCCAGGATCCTCGCGCCGTGCATCATCTGCTGCGCCTTGTCTCCGATGACGACGCCAACGTGCGCTTCCATGCTGTCGAGGCACTTGGTCGCATCGGCTCGCGCGAGGCAGCGTTGCCGATGTCCGCAATCGCCGAGTCGGGCGATTTCTCCGTCGCGTTTGCCGCTCTGGACGCACTGGCTCTCATAGGGGAGCCGTCGGTGGCCCCTCGCCTCGTTCCATTACTCGAGGATCCCATGCTTCGAGAGGCCGCCGCCGAAACGCTGGGGCGACTTGGAGACGAACACACCGTGTCGCCACTCGCCGCGCTACTCGTGTTACCCGGAACTTCGGTCACCCTCGTGGCGCGCTCGCTCGCCACTATTCATGAACGATTCGAGCGCTCACATCGAGGCGGAGCAATCATCATCAACGCCGCTCGCGCTGCGATTGGCGCGTCGGGTGCGCTCGCTCTTACCGGCGCGCACGCGTCCGCGAGCGACACCGACCTGGATGGATTGGTCGTCGTTCTCGGCTGGCTGGAGGGCGCTGACGTCGATGAAGCGATTGCGCGGCTGCTGCTCAATCCCAGAGTGCGCAAGCTGGCGGCGGAAACTCTGGCGAAGCGTGGAGCCAACGCCGTCTCCTCGCTCGTCGCGATGCTCGACGAGGACGACGACGAAGTGCGCAAAGCTGCCGCCACGGCCCTCGGTCGCATCGGCGCTGCCCGAGCGGTGCCGTCGTTGTTGCCGCTTCTCACGGGGGCATCGGACGTCGCCGTCGTCGCGGCGGGCGCACTAGGTGCAATCGGGGATGATCGGGCATTCGAGCCATTGATCGCGCAGCTCGACCATTCGCAGGCTGGCGTCCGGCAAGCGTCGATCGCTGCACTCAATTCCATCGGGCATGCGGATATGCCAGCTCGTGCAATGGAGCTGCTGCGTGACGCGTCACCGCGCGTACGCGAGGCAGCAGTGAGGGTGGCGGGATATCGCGGCGCGGACGGCGCCGTGGATGCGATCCTGGCACTGCGCGACGATGCGGATGAATCGGTGAGGCGCGCTGCGACGGAACAGCTTTCGCATTTCGAAGACCCGCGCGCGCATGCGGCGATCGCACAGGATCTTCACCACGCAAGCGCGGGTATCCGTGCTGCAGCAGCGCGCTCGTTGGCCCACGTCCACAAGGGTGAGGCGATCCCGCTCCTCGTCCGTGCCTGTGTCGACGCCGATCCATGGGTGCGGTACTACGCCGCGCGCTCCATCGGGCACCACGGCCGAAGCGACGCTGTGTCTACGCTCGTTTCGCTCGCGTTGAACGATCCAGTCTCGCCAGTGCGCATCGCCGCGATCGAGGCGCTCGCTGAGATCGGCGACTCGAGCGGAATTGTGGAGCTCTCGCCGCTAGTTGGAGATCCGGACGCAGGAAGCGCGTGTCCCGCCATGCGCGCGCTGGCAGGGTCGACGATGCCCGGCATTCTGCCTACTCTCCTCGAGCAGCTTGCAAGCGCCGATCGAAGCCGTCGACTCGCCGCGCTCGAGGCGATCAGACGGCATGGCGATGCCGAAGCGGTTCCGGTTCTCGCGTCGGTAGCGGCGGACACTTCGGATCCCGAGCTCGCCGAGGGAGCTGTGCGCGCGCTCGGAGAGATAGGAGGTGCCACGGCCATGGACGCGCTCGTCGCGATCGCCCAGGACCCCAGGCGCGATACCGACGTTCTCGCGGCGCTCGACAATCTCGACGAGCAGCAGGTGCCGCACGTCGCGCGCGGGCTCTCGCATCCGAGCGTCGACGTACGCTGCACCATAATCGAGGCGTTGAGCCGGGCGCGATCTGCCGCCGTCGTCACTCATCTGACCGATTCGCTTCACGACGCCGATCCTGCCGTGCACCTCGCCGCCACCTACGCGCTCGACCGAATCGCTCGTCGCCGCACAACGCCCACGTAGCGTCGAAGCCATGCGCGACGAAGCAAACGGGCGTCGAGGCGCCGCGGCGGGATATGGGGCCGACGTGCTCGGATTTTCCGAAACGGCATTCGTGCTGTTGCGCGATCTCATCGCAGAGCAAACCGGCCTCTATTTTGCCGACGACAAACGCGACTTGCTCGCCGATAAACTGTCGGATCTGATGGCCAGGTTAGGGACGACATCGTACCTCGATTACTACTACCTGCTTCGATATGACGGCAGTGCCGAGCGCTATTGGGGCGAGCTCGTGGATCGACTCTCAGTTCCGGAGACGTACTTCTGGAGACAACCGGAACAGATCGTCGCCCTCGCCAACATCGTGGCGCCCCGGCACTTCGAGCGAAGCCCCGCAACACCCTTGCGCATCTGGAGCGCTGCCTGCTGTACGGGCGAAGAGCCAATCAGCATAGCGATTGCGCTCGCCGAGTCGGGGTTGCTCCATCACCGGCCCATCCAAATCACCGGGAGTGACCTGAGCGGAGAGATGCTCAACCGGGCGCGGCGCGGCGTGTACGGTGAGCGCTCGTTCCGGAGCATTCCTGGCGAACTACGTCAGCGGTACTTCGAGAAAGCGGATGGCGGATGGCGAGTAGACCCCTCGTTGCACGCGAAGATCACATGGACGTCGGCCAATCTCGTCAACCCCGTGGACGTGCGCCCCCTGGCGGCGGCCGACGTGATATTTTGTCGCAACGTGCTGATTTACTTCTCGGATGAATCGATCGTCCGGATCGCTCGCTCCTTTGCCGCGGATCTTGCGGATGATGGATATCTGTTTCTGGGCGCGTCGGAATCCTTGACGCGACTCGATACCGACTTCGAGCTCACCGAGGTCGGCGATGCCTTCGTGTACGTCAAGGCGGCCGGTTTTCGGTCTAGTCGAGCGAGTACCGCTTCGGAACGTGCGTACACCCACCCGGGAAACGCTTGATGGCCAGGCCAATACGCGTTCTGGTTGTGGACGATTCGGCCTTCGTGCGGAAGGTGGTTACGCGTATGCTCGGTCGAAGCTCGAACATTGAAGTCGTCGCCACGGCGAGAGACGGTCATGAGGCACTCGAGCTCACCGAGCGCTACCGGCCCGACGTCATCACGCTCGACCTGGCAATGCCACGCATGAATGGCGTCGAATTTCTCAGACAGCAGAACCTTCGCCGCCGCGTTCCTGTCGTGATCTGCAGCATCGCGCATGAGTCGGGAGAGTCGGCTCTCGAAGCGTTCGAGGCGGGAGCGGTGGAATTCGTGCAGAAGCCCACGGCACTCGCTACCGACCGCATTTACGAAATCGCCGATGAGCTGATCGCGAAAGTGGAAGGTGCGGCGCTGGCAACCATGGGACAAATAAGTACCATGACGCCGAGCGTGGTGGCTGCAACCTCACCGCCTTCGCGCGATGGCGCGGCGGTGCGCACCGACGTCATCGTGCTCGGGATTTCCACGGGCGGTCCCCAGGCACTCCGCCAGCTCATTCCCCAACTTCCCGCAGATTTCCCAGTGCCGATTGCCATGGTGCTGCACATGCCCATCGGCTACACGGAAATGTACGCGCAGCGCCTCAACGACATCTCTGCGCTGGAGGTCATCGAAGCGCGCGAAGGGGATGTGCTACAGCGCGGCGTAGTGTGGCTCGCTCCCGCTGGGCGGCATTTGACCTTTGTCCGGAGTAGCGACAAAGCGATTCGCGCCCACCTTGACGTGCATCCTGCAGATACCCAACATCGACCGGCGGTAGATGTATTGTTTCAATCCGCGGCCGGCTGTTTCGGTTCACGTGTGCTTGGGATCATAATGACTGGAATGGGCTCCGACGGGCTCCTTGGTTCGGCGCACATCAAGGCGCAAGGAGGACGCATCGTCACGGAGGCCGAGTCCTCGTGCGTGGTGTACGGAATGCCGCGCTCGGTCGCCGAAGCCTCGCTGAGCGATCGGAGTTCCACGCTGGAAGAGATGGCCGCTGCCATCATGGAGATGTTGTAGGATGGCGACGATCATGATCGTGGACGATTCGGGCTTCACGCGCCGAACGCACCGCCGCATTCTGGAAGCCGAAGGCTACGTGGTGCACGAGGCGGAGAGCGGGATGTCCGCCATAGAGGGATATTTCGTGCATCGGCCCGATCTCGTGCTGCTCGATCTGACCATGCAGGACATGGGGGGACTTGACGTACTCGCGAAACTTCGCGAGATGGGAGCCGACGCACCGGTCATAGTCATTAGTGCCGACGTCCAACGCACCACTGTGCAGCTCGTAGCACAATCGGGCGCGGCCTTTCTTGGCAAACCAGCGTCGCAGGAGGATCTCGTCGCCGCCGTTCGCAACGCTCTCGCGGAGGTGCGACCGTGAGTGTGCCGCAGTATGATCACGATGCATTGACCGAGTTGTTCAACATCGGATTGCATCGGGCAGCCGCTTCGTTATCCGAGCTCACTGGACAGCGGATTCTCGTCGAGCTGCCGCAGCTTTGGGTCTGCCCAGTCGAAGAGACCCATGCTCGGTTGATGCAGCTGCTCGAAGGCGAGTTGGCCACCGTGCATCAGGTGTTTCAAGGGAACGTCACAGGCGACGCCGTACTCGTGCTCGAGTACGAGAGCGCCGCTCGGCTGGCGTCTCTGCTCACGGGGGGCGACGTCGCGCTCGGGGGCCGCCTGGATCAGTCGGCGCGCGAAGTACTCAGCGAGGTTGGCAACGTCATCCTGAGCTCCTGCCTCAGCGCATTCGGTGACATGCTGCACGTGGTCGTTTCCTTTTCGGTTCCGCGGATTCACGTCGAGTCGCTCGACGGGCTACTACGGTCACTGCACATCGATGAAGTGGACGTGCAATACATCCTGCTCGTGGCGACGCGTTTCCGTTTGAGCGAGGAGGAGGTGGGCGGCTACCTGATGATCGCCGTGGGCGTCGCGTCGCTCTCGCTCATTACGAATGCTCTTGCTGCGCGCGAGGCTTCGCATGGCCGGTAGCGAAGCTTCGTTCTCCGTAGTCTCCGATTCGCTCGATGCCATCGACGAGCTCAGCGCCGTGCTCGAGCTGGGCGTGGTTTCGCTCGACCGCGAATTGATCATTCGAGGTTGGAATCGCTGGCTTGCCGCCGCGAGCGGAGTGGAGGCGAAAGCGGTCCTCGGCAGACACATGCTCGATGTGTTTCCCGCACTGCGGGGAAGCCTGGCTGAAGACGCGTTGCGCCGCTCACTTTCGGGAGAAACAACCGTCTGGGCGCATCATTTTCACCGCTACCTGCTACCGCTCCCGTCGCCGGCAGGGCATCCGAGCTTCGCGCAGATGCAACAGAGCGCGCGGGTCATGCCGCTCTCCCGTGATGGCGAGATCGATGGCGTGGTCGTGCTCGTGCAGGATGTCACGGAACGCGTCGCCCGTGAAGAAGAACTACGGCGCGCGTTGCGCGAGGCCGAAGTCGCCAGCGAAGCAAAGTCCAACTTTCTCGCATCCATGAGCCATGAGCTGCGCACGCCGCTCGGGGCCATCATCGGATACATGGATCTACTCGCGAGCGAGATGGTTGGCCCTATTGCGCCGTTGCAGAAGAACTACCTCGGCCGGGTCAAGGCGGCGGCGCAGCATCTCGTCAGCGTTGTCGAGGAGATTCTGACATTCTCGCGTCTCGAGGCACACAAGGACTCGCTCCTTCTCGAGAACGTGGATGTCGTCGCGCTCGTCGCGAGCGTGAAGGAGATGTTCGAGCCGATGACGGCAGCCAAGGGACTCGCGCTTGCCGTCACCGCGCCGCAAGAGCCGCTCACGCTACAGACGGATGTCACGAAGCTTCGGCAAATCCTCATCAATCTCGTCGGGAATGCGGTGAAGTTCACCGATGACGGGCGCGTGGAGATGGAGTTGACGGCCGACGACAGGCTGGTGCGGTTTCACATCCGCGACACCGGGCCGGGAATAACCGCAGCCGACCTCGAGCGAATCTTCGATCCGTTCACCCAACTGGATCAGTCACTCACACGGTCGAAAGGAGGAACCGGACTCGGGCTCTCCGTGAGTCGACGATTGGCGCATCTCCTGGGGGGAGAGCTGCTGGTCGAGAGCAAGACAGGGCAAGGAACGAACTTCGTACTGTGCCTGCCGGCGAACTCGTCACGCGATGCGGCCAGAGATGCTGTCCGATCATGAAGCGAGTCGCGTAGCGGGCGACTAAGCAGCGGATGGTTGCATTCTCACTTGGCCGCGTTCGCCTGCATGCGTGCCCGCATCGCTGAGCTCCAATTCAACACGATGGTCATGCTCCCTTCGCTCGCGGCTTTCAGAAATATGAAGTGCGTGCCATCGGGCATGACATCGTAGTTCGCGTGCGGGTTGGGCGCGCCCTGATACAAGTCGGCGAACAGCGTGTCTCGTGCTGCGACCGCGAAGCTCGGCGTCGTGGAGAGTCGCGCAGCCATCAAGTGCCCATCGCCTCGATAAAACAACTTCCGCCCATCACGTGACCACACCGGCTCGCTGCCTCCACTCGCCGACACCTGCACGCGACCGCCTGGTCCGGGGAATGGCTGGACGACTACTTCATTGCGACCCGATTCATCGGTAGTGAATGCGATCCAGCGGCCGTCCGGAGAGACACGTGGCATTGTCTCGACAGCCTTGATGTCGTTGGAGACCGGATGGGGTGTCGTGTCTCCGTTCAGGCCGTGGTAGTAGATGTCAGCACCGAGCGTATCGAGCTGATAGACGACGTTGCGCATGTCTGGCGATGTCACCGCCTCGAACACGTCCAGCCGCTCTCCACCAACGAGACGCGTCGCCGCGGTGCTCAGGTCTGCGGGGCGCACCCAAATCGAGCTGCGCGCATCACGATCCGTTCGATAGAGCACGCGCGCGCCATCGCCAGTCCACTCGGGTCGATCGTTCGCCGTGCCATCACTGGTGAAACGCGTCATGGTTTGCGAGCTGAGCTCGTACAGCCAGATGTCGCGTCGATCAGGAGCGTCGATCGACGCGGCGATCCGTCGTCCATCGGGAGACAGGCGCGGGGATGCAAACGCGCGCGACTCCCGGATGATGATGCGCTCGCTTCCATCCGCACCCACAGCCACGACCTGCGACTCTTGTGTTCCACTCTGATAGAACAGTGTTCCGTTTCGCGCGACCGCGGCGCGCGCGACGCCGGTCGTAATGTTGTTGGAGATGTCACTCACGAGCTGGACGGGTGCGCCCGTGACCTTTCGATTTCGGAAATCGATCGGAGCCCCCATGATCACGCCACCGCTCGTCACATACACCAGCACTCCATCGACCACGCCGAGTGGGTCGGTTCCGGAGAGATCGAGAATCGTGTGCTCTCCCGTCTTCAACGAGGCGATGGCGATGTGAGAGTCGGAGTTCGAGTTTGTCTTCGAGCTTGCATACAGTAATACACCGGCGTCGTCCATCGCTTTCGGCGAGACGAGGGACACCTCGCCGACCGAACGATCGGCCTTGACGAACTGGCGCGCCTGTCCGCCCGACTCGGGAATTGTCCAGAGGGCGTAGCTGTTAGATACGATCAGAACGCCTGATGACGACCAGGTCAATCCGTTGAACGTCCCTGGCACAGACGCGAGCAACTGGGGGGAAGTGCCGTCAATCGCGATCTTGAACAACTGATTGGCACGCGCGAACGCCACCCACTTTCCGTCCGGCGACACCACCGGACTGTACGCGCCTTCTGTTCCGGGAAGCACGCGCGGGCTCACGTCGTCGAGCGCTCGAACCAGCAGCTGCTGCGACTGCCCAATGCCTTGCCCGACATAGACGAGAGTTCGTCCGTCGGGTGAAATCGCAAGCGTGTTGAATCCGAGGCTGCTCATTCGCCCGTTCTGTGCCGCGGGAATCGTAAACCGCACGACGATCGGACTCTCGCGCGACGCGTTGCCTCGCACCCACATCGCGAACAGCACGCTCGCGAGCGCGACGAACACGAGTCCGAGCACCAGTGGATCCCGCAGCCGCGCGCTCCACCCTGCATCCCTGCGCGATCCCCCTCGCTGCCGCGCCGCGCCGATACTTCCGTGGGTGGGTGTCGCGCCCTCAAGCGCCGCCGCAAATTCGCGCGCCGTGGCCCATCGATCGGCCGGCAGCTTCTCCAACCCCCGCATCACGGCGTAGTCCACACGATCGGGAATTGCCTTGCGCTGCGCGACGAGAGCGCGCGGCTCCTCAGTCATCACGCGCGCGAGAATCGCCTGGACAGTCGGACCCGTGAACGGCGGCTCGCCCGCGAGCATCTCGTAGGTCACCGCAGCCAGCGCATAGAGATCACTGCGCGCATCGATCGTGCGCTCTCCCATCGCCTGTTCTGGACTCATGTACTGCGGCGTGCCGAGGCTGAGCCCTGTTTGTGTCATGCGCTGGCCACCCGCCTGCTGCACGGCGAGCGCGATGCCAAAATCCGCCACTGTGGCGTGTCCGCCCTGGAGCAGGATGTTCTCGGGTTTGATATCACGGTGAATCACCCCCAGCTCGTGCGCGTAGCCCAGGGCATCCGCGACCTCACGTGCGATCCAAACGGCATCGTCGACGGGGAGCTGCTTTTCACGCTCCAGTCGCGCACGCAATGTCTCGCCGGTGACGAGTGGCATGACGTAGTACAGCAGTCCGTCCGCGCTTCCCGAGTCGAGCAGTGGAAGAATGTGGGGATGCTGTAGTCGCGCAGTCGTGCGAATCTCACTCAGGAAGCGCTCAGCACCGAGCGCCGCACCCAGATCGGGGTGCAGAACCTTGATGGCTACATCGCGATCATGTTTCAGGTCGTGGGCGAGGAAAACGGTCGCCATGCCACCCGCACCCAGCTCGCGATCGATGCGGTACCGATCGACGAGCAAGTCGGTCAACCGCAGGAGAACGTCATTCGACACGGTGTTGGCGGTGGGGGAAATTCTCGAGCCAGCCGTGAGTCGCTGCAAAGCTACGCTCTCCTACCCACCACGTCCACGGCAAACGGGAGCGCCCCGCACGAAGGTGGACGCGTGGTTGGCTCAGTTTTTTTCCGACGCCTTCACCGCCGCCAGGCCGGCATCGAGAATCTCCTGCGACAGCGCACGGTCGTCCACGGCGCGCGCGATGACCATGGTGCCCACCAACGTTGCGTAGGTGCTGAGGACCCGCTGCCGTCGCGCCGCTTTTGAATTGCCAGGAACTGTCTTCGCCAGCACATCGCACGCGGAGCGCACATAAGCCGTGACGGCACGGCGCACCCCGGACCGTTGTCGCGCTACCTCTGGGCCAAGCGCAGCGAGCAGACAGCCGGCGCCGGGATTGTCGCGATGGCCCCGCGTCAAATACGACTCGGCGAGTGCGGGCAATGGGTTTTCATCTCCACGCTCCGCGAGTTTGGACCATCTCTCGAGCGTCTCCGAGAGCGCCCGGACAGACGCCTCCGCCATGAGGTCTTCCTTCGAGTCGAAGTGTCCGTAAAAACCGCCGTGAGTGAGGCCGGCCTCCTTCATGAGATCCGCGACGCCCACCCCGTCGAAGCCCCGTTCTCGGAATAGCTGGGCCGCAGTGTTGACGATCCGCTCACGATTTGCGGCAGCTCGCTCTCGGCTCACTTTCATGGTCGCGCTCCTCCGGGATGTGGACGCCTCTTGACAATATACATGATCATCGTCATATATACAAGAATGATGGTCATCATATATAATGGCTGGCGGAATCAGGTCGGCGAATCCCGAACGTGTCTCCAGCGCTCAATCGTGCACCGCTGTTCCTCTTCTTCAGGAGGGATACATGGCTAAGCTCCAGGAAAAAATCGCCCTCGTTACGGGCACCTCGTCAGGTATCGGCGAAGCGACTGCAGAGCGGCTCGCGCGGGCCGGCTACAAAGTCTATGGCACCAGCAGGCGAGGCGCTCTGTCGGGCAAACGCTCGTACCAAATGCTGGCGCTGGACGTCACGAGCGACGCGTCGGTCGAGGCAGCGGTCGAGAAGGTGATTCAGGCTGAGGGGCGCATCGACCTGCTCGTGAACAACGCCGGGTTCAGTACCGGGCCGGCGGGAGCGGAAGAGAGCTCGATCGAACAGGCCCGCTCGATCTTCGACACCAACTTCTTCGGGATCGTGCGGATGACGCGTGCCGTCCTTCCCCACATGCGGCGACAGGGGAGCGGGCGCATCATCAACATCGGCTCCGTCCTCGGCTTTCTGCCGGCGCCTTACATGGCGTTGTATGCCGCAACCAAGCACGCGATCGAAGGATATTCGGAATCGCTGGATCATGAGCTGCGCACGAGAGGCATCCGAGTGACAGTCATCGAGCCTGCGTACACCAAGACGCCATTCGACGCGCACTTGCTCGAAGCCGACTCGCAGCTCGATGAATACCGTGACGCTCGTGTCCTCATGGGCAAGAGGCTGCAGGAGGCGGTGGCGGCAGCAGACGAGCCGAGTGTCGTAGCCGATGTCGTGTTGCAGGCCGCGGCTGCGGTACGGCCGAATCTTCGATATACGGCCGGAAGTGGTGCGAGCCGTCTGAGCCTGCTCCGCAGATTTGCGCCCGCCGGTGTGATGGACGCTGGGATTCGGAAGGAATTTCAGCTCGACGACCGACGAATTTGATGCTTCGAGCCATGGTCGTGGAGGGGCAGTTCGCTACATTCGAGAATCGCGACCGCCCTCGACAATTTCATTCCTGAGCAGCACGTTCCCGGCGCACCGAGACAGTTCTCGTTTGCGACAACCACGTTTCGAGGGGTTCGATTCTAGAGATCATTGCGCCTTTTGCTTGCACTAGCTCCGCGGGCACGGCGAGTGAGCTCGTGAGCGTCCGCAGGAATGCCTCGAGCTGTCGCAGCTCACGTTCGGACAGGTGCCGCGGTTTGAGCTCGCTCGTGCCGGCAGGCGACAGCGGGGCGCGATTGTAGTGCGCGAGCACCTCGCCGAGTGAGGCAATCTGCCCTGCGTGCATGAACGGCGCGCGCAGAGCTGCGTTCCTCAACGAGGGCGTCTTGAACGCACGGATCAGCTCTGATCCATCGGTCACCGCGAAGCGTAACTCGTCGCACTGATCGGGCTTCGCATCACTGAACTTGCTGAGGCAGTTGAACTCCGCCGACACGGCACGTCGCACGCCTACCGCTCGTCCGCTGTCATTCTGTGCACCGGACGCGGCTTGCGGCACGCCGGTGTTGTGAAAGTGGTTGTCGGTGAATAGCGCACCGTTGTGACAGGTCACGCAATTCGCCTTTCCAATAAACAGTGCGAGACCCGCGCGCTCATCGTCGGTGAAGGCGCTCACTGGAGAGTGTGTTCTGCCCGCGAGCTCGGCCTCGACGTAGCGGTCGAACCGCGACGGCGCAAACTCGATCTTCCGCTCGTAGGCGGCGATCGCCTTGCCGATGTTCGCGTACATGCGAGAGATCTCGTTCTGCCGCACCGGCGCAATACGTGCCCACGCTTGCGCGCGAGCCGACTCTGGCACTGGTCCCGCACGATCGGGCAATCTGCGCACGTCTGGCACTCTGCCAAACACGCGCTGGTACTCCGCTCGATATTCTCTGGCGATGACGTGCGCATACTGCACGCGGTCGCCTCCATGCTCCGCAGGGTTTTCGAGGGGGCCGAGCGCCTGCTCCCACTGGCTGTCCGCACGCCCGTCCCAGAAATACCACGGGCTGTGGGCCGTTCCAGCCACCGGCATCGTGCGTCGCCCCGCAGTGCCGACGCCCAGACCGAGCGGTTTGCCATCCTGAAAATTCTGCTCCGGAATGTGGCAGGTCGCACAGGACACTCTTCCGTTGCTGCTCAGTCGCGCGTCGAAGAACAGGCTTTGTCCAAGGCGAGCGGCCAGGCTATCGTCGGCGTAGCGGTTCGATGGGTCCGGTGCGAGCCGCTCGAGACTTCCGAGTGAGAGCGAGCGAAGCAGCGCACGCTCCTTCGGCGTCCATGACTCTTGCGCGCCGGGAACGGCGTGGAGCGTGGTTGCAAATAGCAGCATGGGCGACATGACGAGCGCGAGCAACGCCATGCGCGAGCGAGGCCGGAGGCGAATGAAGGCGAAGATGAACATGGTCGACTCCTACAGGCTCAGATTGAAGACGAGAGAATCGTTGCCTGCCTGCGAATCGACGCGGAACTTCACGACCCACCACCCGCCCATGTTGAACTTCATCCCCTCTACCAGATAGTCGCCGTTGCCAAGCTCGCGTGTGACACGAGGCTTGGTCGGGAGCCCGTGACCGTGCTGCGGCATGCCGCCATCGATAGACACTCGTGCATCGCCGACCGGGGCGCCGCTCGCTGCGTCGAGGTGCAGCGTCCACTTCTGCAGCTTGCCCTGAGGGATGGAGTCGCCTTCGGGCTTGATGGCAGCGCGATAGAGCCCATTCTCGCTCGTGCGCGTGCGACTGAAGTCCAGGTTGGACGGCGGGCTCCCGGTGTGCACGCATCCAGTGAGGAGTGCAGCGGATCCGAGCGAGAGCAGCGCAACTCCGCGCAGCGAATGCATCGATTCGAGTGCGAATGCGCGAGCCGCCGTCGCGCGAAGGGAGCGGAAACTCATTGCGAACATGACGACCTCGATGTGTGCCGGTTGATGAGAAAAGCCACGTCTGGTTGGACGTGGCTCAGCTTATTCCGGCCGCGAGGTCGAGTCTTGAACGAAGAGGCTGTTTTTGAATGAACGCTGGGAAGATATTGGGATTCAGCGCCCTCGCAGCAATCGAGCGTACCGGCCCGGTGTGTCACCAAAAGCGTGCTTGAACACGCGAGTGAAGTGGGCCTGATCTGCGAATCCGGTCTCCAGTGCGATCATCGATAGTGGGTGGTCGGTCGTCGCGAGCTGCGTACGTGCCTTATGTAGTCGCCGCGCACGTACGAAATTCGCGATCGTCGAACCATGATACTTCCGGAAGGTGCGGAGCAGATGCGTCGGATGCACTCCCGCGATCGCCGCCAGCGTGTCGACCGGCGGCGGATCCGTGATCGCGGCCTCCAGCGCCTCCTCCACCCGCTTGAGCCACATCGCGGGCGCACGCGCGCGGCACCCATCCGTACGCGTGCCAGTTCGGCGATCATGAGCATCATTGCGCCGTCGATTGCCAGCGCGGACGCGGAATCCGCGCTGTGCACTTCCGTGCGCACTCGCATCGCCCACGCGGCGGCCAAGCCGCTGTGCACGATATGAGATCGCTCGGCGAGAAGGTTTTGGCCGTCCGTAGCCCTGGCAATCCACGCGGCCGAGAGCTGCATGTTGAGCCAGCGGCCCGCCTTCGTGAGCTGATAGCTGTGGGGTGCGAGGGCAGGCGTAAAGATCAGGTCCTGTGCAGCGATTGGCCGCGAGCCTTCCTCGAAGCGTTCGGTGGCCATGCCGCTCAATACGAGACTCACGACGGCCGCATCGTGCACGTGCGAGGGGATGACCACCGACGGGTCGAAGGCACCTTCGTGGATACCCACCGCGCCGCCTGCGTGCGCGTGGATCGCGGGTCCAACGAATCGCTCGAGTGCAACGGACGCCGGCATGTGGACGTGTACAGGAGGCGGCTGCAACGTCGACCCGCGCGCGAGCCCGTTGGCACCGGGGCACGGCTGCGCACCTCAAGACGATGGCACGATCAGTTCCGACATGCAATACCGCATATCCAGACTAGGAAGGTCGGCCTCGGAAGCTGTCGCAGAATGGTTGGCGAGAAGTTCAAGAACAGCCTCTACGTTCAAGACCGGCGGGCCGCGTGGTCGTATTCTCCACTCAACCCTAACACGAGGCTCGTTATGAACTCCAGCAACGAAGCGACGACCACCCAGGTGCGCTCAGCAAACTGCGCGTGCGCGTCTCCCTGCACCTGTTCTCCCACGTGCACGTGCGGTGAGACGTGCGCATGCGGTGAGAGCTGCACGTGTGGTGAAGGCTGTGAGTGCGGTGAGAGCTGCACGTGTGGTGACAGCTGCACGTGTGGTGAAGGCTGTGAGTGCGGTGCCGCTTGCACGTGCGGCGCGCAGGCACAGCGCTGACCGATCACTCGCGAAAC
>JBDTXN010000037.1:0-22169 GCA_040006175.1 Gemmatimonadota bacterium | reverse complement strand
TCGTTCCCACGTAGGGACTGTCCGCCTTGAGCGCACCGGCGACGAGCCGCCGCTCCCCCGGAAGCTCGACCGCCAGCCCGGAGCGCAGCAGCGCCACCAAATCGAGCTCGCCCACGCCGGATAGATCCTTGGGCGTCTGCTCGCGCAGCATCGTTAGCGCGGTCGTGAGATGCTGTGTCTGATGCGCGGGTGATCCGGCGCGCGTCATCACCTGCGCCTCGTACAGACTCGCGTATCGCAAGCCACGTGAGAGCCGCGCCTGCACGAAGTAGCTGATGATCACGGCCAAGGCAGCGGGAACCAGAAGCGTATATCCGCCCGTCATCTCGGTGACCATCATCAGTGTCGCGATGGGCACGCGCGCCGCGCCAGCGAACACCGCGGCCATGCCCACGATGACGAACGGCGCGGCCGGGAGCCCTGCGAGCCCCGCCACCAGTGCGCCGAGCATCGCGCCCGCATACAACGTCGGCGCGAACACCCCGCCCGAGCCGCCCGAGCCGACGGTGAGACTCATCGCGACGAGCTTCGCGATGACGAGCACCGCGAGGGTTGCGAGGGCGAGGCGACCGTCGATCGCTTGCTGCACCCACCCGTATCCGCCGGCGATGATCTGCGGAAGCACGAGCGCGATCACGCCCGTGAGAAAAGCTCCCACCGCTGGGCGAACGATCGGCGACACCGGAAGCGCCCGCATGAGGTCGCGGGTGCGGTAGAACAGCTCCGGCGTAAGTGTCGCGATGACACCGGCTACGACGCCCAGCGCGACGTACCACGCGATGTCGAGCACGGTATGAAGTGGATGGATCGGCGGTATCCGGAAGAGCGGATCCCATCCCATGACCAGCCCGTTGAGCGCGTAGGCGATGATGGCACCAAGCGCCGCGTAGAGCAGCGCTCCGGCCTCGAACTCCATGTCTGAGTAGAGCACCTCGATCACGAGCAACGCGGTGCCGATCGGTGAGCGAAAGACAGCCGAGAGCCCAGCCGCCGCTCCGACGAGCAGCAGCAGCCGGCGGTCGCGCGCATCTCTGCCCGTGAGCGTCGCGTACCACGAGCCAATCCCTGCAGACACCAGCGCGATGGGTCCTTCTCGGCCCGCCGACCCTCCGCTGCCGATTGTTATCGCAGAGGCGATGAGCTTGACAGGCGCGACGCGCCCGCGCAGCCGCCCTTCCGTACGGTGGAACGCGCGCACGACGGCATCCGTACCGTGTCCCTCGGCCTCCGGTGCGAGCCACTCGGTGAGCGCGCCGACGACCAAACCGCCGAGGCCGGCGACGATCGGGATGAGCCAGAGCCCGTGTGGGCCGATGCTCTGCTCCGGCGCGCCACCCTCGCTCGGCAGCCCGGGCGGCGAGTATCCCGCGAGTCGCCCGAGCAGGAGCGCCGTGCTCCAGCGCAGGAGATAAGTGAACGCCAGCGCAGCTGCCGCGCCGGCAGCGCCGAGAACGATCGTGTCCAGGATTAGCCGCCGCTGTCGGCCGCGCACGACAGCGAGGGATGGTGCCGGCCGCGACCCCTGTACTGCGAGCGTCTCGTCGTTCGGCATCCGGTGCGGAGGTGCCGACTCGCTCATCGGCGCCTCGTTTCCTGCGCGTTTGTGAAACCCCACCAGACGGCCCCGATCAGCCACCCCGCACCCACACCCCACTCGAGCATTGCGATCACGAATACTGCGATAGTGGCGCGCCACCACGGGCCGCTCGACAGATCCGTGCGTCCGGTGGCGTGCGCGAGCACGGTCCACGCGAACACGGCGAGCGCGAGTGGAACGCCGCAGCGGAGAATGCCCTTGAATAAAATGAATTGAGCTCGACTGCCCAAGAAGCTCGACATCGAGCCGCCCTCACATCGAACGCGTCGAAGGAATACACGTTCGCAATCTAGTCGATGCCCACGCTGCCTGAACGATCGCGATGATGGAGCAAGCGCTTCATCAGGGGAGTGTTACGCGCGCCTGCAGCGCCTTTCCCCGAAGCCGCTCCACGGATGTACGATTCTCGTGGATCCCTCCGTCGGCGATGCGCCTCAGCAGGCTGTCGACACGCGTCCCCGGCACGAGCGAGCCTGCGGACAGGATCAGGTGCGCGGATGGAACAGCGCGCATGACCGTCACGAGCGTGTCGAGCACGGCGTCATTCACCCCATGAATCGTCCGCATGCCGGTGGCGATCGCGACGGCATCGAATGCAACCGTGGGAAAACGCAGCACATTCGCGAGCTCGTGCTGCATGATCTGCTCGGACTGCCACGTGAGCGTATCCTTGGACACGTATCTCACCACGATGCTCGGAGCCGCACTGTCGCCGTTGAGGCTCAGCGTGAAGTTCACCATTCGCATCGAGTCCGGCCATGCGAGCACGCCGAGTGCCTTCTCGACTGACGCTCGGAGCGCGGTCAACTGCATGCCGGGGTCCGCGCGGGCGGCGCTGTCCGGCCGCGCGGCAACGCTCACGCGCGCCGGGTCGTGCGTCTCGATCATCGTCGCGAGATGCCCGAGATCCTGGCTCGACGCCGGGAGCTGCGCGAGCACGAGATCAACCGGCTCGTGCGCGTCCGCGGACGCTCGCTGCTCGAAGATGCGGCGAGTCGAATCATCGAACCAGCGAGTGGTCGCCACGTTGAGAATCACCTGCGTGCGGTCGCGTCCCAGAGTGACGTCGCGGCTCACGATGAACGAGTGTCCGGCAGTGCCGAAGAGCTTCGACGCCGCATCCACCGCACGGTGGACGCGCGCCTCGCGTGTGATCTGCCCGAGTGACGCGCTGAGCGGAATGGCAACGAGCGCGACGAATGCGAGTACGAGCATCAGGCGCGCGGGAATCGACTTAAGGATACCCATCGATCGGATTCCCGGCGCGCGCCCGACCCACGCCGCGATGCCGCTGCGCGGCGACTCCCGGTACCAGCGGCGCACTTCGTCCAGCACTTCCGCGCGATGCATACCGGCGATGAGCAGTACGATCATTGCGCTCATCACAATGCCGGCGAGGTTCGCTCCGTAGAGCAGCAGGCTCCCGCGGATCACGGGCCAATTCCACCCTCCGCCGATGCCAAAGCCGGTGACTGCGAGCGGCGGCACGAGCGCGACGGAGACGGCGACGCCCGGCAGAGCCGCCGTCAGCCTGTCACCGCGCGCGACCCTCACGATCGCGCCGGCAATGCCGGAGAACACGGCGATGGCAAGATCGAGGGTCGTCGGTTTCGTGCGAGCGAGTATCTGCGACGTCATCTCGTGATACGGCAGTACGACCGTCACGAGCGCAGCGATCGCTATGACGGCGAGCGTGCTGCCAAGTACGGCGACCGCAGTTTGCACGGCGAGTCGGCCTTCGCCGATTGCGAGCGCAAGCGCGAGCCCAAGCACCGGCGCGAGCAGCGGCGCGATGAGCATGGCGCCGATGACAACGGCTGCGCTGTCGACTGCCAGCCCCAGCAAGGCGATCGCTCCCGCGAGTAGCAGCACGATCCAGTACGCTGCACCAGTGTCCGTCGCCGTGCTCGCGAGCTCGTCGAAGATCGCGCGCCGGTCGTCGGCGGAGAGTGGCTCGCGATGCTTCGCGACGCGCGCCGGCGCGTGCGCATCGTCCTGCTCAGCCACGCGGTGTCGCCTCGCGCTGGATTGCCGCGCCAAGCGGTGTCGCACGCGCAAAATGCACGTCCATTTGCGGGTACGCGATGACGATACCCGCGCGCTTGAACGCCCACCAGATGGCCTCGTTCAGATTCGACCTCGTGACGCGTGAATTCCACGGATCCTCGCTCCAGATCAGCACCTCGAACGTCACTGCGGAATCAGCGAATTCGGTGAGAAGCACGCGAGGGTCACGATCGGACAGTCGGCCGGGAAGCGCTGCTGCCGCCTCCTGCAGCACCCGTTTTACCTCCACCAGGTCGCTGTCGTACGATACTCCCACGGTTGCGCGCAACCTGAAGATCGGATCTCGCAGCGTAAAGTTCGTCACGGTGTTCTGCACGAGCGTCGCATTCGGAATGATGAGATCCTCTTCATCGCGCGAGCGAGCCACCGTTGCGCGGAGTCCCATGCGCGTGACCCGGACAACCCTGTTCTCGACCTCGAGCACATCGCCCGGCTTGATCGTGCGCTCGGTGAGCAGCAGGATGCCCGCGACGAAGTTCTGCGCGATGTTCTGCATCGCAAAGCCGAGCGCTACCGCGAAGAACGCTCCGGCCGTGAAGAGAGCGCCCAGATTGAGGCCGAGTGTCTGCAGGCCGATGCCGAACCCGAGGAGGACGATCGCGTAGTGCGTGAGACGCAACGAGACACCGATCGTGCCAGCATCGGTGATTCCCCGCAGCGCGAGCGCGCGCGTCATGGCGCCTTGCGCCAGCCTCGAGGCGCCGAACGCGACGAGCAGAATGACTCCGACGACGACGATCGTCGTCAGTGTTACGGGCGTACCGCCGATCGTCACCAGCGGTGCGTTCAGCAGTCGGGAAATGACCGAGGTGTCGATGAGGGCTCCTGAAAGGGGGAGAACGTCCCATCAGTCACGAATGCATGACCCGCGCCGGTCCTTCATCACCCGGCGGACGATAGGTCGCGGGGATCGCGATCTCGCTGCCATCTCGCAGCGCGCCGTAATGCGGCGACATGATCTCCACTCCGGCCTCGTTGAATGCATCCTGGATGTTGCGGTGCAGCGACGAATACGTAGATGCCATCAGATCCGCGCGGCGCGTGAATGCGTTCAACTCGTACGACACGTAGAAATCGCCGAGCGTCGTCTGCAGCACGTACGGGCCCGGCTCGTTCATGACGTGCTCCGTGCGCAGCGCAGCGGCCACGAGTAATTCGTGTACGGTGCGCCACGGCGCATCGTAGCCGATGGTGACCGTGGTGTGCAGGACGAGCCCCGCACCCTGAGCGAGCCGAGTATAGTTGCGCACCTGGGCGCCGAGGACGGTTCCATTCGGAATGGTGACCTCGACGTTCTTGATCGTGCGCACACGCGTGACGAGGAGCGAGCGCTCCGTGACATCGCCGATCGCCTCACCGATCTGCACTCGGTCGCCGACCTCGAATGCCCTCGTGTATGTGAGGACGATCCCCGCCACGATGTTGCTGACGGCCGAGGAGGAGCCCAACGAGAAGAGCACGCCCAGAAAGAGGGAAACGCCCTTGAACGCATCCGTGTGCGAGCCCGGGAGATACGGGAACGAGACCACCGCCGCGAACGCGAGGATGAGCACGCGCGCGATCTTGTACGTCGGGTCGGCCCACTCGCGATAGAAACCCTGGAACGTGACGGCGCCACTCTCGATCGCGCGAAACAGCGCATGGATAAGCTTGAGCACATAGCGCGTGATCAGCGCGATCACGAGCAGGTAGAAGATGCTCGGGACGAAACCTACGAACGCATTCCATGCGACTCCCAGTGGCGTGAGCGCGTATCCCACGATGCGCCGGGAGAGCGGCTCGGTCCACGGAAAGAAGCTGAGCACGAGCGGGATGTAGATGTAGAGCAGCACGATCGTTACCGCTACGCGCGCACCCTGCGCAACCGTTAGCAGGGCACGCGACAACCCATCGGCCGAGAGTAGCTCGAGTTGCTGGATGCGCAAGGCCGGCACGCGTGCCCGCCGCACCGCTTCGAGCCGGCGATACAGCCGGGGAAAAGCGAGATGGAGGAGGTAAAACGCGAGGAACAACGCGAGCGATGCGGCAGCTGCATAGCCGACGTCGATGAGTATTGCCCGCGCACTGAGCCGCTCGCGCGCTTGCACGAGCGCCTGGCGCACGCGAACGGCATACGCGCGCGCCACGGCATCGCGCGATCGGGCCAGCGGCACAGCGTCCGAGTCGACGACCGTCATCAGGACGGTTCCCCGTAGCATCAGCTCGGAGAATACATGTCGATCGATGACAGCAATGCTGTCGAGCACCTCGCGCGCATGCGCCGCATCCTCGAGCTTCGCCACGGCCGCCGCCGCGCGCTGCGCGGAGGTAAACGGACCGAGAGCACCGTAGAGGCGAAAGAGTGTGTCGTCACGGAACACGACCGGCGATCCGGCGAGCGAATCGGCCTCCCGGGCCGTCGCAGCGACGCTGTCGCGTGCAGAGGCGCTGTCGCGCGCACTGACGTTTGTCCCCTGCGCGTACGCACCCGACGAGTGGGCGCTCAGCGCGACTGTGTACATCACGATCCCCAGCGATCGGGTATGGAATGAAAACATCGCGCCGAATCGAAAGGGGAAGTGGCCTGCCTCGCCTGTCCCATATTGCGCGCGAAAGTCTCGGACCGCTACATCGTCTCCTTGACTCCCGGTGCGAAGCAGCCACCTGTTTACGGGACAGATGATGAGCGCGCTGACGCGGCGCATGTGCAACCAGGCTGGAACGACGGACACGAGCAGCGGGAACGTGGGCATTGTGCGGGGATAGAAGTGAAGGCTTCGTGCGGACGATGACGCGGAGCGAGTCTCAGCTCGCTTGCTCGCGCGATGGACCCGCGGTCGAGAGCCCTGCACGCGCTGCAGTCCGTCGCGTCATCCGGCCAATGGCGATCGCGGTCGCACTGCCCTGAAGCAGTATGGACAGGACCACTACTCCGAATGTGAGCGTCACGATCTCCGTTCGCGCCGGGAAGCTCGCGGGCAGGCTGAGTGCGAGTACCATGGAGAGGGCACCGCGAAGGCCACCGAGCACGAGAATGGAACGCCATCCTTCTTCCAGTCGCTCTCTGGTGGGCCGGAGCAGGGCGCTGACACCAAAGATCATTATCGAACGGCCGATGGCGACGGCCAAGTAGGCGAGAAGAATCGGCAGCCACGCGGCTGCGAGGGCGCGGACGTGTACCTGCAATCCGAGGAGCAGAAAGACGATCGAGTTGAGCATGAACGAGACGTACGACCAGAATCCGACCACCGCATCCCGCGTCGCAGCGGACATCGCCATTCGCTCGGCGTAGTTGCCGCACAACATGCCGGCCGACACCGTCGCAATCACACCGGAGACACCGAGCGACTCCGCAAGGGCAAATGAGCCATACGCCGCGATCATCGTCAGTGTGATCTCCGTGGCGGCATCGTTCACACGTCGCATGATCCAGGTCACGCCGAGGGCGACGAGGAGCCCTACCACCAGCCCCCCGCCCACCATAAGAGCGAATTGTCCAAGCAGTCGCAGCGCCGATGGGGTCTGGCTCGGGCCACCGATGGCGATCGCCACCGCGAGCGTGAAGACCACGACTGAGGTACCATCGTTGAGCAGGCTCTCGCCTTCCACGAGCACCTGTAGCCGCCGGTCGACGCCGAGCTCGCGGAAGAGGGCGACGACGGCAACCGGATCCGTTGCCGCGATGAGCGCGGCGAACACGAGCGCCTGCCGCCAGCCGAGGCCCGAGAGCCATCCCGCGGATGTGGCGGCCAGAACGAGAAGTGCGGTGAGCGCAATCGAAACGATCACGCCAGGAACGGCGAGGACGATGATGGCGAACTTGTTCCGCCAGAACTCGTTCGACTTCAGGTGGTAGGCGGCCTCGAAGAGTAGCCCGGGGAGGAAGATATCGAACAGCAGCTCCTTGTCGAGTGACGGTGCGTCGAGATCACCGAAGGTGCCGAGCAGTAGACCGACAACGACCAACGCTATCGTGTAGGGAATGCGAAGACGCCTGCTGAAGGCCGCCACGAGGGTGGCAACCGTGAGCAGGATGACGAAAGCATTAATGGTGTGCATAGGCTCCCACAGCGTCCGGCTGCGGAGCGATTCCGCAGTCGCCGTGAGCCAGGAACTGGCCCAGGCCTGCAGGAAGTTACGCGACTTGGGCTCGGATGCGAGCGAGCGCCGGCGACGGCGGCACTACTCGACCTTCGTCTGCTGATACAGTGCGTTCATCCACTTCTCGTGGCGGCGAACGAACAAGGAGCTTACCCATGCCGGACTCGGCGCCGCGGTGCTGCCGCACATCGTGTCCTGCTCGGCGCGATAGGTGAGCAGCGCGGTGTTGTCGTCGAAGCGCGTAATGCGGAAATGATCGACGGAGTAGCTCTTAACCACGCATGCTGGGCTGCCGACGAAGGCGACGACCTGCGACTTGGTGGCGAGTCCGGTCGTGCCGACCTCGACGTGATCCTCGGAAAGGAAATCCTGGAAAAATTTCCCATCCCGCTGCTGCCAGGCGATCCAAGACTGCCGCTCGGCGGCGATGAGGATCTGCTCGAGCGAGTCTCCTTGCGCGCTCGCCGGGTGCGAGCGTGCACCCGCGTTGCCCGCGATCGGAGCTCCTGAGGAGAGTAACGCGAAGACGGCGAGCAGGGAAAGAACGTTCGTGGGCATCGGGACTCTCCAGAACTGGTGCGTCGACGGTCGTGGGAGATCTCGAGAATCGCGCCCGGGATCGACCTGGGCCAGCGCGCACGAGCGATTCGCACGAGATGCGAACAGTGTTGGGGCTTGGCTTTGGGCTGACCGAAACCGTTCTGGTCCGCCAAACAGAGGCAAGACGAGGCGGTTCCTCTTGACTTTCGACAGGAACACAGTGATCTTCTGTCGGAATTCGACAACAAGGATAATGCTTACCACGCCCACCGACGTTCTTCGCGGCACCCTGGATCTGCTCGTGCTCAAGACACTGCATCTCGAGCGCATGCACGGGTGGGGGATCAGCCAGCGCATCGAGCAGATCTCCAAGGGCACGCTCGACGTGAATCAGGGATCACTCTACCCTGCGCTGCAGCGACTCGAGCAGCGCGGCTGGATCGATAGCGAGTGGCGCACCACCGAGAACAACCGGCGTGCGAAGTATTATCGGCTCACGACGGGAGGGCGGAAAGCGCTCGGCGTGGAGCTGGCGATGTGGCGCCGGTACGTCGCGTCGGTGGAGCTCATCCTAGAGACCTCGTAGCGCGCTGCGTACAGGAGAGTCGCATGCATCTCTTCAAGGGCGTGCTCGCGCGCATCCGCGCGATCGTTCACGGGACTCGTGCCGATCGCGAGCTCGATGAGGAGATTTGTTTTCACCTCGAGCAGGAGGCGGCGAAGCACGAGCGCAGCGGGATACCACCCGGTGAGGCACGCCGTCGAGCGATGGTCGCATTCGGGGGTGTGACACGTACGCGTGAGGCACATCGCGATGTGCGCGTGGTGCGATGGCTGGCGGACCTAGTGGCTGATGCGCGATTCGCGTTGCGCTCGATCCGGCGCACACCGATGATCGCGAGCGCCGCGGTCATCACGCTCGCGCTCGGGATCGGCGCAGCGACGGCGATCTACACTGTGGTCGATGCGGTTCTCCTCAAGCCGCTCCCGTTCCCACATCCGGAGCAGCTCTTCGTGATCGGTGAGGACAACACCGAGCGCGAGTGGCACTTGCAGGTGGCGGCGCCGGCGAACTATCTGGATTGGAAGGAACGGCTTCCCGCCGTAGCCTCGATTGGCGGATATGCCGACGGACACGCAAGCACGACGTTCACCGGCGATGGCGAGCCGCGCATGGTGACCACGGTACAGGTCACCGGTACGTTCTTTTCGGTGCTCGGCGCCCAGCCCGCCCTCGGCCGCACATTTCGGGACGAGGAGACGTGGGAGGGGGCGACTCCGACGGCCGTCGTCAGCAGCCGTTTCTGGCGCAGCGCACTCGGCGGCGACTCGGCCGCGATCGGCAAGTCCATTCGGCTGAACAGCAAGCAGTTTGTGGTTGTCGGCGTGATGCCATCCACCTTCGCGTACCCATACCGCGATGCGGATGTGTGGCTCACAATGCAGTGGAGCAGCTCCGCACGCGAGCAACAATCGTTTAGGAGAGCGCACTACCTGCGCGTGATCACGAGACTCAGACCCAGCGTTACGGCAGCTTCAGCGGACGTGCAATTGCAATCGTTGGTTCGGCGGCTTCAGCAGGAGTATCCTGAAACGAATGAGAAGATGAGCGCGTCCATGGTACCCTTGCGCGCGTTCCTGAATGGCGATGAGCGGCGGCCACTGCTTCTGCTGTTCGGCGCGGTCGGACTTCTCCTCCTCATCGCGTGTGCGAACGTGGGGAACCTCCTGCTCGTGCGGTCGATCGGGAAACAGCGGGAGCTTTCGTTGCGACTGGCGCTGGGTGCCGGTCATCCTCGTCTCGTGCGACAGGCGCTCACCGAGAGTTTCCTGCTGTCGTTGCTTGGCGGAATCGCCGGGTTGGCGGTGGGCTGGATGGGCGTGCGGGCACTCGCCTCGACGCAATCGGCGGAATTGTTGCCGGTACAGGAGTTCGGCATCGATTGGCGCGTGCTCGTCTTTCTTCTTCTCGTGACGACGGTGAGCGCGCTGTTGTTCGGGATTGCACCATCGCTGTGGGGACAGCGGCAACACCCGGCCAACGCATTGCGCGAAGGGAGTCGCTCCTCCAGCGATGGGCGGCGCATGCGTCGCTGGGCGAACACGCTTGCCGTCGGCGAGGTCGCGCTCGCACTCCTGTTAACCGTGGGCGCGGGGCTGCTCGTGCGGTCGTACGCGGCGCTGCGCCGAGTGGACCCGGGCTTCCAGCCCAGCGGCGTGCTGACCGTGAGCATCGAGATGCCGGGCGGTCGATATGATAGTACAGCTGTGCTCACACAATTCGATCGCGCACTGCTTGACCGCGTGCGCGCCACGCCTGGCGTGTTGAACGCCTCGATCGTCTCGTCTCTGCCCCTCACGGGTTCGGGATGGACGAGCGACTTCGCCGTGCGCGGACGTGCGCGAGACGATTTCGCCACGGAGGTGAGACATCGCGAGGTGTCCGGCGACTATTTCGGCACGATGCGCGTGCCGCTCCTGCGGGGGCGAACGTTCACCGAGGCTGACGCGACCAGTGGTGACCACGTGATCGTCGTCAATGATGTGCTGGCGCGCAAATATTTCCACGACACTGATCCTGTCGGCCAACAAATCGTCTTCGATCGCGCGCCGGATTCCACATCGAAATGGCGCACGATCGTAGGCGTGGTCGCGAGTGAGCGGCAGTTGGGGATGCAGATCGAGGCGCACGATGAGATCTTCGCGCCGCTGGCGCAGGAGCAGCAGGGAAGTATGGTACTCGTGGTGCGAACGGCTGGCGAGCCGCTCGCGTTCGTGCCCGCGACGCGCCGCGCGCTTCGCGAAATCGATCCCAATCTGGCAATCGAGTCGGTGCAGACGATGGACGACGTGCTCGACACGTCGCTCGGGCGCGACCGTTTTCTGATGACCATGCTCTTGATGTTCGCGAGCGTCGGGATCGTGCTGGCGATCGTGGGAGTGTACGGCGTGCTCGCGCAGACGGCGCGGAGACGCACGCGCGAGATGGGCGTGCGCATCGCCCTCGGCGCTCGTGCCGCGCAGTTGCGCTGGCTCGTGCTTGCGCACGGACTCAAGCTGGTGACGGCGGGACTGCTGATCGGCGCGATGCTCGCGCTGGTGCTGACCCGCGCAATGCAGCGCGTGCTGTTCGATGTTCAGGCGAACGACCCGCTCACGTATCTGGCGGTGGCGCTGCTATTGGCAGCGACGGGAGCGGCGGCGTCGTGGCTGCCGGCGTATCGTGCGAGTATCACGGATCCGGCGGTGGTGTTGAGAGTGGAGTAGCCGGGCAACAGGGGGACTCGGGCTGGCTGAGACTTGCTCAGCCACTCCAAATCGATCCGTCAGCGTGTGTACGAGGACGAGGCCCGGGAACCCGGTTCTCTCTCCTCGCACTGTGACAGCATGCGTGAAGGATTGACCCGATGGGCAGAAGGCCTGCCACACAGTCTTGGAGCTTTACTCAATTTTCAACGTCTGCCCACTCTCCGCGTCGAAGAAGTGTAGCCGATCCCGATTAAACACCAGCTCCACCTCGCTCCCCGCCGTCGGCAGCCCTCGCGGCGGTACGCGTGCCGTGATCTCCTTCGCGCCCACGCGCGCCGAGAGAAAGGCCTCGCTCCCAAGTGGCTCCACGACATCGAGCTTCACGCGCACCGTCGCTCCGCCGAGCGGCAGGCTCCCGTCCGGCACGAGATCGATGTCCTCGGGTCGCATGCCCATGATCACCGCGCGGCCGTCATACGCTGCCAACCGCTGACCCCACTCACCGCTCAGCGCGATCGAGAACGCATTGTCCGCCGCGCGAAACTCCACTCCAACTCCGCCCGGTCCGGAGATTATCGCACCAGGCATCAAGTTCATCGACGGACTCCCGATGAACGCCGCGACGAACGTGTTCCTCGGCCGCTCGTAAAGATTCATCGGCGTGTCGATCTGCTTTACGTGCCCGCCCTCGAGCACCACGATGCGATCGCCCAACGTCATCGCCTCGACCTGATCGTGCGTGACGTACAGCATAGTCGCGCTCAGCTGCTGGTGCAGTCGCGCGATCTCTCTCCTCGTCTGCACGCGCAGCTTCGCATCGAGATTCGACAGCGGCTCATCGAACAGAAACACGCGTGGATGCCGCACGATCGCGCGGCCCACCGCCACGCGCTGCCGCTGCCCGCCACTCATGTCTTTCGGCTTGCGCGCCAACAACTCGCCGATGCCCAGGATCGACGCCGCCTCCTTCACCCGCGCATCGATGTCCGTTTTCGTCATCCCGCGAAGCTTGAGCGCGAACGCCATGTTGTCGTACGCGGTCATGTGCGGGTACAGCGCATAGCTCTGAAAGACCATCGCGACGTCGCGGTCATTCGCAGGCACGTCATTCACCACCCGATCGTCGATGCGCAACTCGCCGCCGCTGATCGACTCGAGCCCCGCGACCATGCGCAGCGTCGTGCTCTTGCCGCATCCCGACGGGCCCACGAGCACGACGAGCTCACCGTCCTTTACCTCGAGGTCGACTCCGTGCACGGCGGTGACGTCCTTGCCACCCTGCTGATATACTTTCTTCACTCCTTTCAGCGTTACGCTCGCCATACACTCCGCCTGTCGAGATGAGTCGCGACTATCGTTTTCCCGATCGGTTCCTGTGGGGCGCCGCGACGTCGGCGTATCAGATCGAAGGATCGACGCGTGCGGATGGTGCGGGGCCAAGCATCTGGGATCGGTTCTCCCGCGTGCCGGCGAAGACGATGAACGGCGACACCGGCGATATCGCCACGGATCACTACCACCGCTACGCCGCCGACGTCGACCTGATGGCGCAGCTCGGCCTCACGTCCTACCGGTTCAGCGTCGCGTGGGGACGAATTCTCCCCGAAGGAACAGGGCGCGTCAACGCCGCCGGTCTCGCCTTCTACGACAGGCTCATCGATGCGCTGCTCGCGAGGAACATCGCGCCGATGGTCACGCTCTATCACTGGGATCTTCCCGAGGCGCTCGATGCGCGCGGCGGATGGCTCAATCGCGACATCGCGAACTGGTTCGCCGACTACGCGAGTACCTGCTTCCGCGCGTTCGATGACCGCGTTCCACGTTGGGTGACGCTCAACGAGCCATGGGTCATCACGCACGAAGGCTATTCGATCGGGACGCACGCCCCCGGGCATCACAACTTTCGCGAAGTCCCGGTCGTCTCGCACAATCTCCTCCGCGCGCACGGCGCGGCCGTGCAGGCATATCGCGCCACCGGCAAGCACGAGATCGGCCTCGTCGTCAATCTCGAGCCCAAGTATCCCACGTCGAACAGCGCCGACGATATCGCCGCGACTGCGCGCGCCGACGCGTACATGAACCGGCACTATCTCGATCCCGTATTCCTCGGCCATTACCCCCGCGAGCTCACCGACGCCTTCGGAAGTGCGTGGCCGGAATTTCCCGCGAGTGACTGGCCGATCATCCAGGCGCCCTTCGATTTCCTCGGCGTGAACTACTACTCGCGCAACGTCGTGCGCGACGCGCCGGGCGACCTGCCGCTTCGCGCCAAGCGCGTGCGCCAGGAAGGGAACCTCCACACCGAGATGGACTGGGAGGTGTATCCTGCCGCGCTCACGCGAATCCTCGTGTGGGTCAAGGACCGGTACGGCAACCGCCCGATGTACGTCACCGAGAACGGCGCCGCCTTCGACGACCCGCCGCACGTCGAGGACGGTGCGGTCGAGGACCCGCTCCGTGTCACGTACTTCCGCGAGCACCTTCGCGCCGCGCACGACGCGATCACGCAGGGCGTCGATCTCCGCGGCTACTACGCCTGGTCGCTCCTCGACAACTTCGAGTGGGCCTTCGGCTACGCGAAGCGCTTCGGCATCGTGCACGTCGACTTCGACACGCTCGCACGCACGCCCAAGGCGAGCGCCCGCTTCTACTCGGATGTGATTCGAAGTCACGGAGCGGCGCTCGCCCGCGCGTAGCGCGGCGTGAGGTCGTTCGCGAGCGCGATCTCCACGAGATGCACGCCGCCATCGCGCACGAGCGCGATGCTCGCGGCACCATTCGAAACACCGTCGATCATCGACTCGCCATCCACGTGCACCTGCGTCCCGGTAACACCAGCTGCCGCGCGCGTGAGCACGATCTCGTAGCGCGTCCGCTTGTCGGCAAGGCGCATGCGCACGCTGAACCCGGGCCAGCTCTCTGGAACGCACGGGCGGAGCTCCAGCCGCGTGCCCCCTACTATAGTAAGTCCGAGCAGCGACTCGAGCGCCACACGGTACATCCAACCGGCGGATCCCGTGTACCAGGTCCACCCGCCGCGCCCTACGTGCGGTGCGACGCCGTACACGTCCGCCGCGATCACGTATGGCTCCACTCGATACACTTCGACCTCGGCCGGCGTGCGACCATGCGTGATGGGGCTCAGCATCTCGAGCAGCTTCGTCGCACGTTCCGTGCGCCCCATCTCCGCCAGCGCGCGCACGCCCCACAGCACGCCGTGCGTGTACTGTCCTCCGTTCTCGCGCACGCCCGGCAGATATCCCTTGATGTATCCGGGATCGTGCGGCGTCTTGTCGAAGGCCGGTGTCAACAGACGAACGAGCTTCTCCGGCTCCGAGACGAGATACTTCTCCATCGCATCGAGCGCGATCTCGGCGCGATCCGCTGGCGCGGCGCCGGACAGCACCGACCACGCCTGCGCGATCGCATCGATGCGGCACTCGTCGCCGGCCGCGGCACCGAGCGGGGTGCCGTCATCATAGTAGGCGCGACGATACCATCCGCCGTCCCAGCCCGCGCTGTTGAGCGCTTCGCCGAGCTTCTCCTGGTGTGACCGATACTGCGTCACCCGTGCACTGTCCCCGCGCGCCTCGGCCAGTGGAATGAAGTCGCCGAGAATCGAGAAGAGGAAGAAGCCGAGCCACACGCTTTCGCCTTTGCCTTCGCGGCCCACGCGATTCATGCCATCATTCCAATCGCCGCTGCCCATGAGCGGAATGCCGTGCACGCCCGACGTGAGCGACCGGTCGATCGATCGACAGCAATGCTCGTACACGCTTCCCGCGGTTCCGGAATCCGTCGGCGTCATGAACAGCTCGTCTTCCAATCCTTCGAGATGCGGGCCCGTCACGAACGGCGCGCTCGCATCGAGCACCGAGACATCGCCCGTGCTCGCGATGTAGAACGCCGTGATGTAGGGAAGCCAGAGCAGGTCGTCAGAAAATCTGGTGCGAATTCCCTTGCTCGTGGGCGGATGCCACCAGTGCATCACGTCGCCCTCGACGAACTGGTGCGACGCGTGCAGCAGGATCTGCGAGCGCGTGAGCGACGGATCGAGATAAAGCAGCGCGGACGAGTCCTGGAGCTGATCGCGAAATCCGAACGCGCCCCCCGACTGATAGTACGCCGACCTCCCCCACACTCGGCATGCCAGATTCTGGTATGCGAGCCAGCCGTTCACCATCAGGTCGAGCGCAGGCGATGGTGTCTCGATCTGGACGCCGCCGAGCGTGTCGTGCCAGAAGGCGCGGACGACATCGAGCGACGCTGCAATCGCGGGGACGTTGCCGTATGTGCGCAGCAACGCCTGCGCGCGCACCTCATTCTCGGCCTCGCCGAGCAGGAACGCGATCTCCGCGGTGCCGCCCGCGGGAATCGTGATCGTCGTCGAGAATGCGGCGCACGGATCGAGTCCGGCGCCCGTGCGACCATCCAGCGGAGCATCGGAGTGGATGGCGGCCGGATCGCTCACACTGCCGCTGCGACCGAGAAACACAGTGCGATCGGCCGTCGCACTGACGGCGCCGGCGCCCGCGGGAGCGACGAGCGTCGCGAACGCCACGCGCTTCGAGAACTCACCGCGCGTGGGATTCGTCGCGAGGATCGCGCCGGTCTCCGCATCGCGCGTAGTCACGACGTACGGCGCCGTCACCCACGGGAGTCCGCCGAGCACGAGATGCGCGTAGCTCATCACTGTGATCGTTCGCGAACGCACGCTCATGCTGCGCAGCGTGAGTCGCACGATCTTCACCGGATCGTGTCGCGGGAGCCATGTCGTCGTGCTCTGCTCGAGCTCGTGGCTCGTGTGCTTCCAGCTCGTGTACCCGAAGCCGTGCCGCACTTCGTACGGCGCGGGTGCAGGCGTTGGCCCCGGCAGCGGCGACCAGAACACGCCGCTGTCGTCGTCGCGCAGATAGATCGCCTCACCGTACGGGTCCGACACCGGATCGTTGAACCACGGGGTCAGGCGATTCTCCCGGCTGTTCGCGCTCCAGCTCGTGACGGCGCCGCTCCCTGTGACGATGCACCCCGCGTTCTCGTTCGCGATGACATTCGACCACGGCATCGGCGGCCACCGCAAGCCACTGGGCGTCGCGTCGAGTCTCATGACGTACTCGGTGCCGTCGCTCGAGAATCCGCCAATGCCGTTGAAGAAGCGCAGCGGCTCATCGGCGTTCGAGACCATCGTCGATTTGGGTGCTCGCGCGGGGCGATAGCGATCCGTGGATCTCACCGCCATGACACCGCTGTCGCCATGCGCACCGCGTCCGTGTGCACGCGGTGCGGGTGGGGCGCCATGTTGCGAGACGATCGACAGCACGTCTTCGCGCGTGTTCCCCGCGCCGAGCAGCGCGATCATCTGCGTCGATGTGTCGGGCGCGAGCGTCACCTTCGCTCGTAGCGCGAAGATCGGGTCGAGCACCGCGCCCGTCGTGCCGGAGAGCGCCGCGCCAGCGTCCAGCGACTTCGGGCGCGCGGTCGTGCGCCCGCGTCCGATGAAGCGCATGCGGTCCGTTTCGTATGAGGGCTTTGCGTCGGAGCCATGAGTACGTAGCGTGTGGACCACCCACAGTGGCTCGTCGTCAGTCGCGCGCAATCTGCGGATCGCGAGCAGCGCCTGGCATGCACCGTCCCACTCGGTCTGCACAAAGAGCTTCGAGAACGCCGGATGCGACGCATCCGCAACCGGCGTATTCAGCACGAGCTCCGCGTACGTCGTGACATCCAGCTGCCTCGCTCGGCCGCTCAGATTCTCGATCGTGAGCCTGCGCTCCTCGGCCGGCGCACCCGTGGTGAGGGAGATGTCGAGCGTCGTACGAATCCCATCGTGCTCTCGGATGAGAGTGACGACTCCATCCTCCGCGATCGCCTCGTACGAATCCCCAACGCGGCGAACGGGCTCCGCACCCGCGGACCAATATTCGCCGTTGTCGAGATCGCGAATGTAGAGCGCGAACGCGTCCGTCTCGCGCGTGCGATCGGGGACGCGGCGGGTGATCGCGAGGTCCCGGAAGTGCGAGCTCCCCGTTCCATCGTTGGAGATCGTGAGATGATAGCGATCGCTCGCGAGCCGATGCTCGTGCGCAGTCGTCCCAGCCTTATCGCTCATCAGCGTTCTCGATAGGTCAGATTGATCGTCGCGGGGAGGCGGCGAACCACGACCTCTCCGTTCGACGATGATGACACTGTGCGGCCATCCACTGCCGCCCTCACAATCGGCCGATCCACCGGCGAGCGGAATACGATGCCGCCGGGCGGCACGCGCATGTTCCCGCTCAAATGCGCGACGACCGATCGCGCGCGTGCGCGAATGTCGAAATCAATCGGCCCGTACGGCGTGCCGAGCCCGCGCACCTTCACGCCAGGCGCCTCGCGCACCCAGCGCTCGGCGATCCCCGCGCCGACTACGAGCGCACTGTCCGACGGACGGTCGTACGCGAACATGTCGAGCACCGAGCGAATGTAGTCGGAGCCGACCCACGTGTGCGGCATGTCGCCAATGAACTTCGGCGTGTCCCTATTGTGCCACACCACCTCGGCCCAGTGCCGCCATGCCGATGGCCGCTGGCCCTCGAAAAAGAAATCCAGCATCGCGAGCGCTCGCTTCTTCTCGCCGAGTCGCACGAACGTGCCCACCGTGCGCAGCTCGTAGGGAGTGTATGCGTCCCACGCGGCGGCGCCGGTGCGGCGCTTCTCCGCATTGATCCAGTATTTGTCGAATGTGTTCTTCAGCGCCGTATCCGGGAGCGATGCGAGCTCGCCCACTGGCGCGATGCCGACCGTGGTCGACGTTGCGTCGAAGTCGCCGAGCTCCACGGAGCCGGGGAGGAAGTCGATGTGCCGCTCCGCCATGCTCGCTCGGTACGAAGCCATGATGTCCGCACGGAAGCTGTCGCGTTTCGCGGCAAAATCCTTCGCCTCAGGCTCGTGACGCAGCACGTTCGCAATGAATACCGCATCCGCGTAGCCGCGCAGCCCGAACATGTCATCCCAGAACGAGTGCATCGCCTTGGCCGAGTAGCCTTCGTGGCTGATGGACTCGGGGAAGAGGCCATGGAACGCGCGCTTCGCGCCGCTCGAGTATTCGGGGGTGAGGCGCTGCGCGCGCAGCGAGTCCATGTACGCCACTGCACCGGTGACGTGCGGCCACATTTTCACGAGGAACGCGGTGTCGCCCGTATAGCGGAAGTAGTCGGCGATTCCGTAGACGAGCTCACCGTGGCTGTCGTTCTCGGGGACAGGATCGGCTCCGCGCGCGTCGACGCAGCACGGCACCTTCCCATTCGGGAACTGATACGGCGCGTACCACTCGAGGAATGCGCGCACCTCTTCGGGATGGCCAAGCCGGAGAAGCGCGGCGCCGATCATTGAGCCGTCACGGATCCACGAGCGTGCGTAGGAGCGCGAGCCGGGATGGATCTGCGGGCCGTGATCGTTGATGAGGATGTACGCGAGCTGCGCGCGGAGCGTCTCGGTCACGCGCGATGCGGATGCGGGCAGCGTGATGGACACGCGGTTCAGCGTGGAGTCCCACTTGCGCGCGGTAGCCTCGAGCACGCGAGTCGCGAACGCACTCGCCTCTGCATCCCGTGCAAAGGGACGTGAGACCGGCGACTGTTGATGCAGCGGCATGAGCACATACACGTCGCGCGACTTGCCGGGTGGAATGGAAAGCGGATACGACAGCGCCGCCGATGCATGCTCCGTCGGATCGCGTACCTCGCGTCGCGCGGGCAGCGCGTCGCCGCGTAGTGACTCCACGACACCGCCCTGGTCGAACGTCGAAGTGCCGACGGCGTCGGGAGCAGTGAGTGGCACCACGCTCCACGTGTCGTTCACCCGGAGGATGGTGTCCTGCCACGCGATGGTCTTGATCGGCGCGTCTCCACCCTGCGTCGCGAGGAACTGCCAGCTCGGATTCACCTGGAACGGCCGAACGGCGAGATACAGCGTGGGCTTGGCGACCGATTTTCCGCTGTTGGTAACGCGATAGCGCGCGTAGAGCGACGACGAGTCCGGCGCACCGGCGGCGAACGCCGTAATCTCGAGGCGGAGCGCGCCCGCCGTCCACCTCACCGAGGGAATCGGAAGCGATCCCTTTGCGAGGGACTGAGTCTGTCGCGCATCGTGCCACGTCACGAGCCTTCCGCCTACGCGCAAAAACGGTTCGAGGGAAAAGCCTCCCGCGTGCGGCTCGATCGCACCCTGCTCATTGATCAACGCCTCTGCGTCATCACCATCGACTCCGATCACCGTCCAGTACGATTGCTTAGCACTGAGATACTTTGGATAGCTGCCTGCAGGCGCGCTCGACGCGATGTGCGCGAAGAAGTCGTTGCGCGACGCGGACCATTCGACGGGAATTACCGCGAGCTCGCGAATCGCGTACGCGCGCGGCTCGCTCGTTGCCGGGATGCGCACTCGCACATAGCGCGACTCCATCTCCGGGAGGTAGATCCAGTCGCGCCCGCCATTGCCGCCATTCACTTCGTACGCGCCGTCCCATTTGGCGCCATCGGCGGAGGTCTCGATCGCGTAATTCGCCGCCGCTGCACCCGGTGCCCAATCGACGGTCGCACCGCCGTACTCGCGGGTGGAGCCGAAGTCGACCGAGAAGCTTTGCGTGCCCGCGGACGAGTCACTCTTCCACGACGTGGCGGCGTCGCCGTCGGCGCCCAACGATGCCGCGTGATTCTCCACCTCGCTCGTTGCACTCGCGACCGGAGTTCCCGTGTACGGGCGCACGGGCTCGAGCGGCGTAAACGTCAGCCCATCGATCCACACCGTCCCCTTGCCGGCACCCCCTGCCGTAATCGAGAGCTCGATCGCGGCGAGATGCTCGAGCTCACCACCCCCGCGCGGTCCCCACGCGAATGTGATGTGGCGCTTCTTCAGCGTTACGGCGCGCCACTCCTCGGGGAAGTGCACGTTCACCGCGTTGTTCCACCACACGTTGTCACCCGTGGAGTCGATCAGCTTCACCTCGAAGTTCTCGGCCGGCGCCTTCCCACGCACGCGATAGGAGAGCGCGTAGTTCTCCGGCAGCGCGATGTCGAACTTCTTGCGCGCGATCGCGTAGCCACCGTGGCCGTGGAAGTCGAAATCGAGTCGCATCGCGCCGCGGTGCGGGCCGACGCTGTCTGCGGTGATGTCGAGTGACACGCCGTCAGACGGATGCGCGCTCCAGCCGGCGACGTTCTCGAATCCGTCGATCAGTCGCGCGGAGCTCGGCAACGGCGGCGCTGGCGACTGCGCGCGGATGTTGTCGATGCATGCGAGCGCGCCGAAAGCAGCAGCCAACAAGGACAGCCGGCGATTCACCCCTTCACGCTCCCGGCCATCACGCCCTGGATGTAGTAGCGCTGCAGCACCAGGAAGACGATCACGACAGGGAGTACCGTCAGCACCGAGCCCGCCATCATGAGCTCCGTATCCTGCACGTGCTCCCCCACGAGACTGGCTAGCGCGACCGGCAACGTGTAGCGACGCTCATCCGACAGCACGATGAGCGGCCACATGAAGTCGTTCCACGTCGTGAGGAAGGTCCAGATCGCGAGCGTCGCGAGAATGGGTGTGATCGTCGGCAGCACGATCGAGCGATAAATCCGCGCCTCGCTCGCGCCATCGATGCGTGCGGCGTCGAGCAGATCGTCGGGGATGGACAGTGCGTACTGTCGTATCAGAAAGATCCCGAAGATGCTCGCCATGCTCGGGATGATCACGCCCCAGTACGTGTTGATGAGCCCGAGCGACTTCATCAGCAGAAAGAGCGGCAGCATCGCGACCTGCACCGGAATCACGAGACCAGCGCTCATCGCGCGGAACACGCCGTCGCGCCCGCGAAAGCGCAGCTTCGCGAATGCGTAGCCCGCCATCGAGTTGACGATCAGCGAGAGTACCGTGACCACGATGGCGATGATGCCGCTGTTCACGAGATAGCGGCTCATGCTCAGCCGCGTGAACACGTCGTGGTAGTGTTGCAACGTTGGGTGATCGGGAAGCAGCCGTGGCGGAAATGTGTTCGCCATTCCTGTCGGCATGAACGACGCCGAGATCATCCAGAGGATCGGAAAGAGCGACAGCAGTGCGCCGACGATGAGCGCCGCGTACAGGAGTACAGTCCCGAGTCGCACGCGCCTCATGCCGCGAGTCTCCGTTCGAGTCGAAGCTGAATCGCCGTCCACACCAGAATGATGAGGAAGAGCAGGAACGCGATCGACGCGGCGACGCCCAGGCGCCACCAGCGGAAGCCCTCCTCGTACATGAACAGCACGAGGCTCGTCGTCGCGCCGAGCGGGCCGCCCGTCGTCATCACGTACGGCTCGGCGAAGAGCTGGAAGTAGCCGATCATCGTCACGACGCCGACGAAGAAGAATGTCGGCGCGAGATTCGGCAGCGTGACGTGCCAGAACTGCCGCACGGCACCGGCGCCGTCGAGCGCGGCGGCCTCGTACAGATCCTCCGGCACCGACTGCAGACCGGCGATGAAGATCAGCATGTTGTAGCCGAAATTCTTCCACACCGCGAGCAGGATGATCGCAGGCATGGCCCACCGCGGATCGCCGAGCCAGTCGATGGGACGGACGCCGACGGCGCCGAGTGCATAGTTGAGGAAGCCGTACTGCGGGTGATACAG
>JBDTXN010000036.1:0-22407 GCA_040006175.1 Gemmatimonadota bacterium | reverse complement strand
AGCTGCTCAAGTTCGACAACATCCTGATCACGGCGTGCGGCACGAGCTGGCACTCCGCGTTGATCGGTGAGTTCCTGATCGAGGAGCTCGCGCGCGTGCCCGTGGAAGTCGAGTACGCGTCGGAGCTGCGCTATCGCAACCCGATCATCAGCGAGAAGACGCTGTGCATCGTGATCTCGCAGTCCGGCGAGACTGCGGACACGCTCGCCGCGATGCGCGAGGCACAGCGGCGTGGCGCGCATGCACTGGGCATCGTGAACGTGGTGGGATCGACGATCGCGCGCGAGTCGGATGGCGGTATTTACATTCACGCGGGTCCGGAGATCGGTGTCGCGTCCACCAAGGCGTTCAGCAGCCAGGTGACGGCGCTCGCGCTCTTCGCGCTCCGGCTCGCGCGGTTGCGCGGGCTCACGGAGCTCGAGGGCAAGCGCATCGTGGAAGCGATGCAGAAGCTCCCCGATCAGATCGCGGAGATTCTGGAGACTGCGCCCGCGATCGAGGAGATTGCGGAGCAGTTCAAGGACGTCACGAACTTTCTGTATCTGGGCCGCGGCTACAACTTCCCGGCTGCGCTGGAAGGCGCGCTCAAGCTGAAGGAGATCAGCTACATCCACGCGGAGGGCTATCCCGCCGCGGAGATGAAGCACGGCCCGATCGCGCTGATCGACGAGAACATGCCGGTGGTGTTCATCGCGCCGCACGACTCGGTGTTCGACAAGATCGTGTCGAACATTCACGAGGTGAAGGCGCGCGGCGGACGCGTGATCGCGCTCACGAGCCGGAGCGAGCCCGCGCTGGCCGGGAAGCTCGACTACGAAATCCGTATTCCGGAAACGATCGACATGTTCACGCCGATCCTGGCGTCGGTGCCGCTGCAGCTACTCGCGTACTACATCGCGGTGAAGCGAGGCGCGAACGTCGATCAGCCGAGGAATCTGGCGAAGTCGGTGACGGTGGAGTGAGTCGGGCGAAGGCGCCGCGGTGGGAAACCGCGGCGCCTTTTGCATCATGGGCTCGCCACGAGCCTCATCTCGTTCGTCGATACGAAGCCCATCGACTCGTAGAGCGGCCGGCCGTCATCGGAGGCGTGGAGCAGTACGCGCGGAATGTTGTGCTCGCGGGTGTAGTCGAGCACGTGGCGCATGAGCAGTGCCGCGATGCCGCGGCGACGCCACTCCGGCTCCGTGTACACATTTGCGATGAGTGCTTCGCGTCCCTCAATGACGCCCGTCGGCGCGGGACGAGGGAGCATGGAGCGAAGCCAGAGGCCAGCGCCTGCAATGATGCGCTCTGGAGTGCCACCGAGCGCGAGCCACGTGATGTATTCCCCTGAGTCGACCGCCACGCGGAAGAACGACTCCGAGGCCCTCGTGAGCTCGCGTTCGTTGTGCTCCGTGAGCTGGCCCATGTCACGAAACATTTCGATCCGGTGATGCGCGAGCATCGCGATGTCGCGCTCGCCAGCGCGGCGTACACGAATCCCGGCCAAGGTGGTAGCTGTCGTCATGAACGTGTCCACGAGATGAGAGCGTCCGTACTCAGCAACTATCTCGGCCGCGCGCAGCGCGGGCAAGCGGCGGGAGTCCGGCTTTCATGTGGAAGTGTCCACTCGCATTCTGGTCCCGCGGGTTCTTACTTTCCGCCCGGCGGTATTCGGTTCCAGGTTATTCCCAGCGAGAGCGATCATCGTTCAGTGCGAGTACTCCTTCAGCGGGTCTCCAGAGCAGAAGTTCGGGTCGACGACCGCGTCGTCGGCAGGATCGGCGTCGGCTACTGTCTGCTCGTCGGCTTCACGCAGACGGACACGGAGCCGCAGCTCTTCTGGATGGCGGACAAGATCGCGGGCCTTCGCATTCTGGCGGACGACGCCGGCAAGATGAACCGCTCGCTCGCCGACGTGGGCGGCGCGGTGCTCGTGATCTCGCAGTTCACCCTGTACGGCGACGCGTCCGCCGGGCGCCGCCCGAGCTTTCTCGCGGCCGCTCCCGGCCCCGTCGCCGAGCCCCTCTACGAGACATTCATCGCGATGCTGAGAGATCGCGGGTGCACCGTGGAGACCGGTGTGTTCGGCGCAATGAGCGAGGTCGATCTCGTGAACGACGGACCAACCACGATCTGGCTGGAGCGATGACCACGGCCCGCGTCATCCTCGCGTCTGCATCGCCGCGCCGGCGAGAGCTGCTTACCCTCGTCGGCCTTCCGCACGAGGTCCAGCCGGCGGATATCGACGAGTCGTACCGCGATGGCGAGGAGGCCGCGGAGCATGCCGAGCGGCTCGCGCGCGAGAAGGGAGCGACCATCGCGCAGCGGTATCCGGATGCGATCGTCATCTCGGCCGACACGATCGTGCTCATCGATGGTCTCGTACTTGGCAAGCCGCGCGACGATGGCGACGCCGAGCGCATGCTCGCGATGCTCGGCGGGCAGACGCACGTAGTGCTCACGGCGGTGGCCGTTGCTCACGGAGGGGAGATGCGCTCCGGGGTCGAGTCCGTCCGCGTCACCTTTCGCCCGCTCACGCGCGAGCGCATCCGCGCGTATATCGCCACGCGCGAGCCCATGGACAAGGCGGGGTCCTACGGCATTCAGGGATACGGCGCGACGCTGGTCGAGCGCATCGATGGTGACTACTTCGCGGTGATGGGGCTCGCGCTCGCGCGCATGATCGATCTGCTCGCGGAGCTCGGCGTGCGCTACGATTTCAGCCCGCTCTCTCTCCGCGCGCCCGCATAGCGTTCCTTCCAGATCGCGACCTTCGCGAGCACGTCTGCCACGGTGATCGTTTGCATTCGGTCCACGCGCCGGTCGGTCGCGAGCCGCGCGCCGTTCCACATGTCGCCATAGCCGTTCACGATGAGCTCCTGGCTCGCGCGGTACGGACCGGTGCGCAGCGGGTTGCTGAAGCCGAGCAGCGAGATCACGGGGCGTCCGAGCGCGACGGCCATGTGCAGGGGGCCGGTGTCCAGTGAGATCACGAGCGCGCTCGCGTCGAGGATGGAGATGAGCCGGCGTAGCCCGCTGTTGAGCGCCGTCACGGGCTTGTGACGTGTGCGCTCGAGGATCACACGCTCCGTTTCCTCCTCGGTGGGCGAGCGCCCGCCCACGAGCACCGGCTGCAGGCCGAATCTTCCGCTCAGCGCATCTGCGAGCTCGCCCCAGCGCTCGGCGATCCAGTCCTTCTGCGGGCGGCTCGTGCCGATGACGAGGGGCACGATCGGGCGATCGAACTGCTTCGTGAACTCCCGCTGCCATTCGCGCTCGTCGTCCCATGGACCAATGCGCCATTCCACCGGCTCGGGCTCGATGCCGAGCGCGCTCACGAACTCGAGATACTCGTCCTGAATGTGCTGCGGCTCGTGCGCCGGAAGGCGCATGTTGGTGAACAGCCAGTTCGCCTCGCGTGCCCGTGCGCGATCGTAGCCGAGCTTAAGCGGCGCGGGCGCGATGGCGGTGAGAATACCGGCCTTGAGATAATCCTGCAGCGCGAGCACGACGTCGAACTGCCGGTCGCGGAAGGTTTCGCGGACGTCGGTGAAGGCACGCCATCCTCGCGATCTATCGAAGCGGATGATTTCGTCGACTGCGGGATGTCCATCCACGAGCGTGGCCGGTCCCGGCTGCAGCACCCACGTGATGTGCGCGTGCGGGTCCGCGCGCTTGATCGCGTTGACGACGGGGAGCACGTGAACGGCGTCACCGACCGCGGTCAGCATGACGATGCAGTAGCGACGGCCGACGCTCTGAGATGGAGGCAGCACGAGCGGGAATGTAGTGGGCAGCAGGCGCGGTACGCGGTGCACCGAGCGCATCAGCAATGTATATTCCGGCCGACACCGGCAACGTGAATGCCTCCACGAATTGAACGCATTCTCCTCATCCAACTGCGCAGGCTGGGCGACGTCGTGCTCTCCACGGCGCTGCTCGACGATCTACATCGCGCGCTGCCCAGTGCCTCGATCGACATGCTCGTGGGCAGCCATGCCGCTCCCCTCGTGTCGGGTCATCCGCTGATCCGGAGACGCATCGTGCTCGAAGACCGTGGCACGCTGGGAACGGCACGCCTGATCCGGGAGTCTGCGTACGATGCGGTGTTCGACATTCAAGGGAGCATGCGCACCGCAATGATCACCCGTGCCTCGGGCGCACCGCTGCGAGTGGGATGGAAGGTTCGTTCGGCTCCGCTCGCGTACACACACGCGCTCGCGCGAGGCGGCGCGCCCGAGTACGTAGTGCGCCGGCGCAGGCGACTGCTCGAGCTCGCGGGAATTCCGGTGGGAAGTACGCTCCCGGGCATCGTACTCAGCGCCCACGAGCGGCTGCAGGGAGAAGCGGATCTTCGTTCCGCCGGAGCACCGTTCAAGGGGCCCCGCGTGGCATTCGCGCTCGTGACGAGCAGCCCCGCGCGCGACTGGCCGGTCGAGCGATTCGCCGCACTCGCCAACGCGCTGCTCGATCGGGGCATCACGCCGATCGCACTCACCGCCGGAACGCCGTCCGCAGTGGTCGGCACGCTGCGCGCGCTCTGCCCGCGGGTGGTCCTGGTGCCCGCACTCGATCACGATCGCGATCGCGAAATGCGCCGATTTCTCGGGGTGCTCGCCGCGTGCGACGTTCTCCTCTCGGGCGACACGGGACCGGCGCACATGGCCGACGCGCTCGGGGTGCCGCGCGTGACGCTCTATGGTCCGACGACTCCCGACAACTACGCACCTGGGCTCCCGACGACGGTGGCGTTGCGCACGCCCGGCCCTGCGGTGCGCATCCGCGACGAGAACCGTCTGTATCGCGAAGGACACGACTTCTTCTCCGGAGTGACCGTGGACATGGTGATGGAAGCAGTTGTGGCACTCCTCGAGCACGCGCCGGCGCGCACGACCGAGGGCGTCGCGCATGTCGACTGAATCGATCGGCACCCTGATCGCGGAGCTGGCGCGCACGAACGTCGAGCTCTGGCACGAGGAGGACAAGGCGCGCGCAGGAGAGGATCACCAGATCGCGGCGGCCAAGCGGAACATCGACACGCTGAATCAGCGGCGCAACGATCTCATCGAGCGCATCGACGACGAGGTGCTCCGCACGGTGCGGGTGAACCGCGACGGAGACGCCACCGGTGGCTGAGACGGTCGGCTGGCTCGCGGACAAGCTCAGCATCGTGGAGCTCAAGCGCTACCACATGCGCGAGCAGATGGAGCGCACCGATGTGGCGAGCCACTTTCGCCTGCAGTGCAGCAGCAAGCTCGAGGTGCTCACGCGCCAGCGCGACGATCTCGCAGAGGAGCTCGCGACGCTGCTCGCGGACATTGCGTCCGGCCGCGTCGTGCCGCGTGTGTATCGCCAGTTCAAGATGTACAACGATCCCGCGTATCGCGTCTCGCGCGATGAGGGCAGGGCGTGACGGTCGCCGTCGCGCCGCTCACGATCCTCTACCTCGACATCAACACCGAGTGGCGTGGTGGGCAGCGACAGGTGCTGTGGATGGGCGAGGGGCTGCGCCGCCACGGTGGCCGGCCGATCTTCGCGCTCCGCACCGGCGTGCCGCTCGCCGAGCGCGCGCATGCCTCCGGAATCGAGGTGGTCCCGATCGATCCGCTGATCGCGGAGTGGGGTCCGTGGACGGTGCTCCGCCTTCGCCGCGCGATCAGGCACGAGAAGATCGCCATCGTGCACGCGCAGTCGGGGCACACGATGGCGCTTGCGGCGCTCGCATCCCTTGGCACCCGAGCGAAGATCGTGTTTGCACGCCGCGTGACCACGCCGCTGCGCTCCAACCGCCCCACGCGGTGGAAGTACGCGCGAGCGGATCGACTCATTTCCGTCAGTCGCGCCGGAGTACCCGGGCTCCTCGAGGCGGGAGTGAAGCCGGATCGCGTGCGCGTGATCCCAAGCGGTGTCCCGCTCGCGAAGCCAGCAGCGCCTGCGAGCGCCGAGCTGCTCGCAAGCTTTGGCGTGCCGCGCGGCGCGCCGCTCGCCGTGCTCGTCGCATCGCTCAGCGCTGCAAAAGATCCATCCACCTTCGTGCGCGCGATCGAGGTGGCCCGCCGCGAGATACCCGCGCTCCACGCGCTCATCGTCGGCGACGGGCCGCTCCGCGAATCATTAGCCGCCGAGATCTCGGCGCTCGGCCTCGAGGAGTTCGTGCATCTCACCGGCTTCCGCACCGATCCCGAAGCGCTGGAGGCGGCGGCGAGTGTGGTCGTGCTCACGAGCAAGAGCCTGGAGGGAACGCCCGGCGTACTGCTCGATGCGCTCGCGCTCGGGAAGCCGATCGTGGCGACCGATGTCGGCGGAGTCACCGAGGTGATCGTAGACGGCGTGTCGGGGATGGTCGTACCCATCGGCGATGTCAGTGTGATTGGCCAGGCGATCGCGCGCGTGCTGCGCGATCCCGCGCTCGCCGCACGGCTGAGCGCCGGAGCAACGGCACGCGCGCCGGCCTTCTCGATCGAGATCACCGTGAATCGCACTCTGGATGTCTACCGCGAGCTTCTCTCCGAGCCGGCGGCGCGATGAGCAAGTCTCTCGGCGTAATGCTGCTCACGTCGGCGGAAAACTGGCGAGGATCGGGCGCCTCGTACGCGAAGCTCTCGCGGGGACTCGTTGAGCGAGGGCATCGCGTGGAGCTCGTCGTTTCGAGTGACCTCGTCGCGGCGGAGTACGCGCGCCTCGGCATCCCTGCGCGAAAGCTGACGCTCGAGCGCACGGGTGCACGGGAGGTGCTCTCGCTGCTCACCGTCGCGCGCGCCAACGCGACGGATGTCGTAATCGTGGACAAGCCGCGCGACCTGCGACTCGCCGCGTGGATGAGCATGGTGCGACGGCTGCACGTCGTGATTCGCTACAACCGCGTCGGGAAGCGACGAGCCGCGCGATTCGTGGATCGCTGGACGGCTGGGCGCGCTTCGGCCACCGTGTACCAGAACGAATACATTCGCACGAAGGCGCTCGGCGAGCTGCCCATTCTCGAGGAGCTGCAATCGTTCGTGATTCCGAACGGCTACGATCCGGCCGAGATCGCGGTCGAGGCTGGCGCGGGTGTGCGGTGGCGCGCGGCGAACGGCATCGCGGCGCACGAGACGGTCGTCATCTCGGTGGGCTTCGCGGAGGCCGAAAAGCGCTTCGATGTTGCCGTGGACGCGATGCGATTGCTCGCCAGCAGAGGCATGGACGCGACGTACGTCTTTTGCGGCGACGGGCCGTGCAAAACGTCGCTTCAAGAACGCGCTCGCGCCGGCGGGGTACGTGCACTATGGCTCGGCTTACAGAGCCCACGGGACACGCTCACGGCGATCTCGGCCGCCAACGTGCTCGTACATCCATCCCCTGTAGAGATCTTCGGCAACGTGCTCGCGGAGGCGATGGCACTCGAGACGCCCATCGTTGCGATGCGCGCGGGAGGGAACGTCGAGATGCTCGGAGAGGATGGTGAGACCGCCTTGCTCATCGACGCTGACCAGCCGCAGGCGTTCGCCGACGCGATTGCCGAGCTCTGTGACGACACGGCGCGTGCTCGCGCGCTCGCGAGAGCAGCGCGTGCGAGGCTGATCGACGTATTTCCGCTCGCCCGCATGCTCGACTCCTACGACGCAATGATGCGGAGCATCGTCGACAAGGCGCCGGCAGCCGAATGACGACGCACCTGCTGGTCACGTCGAACTTCCCGCCTCTCTATGACGGCATAGCGAGCTGGATGTCCCAGCTTGCCCGTCATTACGGGGATGACGCGATGCTCGTGTCGCTCGGAAGCGAGCCGGGGCAGATTGCCAGCGACGCGCGACAGCTGGTGCGCATCGACCGCATGCCCATTCCGCGCGCGAGGCTGCGCAACATGCCCGGTGTGGTCGCCTGGTCGCGTCGCGCGGCCATTCTCGCGCGGGAGAACGACGTCACGTTCACCTGGTGCGGCAATCTCAAGCCACCTTCGTACGTCGGCTGGTATCTGAAAAGGCGAATGGGCATACCGTACGGGGTCATGCTCCACGGCACCGAGCTGCTTCAGATGCGGAAACACGGCAGCGGCATTCGCAAACGAATGATCGCGCGCACGCTGCTCGGCTCTGCCGCCGTCATCGTGACGAACAGCGAGTGGACGCGCACAATGACGCTTCAGCTGTTCGACGATCTGAAGATCCCGGTGTCCCCTGACCGAGTGTTCGCCGTTCCCCTCGGCACCGACCTCGATCGCTTTCGTCCGGGGCTGGACACGGCGAGGGTGCGAGCCAAGTATGGGCTGAATGGCGGACGGTGGATGCTGACGGTCGGGCGACTGGTCGAGCACAAGGGGCAGGACCAGGTGCTGCGCGCACTCGCACTGCTCCGCGACGTGGAGCCCGAGCTGCGTTACGCGGTGGCGGGTAGCGGCGTATACGAAGCGACGTTGCGAGCTCTAGCGAGTGAGCTCGGAGTGGAGGATCGCGTCAACTTCCTCGGGCACGTCGAAGACGACGAGCTTCCCGCGCTCTACAACATCGCGGAGCTCTATGTGGGCGCGTCGCGCGTGGCAGTGGATCACGTCGAGGGATTCGGCATCTCGCTCGTCGAAGCAGCAGCGACGTCGCTTCCGGTGGTCGCGGGGCGCGAGGGAGGGATGCCGGAGGCTGTCGTGGAAGGCGTGACGGGGCTGCTCGCCGATCCGTACGACGCAGCGTCGCTCGCGTCGACCATCCGGTCGCTGCTCGACGCGCCCGACCACGCGGCGAAGCTGGGCGCGGAAGGGAGGCGCGTGGCGGAGAACAAGTACAATTGGCCCCGCGTCGCCCGCGATCTGCGCGCGATCGCGGATGCGCACGCCCGGAGCTCGCGAAGGGGGAGCAAGCGCGCGTGAGCTCGCGCCCACTGCGCGTTGTGCACGTCGACACCGAGCGGGGATGGCGCGGCGGTGAGCGCCAGGCGTTCTGGCTGGCGGAGCGTCTCGCGAGACTGGGACATCGCTCGGTGTTGGCTGTTCGACCGGACGAGCCGCTGGCCCGGAAGGCGGAAGAGGCGAAGCTGCCGATCATTCCGCTGTCGCCATTTGGCGAGATGGACGTGCTAGCCGCGATGACGCTGCGCCGCGCCATTATCAACGAAGACGCGGACATCGTGCACGCGCATTCGGGGCACGCGGTGGCACTCGCGGCGCTCGCGACCATGGGGACGCGCGCGCGCATGGTGCTCACGCGGCGCGTGAGCTTTCCGCTCAAGCGCAATCCTGCGTCGCTTTGGAAGTACGCGCGCGCGGACGCGATGATCGCCGTTTGCAAGGCGACTGCGGATTCGCTCGTCGCCAGCGGGATCGAGTCGGCGCGCATCACCGTGGCATACAGCGGCGTGGACCTCACCCGTGTGATCCCGCCCGCATCTCCGGAGACGCTTGCATCGCTGGGCGTTCGCGTAGGAGCGCCGCTCGTCGTCATGGTTGCCGCGTTGGTGGGCCACAAGGATCCGCTGACGTTTGTGCGCGCGATGGACGTCGCGCGCCGCGCCGCGCCGGATGTGCAGGCGTTGATGGTCGGCGAGGGCGAGCTACGCGCACAGGTCGAGCGCGAGATCGTGGCCCTCGGACTGGCGGATGTCGTGCACCTGGCTGGCTACCGCACGGATGCCGACTCGCTGATGTCCGTGGCAGACGTCGTCGCGCTCAGTTCCAACGATGATGGCATCGGTGGAGTGGTCATCGATGCAATGTCGTTCGGGAAGCCTGTTGCAGCGACCGCCGCCGGCGGTATTCCGGAAGCGGTGGCAGCTGGCGAAACAGGGCTGCTCGTGCGCATTGGCGACGCGACGGCGCTGGGAGACGCCATCGCGCGATTGCTCACCGACCGCGCGTTGGCCGAGCGAATGGGAGCGAATGGAATTCGTCGCGCGCCACTCTTCTCCATCGACAACACGGTGACGCGGACGCTCGAGGTCTACGAACGCGTGCTCGCGGCACGATCGCGATAGACCGAGCTCCATCGCTGCACGCGTTCGAGAACGTCCTGCACAGTGATGCGCTGCATGCGTCCCAATCGATGCTTGTACGTGATCGGGTAGTCCTCACCGGGATCGCCGTACGCGTCGACGATGAGATCGTGATAGCGCCGGTATGGACCCACCCGCTTCGGGTTGTTGTAGCCCATGAGACTGATCACGGGGCGCTCGAGCGCAACGGACATGTGAAGCGGTGCGGTGTCCAGTGAGATCACGAGCTCGGACGCATCGAGAATCGTCACGAGCTCGCGAAGCGGCACGCCGAGGGTGCTGTACGTGCGCGCGCCTGCGGCCTCGAAGAGACGTGCCGTTTCCAGTTCGCGCGAGGTGCGCCCCCCGGCGATCACGGGCTCGAGTCCGAAGTCGCTGCGCAGGGCATTGGCAACTGCAGCCCATCGTTCCGGGATCCATTCCTTTTCGGTATGTGTCGCCCCGACCACCAGCGTTGCGAACGGACGAGGCAGATCGTGGAGCACACGCTCGCGTCCCGGCAGCTCGCTCGCCCACGGTCCCAGCTTCCACTCGAGCGGTTCGGCGGGGATGTCCAACGCGCCGAGAAATTCGAGATACTGATCCTGCACATGCTGGGCGGTGTGCGGAGGGATGCGCCGGTTCGTGAACAGCCAGTTCAGGTCGCGCGCACGCGCCCTGTCGAAGCCAAGCCGGACCGGCGCGTGCGTGAACATCGTCACGAGCCCCGCTTTGATGTACACCTGGAGGTCGATCACGAGATCGAACTCACGTTGCGCGAGCATGGCGCGAAGATCGCGCATTCCGCGCCACCCGCGTGTGTTGTCGAAGATCAGGATCTCATCGACATCCGGATGGCCGCGCACGAGGGCTGCAGGCCCCGGCTGGAGAATCCAGGTGATCCGCGACGCCGGATCGTTCCGTTTGAGCGCCGCGACCACCGGCAGGACGTGCACTGCGTCGCCGATCGCGCTCATCATCACGATGCAGATCCGGCGTCCGGTCTCCACGCTCGTCATTGCGAGAGCGTGATCAGCTCCCGCGCAGTGCTCTCGATCGCGAGCAGATCGGCCTCCTCGATCGGGAGTCCGTGCAGGCGGCGCCACTTCAGGGCCGAGCGCGAGAGGCGAGCGAGATTCGCCACGAGCACGACGTCCGCGCTCCGTTTGTCGAGCCACACGCGATCCACGTCGAGCACAAACGCCTGAAGCCCGCCGAAGTCGTTCTCCGCGAGAAGGATGTTCTTGATGTTGAAGTCAGGGTGACGCGCCCCCGCGACGCTCATTGCCTCGAGAAGCTTGCCGGTGGCCTCCAGTAGCAGGCGTTTGGAATCGCCGCGCGTGAGCGCGCCGAGTGCGGCTGCCAGATCGCGGCTGCGCGGCACTTCGCGCGAAATCACATCTGCGCGCCTGAACATTGCGCCCGCGGGATACGTGGCGTACGCCACGATCTCCGGAGTGGGCACGCCGAGGCGGCGCAGCGTGAGCGAGATCTCGAGCTCGCGCGGCGCACGCGTCGCGCCGACAAACCGATCGTCGCGAATGGAGCCCAGCAGACCACCGTGGCGCGAGCGGCGCACGACGACGCGATCGCCGCTCGACAAAGGAACGGCGTACGCGATCCCGCGGCCGGTGAGCGGCGTCGCATCCGCGTGATGCTCCGCATACTCGTAGAACGTTCCCTCGGCCAGCGCCTCGCGCAGCGGCTCCTCGAGCGAGGCTAGCGCCGCGCCTTCCACCCCGGGCTCGCTCAGCGCAACGTATCCGGGAGGAACGACGAAGCCCGTCACGTGCTGACGCTGTATACCGGGAGCGCGTCCTTCTTGCCCTTGAGCTCCATGGTCCCGCGTTCGCGCATGGGCGGCGCGTCGGTGAGCGCATCGCGCATCGCGCCGGTGATCAGAATCTCGCCAGCGCACGCCTCGGAGCAGAGCCGGCTCGCGATGTTCACGACATCTCCGATGACCGTGTACTCGAGGCGGCGCTCGGAGCCGATGTAGCCGGCGAAGCTATCGCCAAAGCTCAGCCCGATGCCGATCTGCAGGCGTGGCCGTCCCTCGGACGCCCAGCGCTCATTCAGCGTCTGAAGCTCGCGCATCATGTCGAGAGCTGCATCCATGGCGCGATCCGCATCGTCCGATGCACCAATCGGCGCGCCCCACTGCGCCATTACTGCATCGCCGATGAATTTGTCGAGCGTGCCCCCGTGTCTGAAGACGATCTCCACCATCACGGAGAGGTATTCGCTGAGCAGCCGCGCGACCTCGTCGGGCTTCATCGATTCGGACAGTGCCGTGAAGCCGCGTATGTCGCTGAACAGCACCGCCACGGTGCTTTTGTCGCCGCCGAGCTTGAGCTGGTGCGCCGAGCCGGCGATCTGCGCCGCGAGCCGCGGAGCGAAGAACCGCTCGAAGTTCCCGCGCACTATCGTCTCGTGCCGAATGCGCTCCGAAAATCTGCTGTTCTCGAGTGCGACGGCGGCGATGTTGGAGAAGGCAGTCAGAAACTCGAGGTCTTCTTCGTTGAAGCGATGTGTGGTCGTGATGTTGTCGACGTAGAGCACTCCCTGCACGACGTCCTCCGTGCCGATGAGCGGCGCGCACATCGCGGAGCGTACGCTCTGCATGAGAATAGACTGCCCGCCGAAGCGCTGATCCTGCGGCGCATTGTCGGAGAGCACGGCGACCCTCTCGTCCACGACCATGCGGGCAATCGACTGCGGTATGGACTTGCCGGTGATGACACCCTGGCGGTCGCGGGATATCGTCGGGACGCGCCCGCCGTCTGCGTCGACGAGCTCAATGGCGACGCGGTCGACGTCGAGGATCTGGAATACGAGCTCGGTGATCTTGTCCAGCAGCGCGTTCACATCGACGGCACGTGAGAGCCCTTTCGACACCTCGAGCAGAAGCGCGAGCTTTTTCTCGGTGCGTGCAGCGCCGTCGGGCCCGGAGCCGCTGGACGTCGCGTCGGCCAGATTTGCAGCGCGAAAAACGGACGAGAGGAGTCCATCGGGACTGTCGTACGCGCGTTGCTTGAGCACGGTCGCGCCGGTGGCCGGCGTGGCCGATCGCGTGTGCGCGTTCTGCACACGCTCGACCATCTCGTGGGCGATCAGCCGGAACGGCACCTTGCCGAACACCACCTCGTCGCCGGGGACGATCGTTGCGTCCTCGACGCGCTCGCCGTTCACGAAGGTGCCGTTGCTCGACCCGAGGTCGGACACGCGCACACTCGTCGAGGTCGAGATCAGCTTGGCATGGCGTCGGGAGATCGTCGGATCGAAGATCGGGATGTCGCTGCTCGCTGCGCGCCCGACCAGTAGGGTCGAGCCCGCGTCGAGCTCGAAGGACTGGGCACCGCTCGTGGAGACGATCCGAAAGGACATGCCCCAATATGCGAAGGCGCGGGGGCGCCCGGGGAGGGGCATGCGCCGGGCATCAACGCTTTCGTACCTGCCCGATCGCCGTGAGCATCGCGCGCGCCTTGTTCTCAGTCTCCTCCCACTCGTTCGCGGGAACCGAGTCGGCGACGATTCCCGCGCCTGCCTGCACCGACGCGACGCCCTCGGCGATCACGCACGTGCGGATCGTAATAGCGAGATCCATTCGCCTGTCCCCGGCCGCGATGTAGCCGATCGCGCCGGCGTACGGACCGCGCCGCTCGGGCTCGAGCTCGTCGATGATCTGCATCGCGCGCACCTTCGGCGCGCCCGTCATGGTGCCCGCCGGGAAGGTCGCCCGGAAGACGTCGATGGCAGAGGCGTCGTCCTGCAGCTCTCCCTCGACTTGAGACACGATGTGGAACACGTGGCTGTAGCGCTCGACGACCATCAGGTCCGTCACCTCGACGGTGCCGTACTTCGCGATGCGCCCCACATCGTTGCGACCGAGATCCACGAGCATCACATGCTCGGCGCGCTCCTTCTCATCCACCAGCAGTTCGGCCGCGAGTCGCTCATCGTCTTCGGGGGTGAGGCCGCGCGGTCGTGTGCCCGCAATGGGGCGAACGGTCACGCGGCCCCCCGCGACGCGCACGAGCAGCTCGGGGGAGCTGCCGACGAGCTCCAGTCCGTCGAGCATGAGGTGATACATGTATGGCGACGGATTGAGCGCCCGGAGCGCACGATAGAGCTCGGCCGGATCGAAATCGAGCGGCACCTGGATGCGTCGCGCGAGCAGCGCCTGAAAACAATCGCCGGCGAAGATGTATTCGCGAATGCGCTCGACGTCCTGCTCGAACTTTTCGCGCGAGTACGCGAAGGTACCCATCGCCGGGGGCGCCGAGCGATCGAGGTCGAGCGGAGCAAGGCTCCCGGGCGCGCGCAGTCGCGCGATGGTTGCATCGATGTCGCGCATGGCGTCGCCATGCGCGCGTGAGAGCTCCGCATCGCTCGCTCCTGCGTCCACCGGAACGCCGACCACCACGCGCGCCTGAGACCTGAGCGCATCGATGATCACGAGAGCGTGGGTGAACACGAAGAGCGCATCGGGTGCGGAGATCCCGCGCGGCGGCGCGTTCGGGAGGCGTTCGATGTGGCGCGCGATGTCGTAGGAGAAAAATCCGACGGCGCCGCTCCAGAATGCGCCGAGCTCCGGCACGTCCACAGGCTCGTGTCTGGCGACGAGCGACTGCAGATCGGCGAGCGGGTCCGCCGGCGTACGTGCCCCGTGCCAGCCCAGTGCGGGCGTCCAATCCTCTGCTACGCCGTCCTTGAGGCGCCACGCCCCGCGCGGCTCCGTACCCATGAACGTGTAGCGGGCCCAGGTCTCGCCGCCGGCCGGCGCGGACTCGAGCAGAAATGCAAACGGACCGCGGCGCAGCTTCGCGAACGCAGACACCGGCGTCTCGCCGTCGAGCAGACAGTCGCGCCAAACGGGGACCAGGCCGCCGCGATGCGCGAGTGCCTTGAAGCGGTCGAACGTCGTCACTGCAGTCTCACGCGTGCGAGACGGCGCGCACCAGCATCAGGGCACTCTCGCGCTTGCCGCATTTCGCACGTACCATGACATTTTCCACGCATGAGCAGAGTCCTCGCGGCGTACGCAGCCGCGTGTTGGGTCGCCGTTGTCTGCGCGACCGCGCAGCCGGTTCGCGCGCAAACATGGAACGACGAACGCGCGCGCGTGCTCGTGGAGCGAGCGACCATGCGTCGCGCCGAGCAGCTGGCCGATACGGCGCTGCGTGACTATCACACGACCGCGCACGGCTACCTGACGTTTCTCGCGCAGGTCGGAGAGAACTTTCCGGACCCGCCCAAGGTGGTTCGCTCCGATGAGCTCGCGCTGGAAGTGTACTGGCGGGCGCCCAACCTCAGCAAGCAGCGCATCGTGGGCCGGCGCGACACTCTCGCGCTGCCGACGAACATCGCCTATCACCAGGACCATCTGGGGATCGTTCAGAACAACTTCCCGAGCATCATCCGCATCGGCGATGGCGACGAGGTGCGCGACGTACCGCACCCGCTCTCCGGGGCGGGCAACGCCGATTACGATTTTGCGATCAACGATTCGCTGAGCATCCGGCTGCCGGATCGCTCGGTGCAGGTGTACGAGCTCCGCGTCCGTCCCAAGGATCCTTCACAGCCCCGCCTCGTTGGCGCACTCTTCGTCGACCGCTCCACCGGCGACGTCGTGCGCATGGCGTTCACTTTCACGCGGCCCGCGTACCTCGACAAGGAGCTCGAGGACATCTCGATCGTGCTCGAGAATGCGCTCGTGCAGGGGCGCTTCTGGCTCCCGCTGCATCAGGAGGTAGAGATCCGTCGCTCGGGACGATGGCTCGACTTCCCCGCGCGCGGCATCATCCGCGGTCGATGGGAGATTTCAGGTTACGAGATCAACCAGGGGCTGCCGCTATCAGTCTTCTCCGGCGGCTCGGAGATCGTGAGCGCGCCGCCACGAGAGCTCGCAATGCACGAGTGGCACGGTCGCATTCTGGACTCGCTCCCCTCCGATGTGCGCGCCGCGAGCGACGAGGATGTGCGCAAGGTTCAGGAGGAGGCACGCGCGATCGTGCAGCAGCAGGCGCTGGCGCGTGCGTCCGGCGCCTCATTGTCCGCGCGCAGAGCATCCGATTTCGTGCGTGTGAATCGCGTCGAGGGGCTTGCACTCGGCGCCGGCGCGAGCTTCCGCGCCGGTGCGGGCATCGTTCCCTCGGTGCGCGCGCGCTACGGCTTTTCGGACCACGTGCTCAAGGCGCGTGCGGGCGTCGCCTTCCGTCGCGGCAACGGCACCTCGATCGAGCTGTTCGGCGCGCGCGAGTATCGCGATGTGGGCGACCTCGCCGAGCGCTCGACGGCGATCAACAGCTTCGCGGCGCAGGAGTTCGGCAGCGACGCGACGGACCCGTACGACGTGCGCGCGGTCGGCATAGCGGCCGAGCTCGGGGTGCATGGCGGCCTGCGGTGGCGGGCAGAGGGATCGTGGGAGCGACAGGATTCGCTGCGCATCCACGCGAGTCCGGCGTGGGGGCATTACGAGCGAACGGTTCCGGCGCTCGCTCTTCACGAGGAGCGACTGGTCCTGGGATTTGCCCGCTCGGCGCCGGTGATCGTGCGCGGATTCGAGGTGCGATTTGCGGGACAACTACGCGCTGGAGCGACACAGTCGCTCGATGACGCCGCCAATGACCATGGCGCCTTCGCGCGCGCGATGCTCAGCGCGCACGGCGAGCGCGCTGTGGGCGACAATCGCCTGGTCATCGAGAGCACGATCGCGGGAATCGCGGGCGCCTCGGCTGCGCCGGCGCAGGAGCTGGTCTTTCTCGGTGGGTCCGTGTCCGGTCCGGGATACGGCTACCATCAGTTTGCCGGTCGCGTGGGCGCAAGCGCGCGTGTGGAGTGGCGCACGAGCGTGCCCTTCGTCGGACTATCGCTCGGGCCATACGGCAGAGCGCCGGCGCGTGCGACGCTCGCGCCATTCGCAACGATGATCTACTCCGGCAACGAAGCAGCATTCGCATCGGAACGCGGAGGATGGTATCCCGCGGTCGGTGTCGGTGCGCTGCTCTTCTTCGACCTGCTCCGCGTCGATGTCGCGCGCGGCCTTCGCCACGGCCAGTGGACGTTTTCGCTCGACGTGACGCGCGACTTGTGGCCGATCCTGTGAGGACGATTCGCCGGCACGCAGTCCAGCGATCGAGACGCGGAGCGATCACGGGAGGGAGATCGATTTCTCCATCGCCGCGCAGAGCGCAGATCCCTCAGCGCTTCGCCGCCAGGATAGCTGAGCGCGAGATCGAAGTCGCCAAGCTTTTAGAGCGGGAGCTAGGGCACATGCTGGACGTCGTTCAGCCCGTCCCGCTACCGCAGGCAGTAACGATCGTCTGCGCGTCCTTCTTTGCGGCGTCGCTCGCCGGCTCATCGGTAGGCGTGGTGCCCCGGCGCGTCTCATAGTGCGACCGAGTGCCAGCGCGGACCTCCAGCTTCGTGCTCCCCTTTTCTGGTTTTGCAGTCGCAGAGATCACGTCGAAGCGCCTGAACTCGTCCACGTATCGCACCTCGCTCGTGTCGTTGCGTGTTGCCTCGACGCCGCGCTTGTGATCGACGACTCGCACATCGTAGCCAAGACCCTTTGCCTGCTCCGCAACGCAATTCACGGAGACGCTGACCGTCTGCGGCGACACCCCCGTGACCGTCGGCCAGTCGGACTTGAAGCCGCCGCAGGCTGCGAGGAATGCGACACCCGAGAGCGCGACAATGACGGAGTGCTGACGGTTCATGATCGACTCGATATTGAGAGAAGGACGGGAAAGATGCTCGTGCTGCGGGAGCCGTAAAGAAGCTAACGCGCCGACGTCACTTGAACAGGATCGCCGCTTCCACGTTTCGAAGCGTGATGCTGCTGACAGGCGCTCCCAGCGATCCATCCCGGTGGAGCGGCCGCATGGGGGCGGGAAGGGGAACCTCGACTCCCGTGGAGTCAGCGTACGTCTGCGGACGCCAGTCGAGCTGCGGCCGGATTACGACGTAGGCATTGTCGAAGTCGCGCGCGTAGATGCTGTACTTCTGCGCGGCCGCATCCACGCCGGCCGCAATGACGTGGCGCGCCTCACGCGGATGACCGACGTCCGCTTCGAGGGCCGGCATCCAGACCGTATCGGGGCGCACGTTCCACATGTTCTGCTGGTCGTATGAGAGACGCTGCGGATTCGCCGGCACCGCCATGTAGTAGCTCGCGAGCTGAACGAGCTGACCGCGCTCCACCTGCGAGGAGTACATCCCGCCCTGAAAGGACGGAAAGGTCTTTGCCCTCATCCAATCCGTGTGCGTCCAGAGCGTGACGAACTCGGTGTAGACGTTCATCGCCAGCAGATGGTCGATCTGGCTCCAGCGGCCGAGCATGCGATCGTTGAACGGAAAGTTCGTGCGCTCGAGATGCGCGCCACCCGCCGCGACGACCAGCGCCGAGTCCGCGGCATTCCAGTACTCGGCGATGTTCACCAGGAGGAATCGAGGCTTGATCGCGTCGTGTACCTGCGCGATGAGCTGCGTCTCCGCAGCCATGTACGCGGGCGAGGTCGGGAACTCGTCGCACGGCTTGTTCACACCGCTCATGGTTCCGCCGAACTCGTCGAGGAACACCCCGTCCTCGTTCTGCGCGATGCGTGACAGACGATCGACTTGATATGCGCGCTGACCTTCGTCCGCCGGGTTCACGGCGTAGCGCATCGAATCCCAGATCTTCACCTGCACGCGATGCGCTTCGTCGTGCCCGCCGCGATGAAGAAACGCATTCTCGAGGTCGTAGTTCGAGTGCGACTGATACCAGCTCTGCATGTCCGTGTAGTAACCGCTCGCGGGATCATCGTGCGCGCCTTTCTGTCCAGGCACGGGGACGGTGAACTGGAGCGCGTACGGAAAGTGGAGAATCGTCGGATTCGACGCTTTCCACTGGTCACGCGGGCCGCCCATCACTGCATCGAGGCGCTGACCGAGAAAGGAATACGTCTCGCGCTTGTCCGCATCCGATGCGTAGCGCGAGTAGAAATCCGTGTAGAAGACGCTGATGTGCGGATAGTGCGGCGACTGCGGCGAACGCCTCGCCATGGGAGCCATGCGGCCGGTCGACGACACGACGGCCCGCGCGACGGATGCGTTCGCGCGCGCCGGTTGCGTCGCGGACGGCGCCGGTCGTGGCGCAGGCGCCGGAGTGGGTGCCGGTGCGACGGCAGCGACGAGCGATCGCGCGGGCGCCCGTGAAGCAACCGAGCTCGCCTCCCGAGGCGGTGGCTGCGGCGACACGCTCACCCGCGTTGTGGAGAACGCGGTGCCGATGCGCGCGTTGATCCCGGTGATCCCTGCGGAGCGGGCGGTCACGTGTCCGTTGCGGTCCACGCGCGCAACCGCATCGTTGTCGCTCGACCACTCGACGGTTACCGGCGCCTCGGTCGCGGTGACAGTCACCACGGCGTGCACCGTCATCGTGTCACCGACTCCGAGCGATACCGTGGCTGGCCGATTCATCATCTGCAGAGCGGCCTGCGCGTCGCCGCGACGGCACGCAATGCACCCGACGATCACGAGCCACGCAGCAGTCCGCCGCGATTTCGTGCTCATGATTCGCATCACTCCGGGTTGCGCCGCTCGCGGGCGGTCGGCAGGCAATCGTTCTGCGTGGGTGCGTTGGGCTTCACGCGTACGCTCTTGGCTGGGATGCCGACATAGACGTGATGCGGCCGCACATCACGCGTCGCGACCGCCATCGCACCGACCATCGCGTCGCAGCCAACGTGCACGCCCGCCAGGATCGTCGCGTGATACGTTATGCGCACCCCGTCCTCGAGCTGCGTCTGCGCATCCGTGACGTCGCGCTGATCGACGATACTGTGCGTGTGCGAGTAGACGTTCGCGAAATCCGAGATCGACACCTTGTTCCCCAGAACTATTCCTCCGCGGTCATCGAGAAGGACGTTGCGGTGCACGACCACGTCGTCACCGACCTCCATGTTGTACCCGAAGGAGAACTCGACGTTCTGGAACGACTTGAACCGCTCGCCGCAGCGCTTGAAGATGTACTTCGCCAGCATGCGGCGAAGGCGCACACCGGCCTCGACATTCTGTCCACCCATCACGGTTCGGTCGTAGCTGTACCAGAGCCAGAGCAGCGGCTTGACGCGCTGGAACTTCTCGTCGTCGCATTCTGCGTAGTACTCGGGCTCGAGCGTGATGTTGCGCGGGTCGAGTGCCATGAGCGACGCCCGCGTCGCGAGCGGAAGCGATGCGTCGTTCACCGCCGTCTCCCACGAGCTCGCATATGCCGGAAACGTCAGCGCGCAGAGCACGCGACGGCAGATCTCGGCCCGGTCGGCGTTCGGAGCAGCGATCTCGTGATCGAGCTCCTCGATCCATGCGTCGATCACTGGAATCGCCGAGTGCGACGGGAGCTTGCGAAGGGGATAGATAGCCATGGAAGGCCAGGGGTGAGGGTAGTTCGACTGCTACACACCAAAGCTAAAAGCGCAGCGCAGCCGTTACATCTCGGGCGCCGCCATCTGCTCAGCCACGGGCGCGGCGCGCCACGACGGCTGCGCAACGAGCTCCACCACCGCCGCGGCGAGCTCGTCCCGACCCACCTTCGTCACGGTGCTGAATGGGATCACCTGCTCTTCCTCGAGACCGAGCGTCGTGGTGAGCGAGATGATGTGCTGCTTGAGCTCCGTGCTGCGCAGCTTGTCGATCTTCGTGAGCACGACCACCGTCGGTGCTCCGATCTCCGCGAGGAACTCGAACATCTGGAGGTCGTCGGCGGACGGGGGGTGGCGCGAGTCGATGAGCTGCACAACGCCGCGAAGCTGGGGGCTGATGCGCAGATATCCCTCGATGAGCGGCCGCCACTGCACGCGTGTCGTCTTCGCGACGCGGGCGAATCCGTAGCCGGGAAGATCCGCGAGCACGAACTGACGGTTCACGCGAAAGAAGTTGATCTCGCGCGTTTTCCCCGGCGTCTTGCTCACGCGCGCGAGCGCCTTGCGCTTGACCAGCGCATTGAGCAGCGACGACTTGCCGACGTTGGAGCGACCGCTGAATGCCACCTCGGGGAGGTCGAGCTCCGGCGGACGCCACCCAGTGGGCGAAGCCATGCCACCGAGAAACTCGATGTCTCGAATGACGAGCGGGTCTATGGCATCTACCGCGGCACTCGCCTTGGCATCGACTCCTGCGCGATCGCGTTGAGTAGAACTTCTGGTGGCGCCTTTCGCGGCCGCGCTCTTGCCCTGCGCCTTCTTTATGTCGCTCAATGCGTGACCACCGGGGCCAACTCCGGTTGCGGCGTGACGCGGGCCTGGCGGAGCGCGAGCGAGAGCACCTCGTCCATCGTCGACACCGGATGGAAATGCAGCCCCTCGCGAATGTCCTCCGGAATTTCCTCGATCTCGCGTGCGTTGCCCTCGGGGATGATGATGTGCGTGATCCCCGCCCGCCGCGCTGCCACGAGCTTCTCCTTGAGCCCACCGATCGGCAGGACGCGTCCGCGCAGCGTCACCTCTCCCGTCATCGCGGTGTCGCCACGCACCGGCGCACCGGTGAGCGCGCTCACGACCGCCGCCGCGATGGCGATTCCCGCCGACGGGCCATCCTTTGGCGTCGCGCCAGCCGGCAGGTGCACATGGATGTCGCGCGTCTTCGGAAATTCCGGATCGATGCCGAGCATCGTGGCGCGCGAGCGTGCGTACGTCATCGCGGCGTTCGCGGATTCCTTGAGCACGTCGCCCAGCGTGCCGGTGAGCTGGAGCCGTCCGCGCCCGCGCACCACCGCGACCTCGATCTCGAGCAGATCGCCGCCCACCGAGGTATACGCGAGCCCCGTGGCGACGCCCACCTTGTCATCGAGCGTCTGCTCCTCCGCCTCGAAAGGCGGAACGCCGAGCAGCTCCTTGAGATCGGACAACACGACGGGCATCGGCTCGGGCTCCACCAGCTTCGCAGCCGCGGCGCGCCGCGCGAGCTTGCGCGCGATCCGCGCAATGCGGCGCTCGAGCTCGCGTACACCCGCCTCGCGGGTGTACAGTCGCGTCACCGCCGGGATGACGTCGACGTCGAAAGTCACGAGCTTCGGATCGAGCCCGTGCGCCGCGAGCTGGCGTGGCACCAGGAACTGGCGCGCGATCGCGTGCTTCTCGTGATCGACGTAGCCCGGCAGCCGGATGATCTCCATGCGATCGCGCAATGGCTCCGGAATCTGAGCGAGCGAGTTCGCGGTGGTCACGAACAGCACCTGCGAGAGATCGTAGTCGACCTCGAGATAGTGATCGTTGAAGGCCGTATTCTGCTCCGGATCGAGCACCTCGAGAAGCGCGCTCGATGGATCGCCGCGCCAGTCCTGCCCCATCTTGTCGACCTCGTCGAGCAGAATCACCGGATTCACCACCTCGGCGCGCCGCATCGCCTGGATCACGCGCCCGGGGAGCGATCCGATGTATGTGCGGCGATGCCCGCGAATCTCGGCCTCGTCGCGCACGCCGCCGAGCGACATGCGCACGAACTTGC
>JBDTXN010000035.1:0-23043 GCA_040006175.1 Gemmatimonadota bacterium | reverse complement strand
CGGCACGGGGCGGGGACTGAGCGCGGGCCTCATAAAATATCCGTGGTGGTTCGGGACGGAGACGTACTCGCTCCAGGCGCTCACGGCAACGGGCGACTTCACGCTCGCAAAGCAAACGTTGCGCCTGCTCGAGACTCGATCGGCAAAAACCAACGGCAACGGACGCATCATCCACGAGGTCACCACCAACGGCGCCATCATCAATCCAGGCAACACGCAGGAAACCTCGCAGTGGATCCTCACCGCGGGGCGCGTCATCGATTGAACCGGCGACGTGAGCTTCGCCAGAGAGGTGTATCCATCGATGACCAAAGGGCTGCACTGGCTACTCACGGACATGGACCGCAATGGCGATCTCTTTCCGGAAGGATACGGGATCACGGAGATACTCGGGCTCAACGCGGAGCTGATCGACGTTGCGGTGTACACGCAGCAGGCACTCGTGGCCACGGCGCGCGTCGCTGCCATACTCGGAAAGCCGGCGGACGCCAAGCACTACGGACAGCTGGCCTCCCAACTCGAAGCGAAGATCAACCAGGACTTCTGGCTCGAGGACGAAGGATCGTACGCCGATTTTTTTGGTAGCAGGAATTAGGCGATCGCCGCGGCCGACGGCGCGATCAAACAGGTAGAGCTGAAGGGGAAAGACAGCCTCACCGAAAGAGACACGAGCATCATTCGGTTCTACTCGGAGCTGAAACGGAAGTACGCCGCGATGCCGGATACGAATCGAGGATGGCTCACGAACAAGAACTGGGTCATCGCAACACCCTTGGAGATGGGCATTGCCCCGCGCGCACGAGCGGTGCCGTTCCTGAACAAGATCCGGAGAGAAAACGTGGGCGAGTACGGGCCGTATCTGTCCGCCGTCGACCGGCAGGCGATGATGACCATCTCCACCGGTGTCGCCGCCGTTGCGGAAGGCAACTATGGGCGTAGCGACGAGGCGCTCTGGTACATGAACAGGATCGTGCAGACGTTCAACAAGACGTTACCCGGCTCCATGTCCGAGATGATGCCGGATTACGGATGCTTCACGATCGCGTGGACCAGCTACGGCATCGTCGTGCCTCTGGTCCAGCAATTCTTCGGCATTCATCCGGACGCGGTGCACAAGAGGGTCGTCCTCGAGCCGCATTTCCCCACTGACTGGGAAGATGCGAGCATGGAAAATCTTCCCATCGGCGCGAACACCATATCCTTTTCGCGCACGAGAACAGGGACAGGAATCGAGTACGCCGTCAATGCAACGGAGAGTGGGTGGACGTTCGATCTGAAGGGAATTGGAGCACCCAACGCCACATACTATCTCAACGGGAGGCGGGTCGCTTCCGCGCCCTCCGGCATTCGCCTGAGCGGACGAAAGAATCTCGTACTCGCGGTTGCTGGCGCCGGAGTCTCGAGCGGTCATTCGTGAGGGTCAGGTAACGCTGGAGCTCGCTCTGGATCACAGCTGGCAGACTGCCCCTTGCCGTATCGAACGGCGGCTGTAGCGTAAGCCACGGTTGGTGCGAACTCCGACAGGCGAGACGGAGCTTTCCCCCGCTTCCTGCCGGACGCGATTCGCCGTTCCTGTCGCGCGGAGACTCAGCGAATGACACCCCTGTTGACTTCCTTGGATCAGCGGCAGCTGACCGGTGCGATGAGCGCACTGCTCTCGCCGCTTTCCTACGAAACGCGCGACGATTGGTTCGGCGCGATAGCTCGAGAGATTCGACCGCTGTTCCACGGCGAGTCGACACTCATCGCTTACGCATCGGGCAAATCGTCGGGACACTTCAGCGCCGACGCACCCGAGCTGGCGAGGCGCGTCGACTGTTTCACCACATCGAGCGAGGGCGAAATTCACTTCGACGACGAAGTGATGGAAGGTGGAATGATCGATCGGAGGCAGCGGTCGCTGGCCGTATTTACGTCGGCGCTCCTCGATCATCTGAGTGGCGGACAGCTGCGAGCGTCGCCCGTGTACAACGATGTCTCGCTGCGCTTTGGCGCGCGCATCACGTATGCGCTGGCGGTGCGAGGCGCCGAAGGCGAGGCACTCCTGGGCGTCAACGCAGCGCGCCCCGGGCGCGATCCGCTGAGTGTCGAGACCCTCACACTGCTCTCGCTGCTCGCAGCACCCTTTCAGGCTGGCTTCGAAATACTCCATCGACTCGAAGCGGCAAAAAGCGCGATCGCGGCAACGATGGACCTAATGAGTGATGGCATCGCGATCTACGACGGAGCAACTGGAGCCGAGCTGCATCGCAATCCCGCACTCGTTTCGCTTCTCGCAGCCGAGCAGGAGGCGGGCGTCGTGGAAGAGCGCGTGCGCAAACTTGCACGTTCGCTGTGTGAGCTTGCGCAGTTCGCAGACGGCGGTTCGCGTGGGCGACGGCCGTTGCGCACGACGCCAGCATTCGACGATCTTCGGACTAGCGCCGCACGCTACATGCTGCGCGCGAGCCTGCTCCCACCCTCCGTTTTCGCACGCGAGCGCGTGGTGCTCGTCGCCGTCGACCGAGCCGGCGTATCGCTGCCTACCGCCCAAGCGCTCCAGAACAGATTCGGACTCACGCCTCGCGAAGCGCAGGTTGCGCTGCGACTCGCACTCGGCGACAGTGACGCCAAGCTCGCGCGCACCCTCGGCGTGAGTCCCCACACGGTGCGCCATCACACGGAGCACGTATTCGACAAGCTGCAGGTGCGCTCGCGAAAGGCGCTGGCGGTCTGGCTCGCATCGAGCTCCACGCGCTGATCTACTTCGCGACTCCGAGTACGGGACCCAGGATGAACACGCCCGTCTGAATGAGTGTAATCTGTCCGGCAGCGGCGGCATCTAGGACCGCCTGTTCGGACGTCAGTGGCATGATCGCAATCGAGAAGTTCGGACCCGGTACCGCGTTGATCAAATGCCAGCGCGGCACGTAGTCTTGTGTGCCCGGGACGGCGCTCAGCACATGGTCGTGCCTCCGGGAGCCATCGGGACATGCGTGCATCGTTGCTCCGGGGGCGACAATGGCGTAGAGGCGACCTGCCGGTCCACTCGGATGTCCGGTCAAGTCCGGCCCGAGGTGAAAGCACGCGCGCACGAGTTGGTTCGGGTCGCTACTCGATCCCGCAGGGCTCATCCAGTTGTAGATCGTGCCCTGATAGAACGCGGGCTCGGAGCTGCCGGCGTTCGCGTTACTTGCGTTTCCGGAAGCCTGGTCGGCGAATACCGCCGACTTGGGCGCGCTCGCCGGCGAGGAGTCACACGAAGAAAGTAGTGCGGCTCCCGCCAGCAGCAGGGGTAGCGGAAACGCTGAACATTGTGAGATTCGGTGCATGAGATCTCTCTCCAGGAAGCCTCGCAAACCAGCAATGAGTTCGCTTCACTCGCGATTCGGCGTGGGCGTGACTGACGGTGCCCACAACATAGAAAGCTTCGAAGGGGGAGCGCATGGGAAGATGCTCCTATCTTCGCATCAGTCGTGCGCTGATGCCCGAAGCGAATGAGCCAACCACTCGACGGTGGTTGGCTCATTCGTTGGCTCCTGCGTTGCCTCATTTACGTGCCGCGTGCTACCCGATGTGCACGATCTTCGAGACCGATGGCACACCGCGGCCATCCAGCACGAAGAGCATGTAATAGCCGGGAGGTTCGTGTGTCAGGAGCGCGGGCGCCGTCACGGTGATGGCCGCCGTTCCCGAGCCGCTGAAGGGAAGCGTCATCGCGCGTTGGTTTTCGTTGAACGAATGCGTGACGGAGCCGAGCGAAATCCACGTCACCTTGCTCACCGTCGTCGCAGCCGACATCTGAACCGTGAATGCCTGGCCGTACGCCACCGAGGACGGCGCCGATGCTATCGTCGGACGAGCCGCGAGCGTTCCGTCAGCATTGAAGAGGTTCGGCGGTGTGAAGATCTCGCCCGTGTAGTCATCGGTGAGTCCTGCCGCCGCGGGGGCTCCGCTGCCGACGGACAGCACGCGACCATCGGGCAACAACAGCGCGGTATGGTGATAGACGCGATAGTGGGTCATTCGCGCGAGCGTCTTCCACTGCTCGGTCGCAGGATCCCACATCTCCGCCGCGAGCACCGCCGCGTTGGTGGGAGCGCTGTTGAACCCGGACGCGTTCGTGCCGCCCGTAACGAGCACTCGGCCATTCGCGAGAATCGTCGCGTTGCTCTGCCTGCGCGCCACTGCCATCGATGCGACGGAACGCCACAGACCTGTGCCAGAGCTGATGTCGATCACTTCGGCCGTCGCCGTCGGAGGATCTCCACCACCGACCATGAAGATCTTTCCGGTCTCGTACATCACGGCGGATCCGTAGTCGCGTGATCCGAACGCGCTGGAAGGGCCGGCCGTCCACTTTCCCGTCCCCGCGGGATCGAGGAAGTAGGTCGTCTTGCTCGGACCCGCGACGAAGACGTTGCCTGATGGCGCAACGAACGACATCGGATAGTACGGCAGGTACAGCGAGGCGGTGGACAACACGCGCCACGTGCCGTTCGCCTGATAGACCTCGGGAATCAGATTCCGCTGCTGCGCGGTATCCCCACCGCTGATCGTCAGCACTTCGCCGTTCGCGAGTGCGGTGTTGCTCGGATACCAGCGCCCATTCCGCATGAGCGATTCAGCGGTGAACGTGTTCGTCACGAAGTCGAAGGTCGCGGAATTGCGGATGCCGAGGCTGTTCGTTCCGCTGTGTCCGCCCGCGATAAGCAGGCGACCGTCAGGAAGGAATGTCTGTCCGCCGCAGAACAAGTCCTGCGTTTCAGTTGCCGATACGAAGCTCCCGGCGCCGCCCACCGTTGCGGGCGGCGTCCAGATCACCGGCTGGCGATCGCTGCGCCCCCAAGTCAACACATTTCCATTCGGCAGAAGCGCGGCGTGGATCGCGATCACGGGCCACGTGATCGGCGCGGACCACTGCCCCGCGCCGGCAATGGGCGAAATCGGATCGAAGCTGAGGACGACATTCTGCGCAGCCGACATTTTGACGACGCAGCTTCCCGTCGATCCGCCTTTTCCCGTGCCGCTCGCATCGCACCCTGCGCCTGCCCACGCCTTGATGTAGCTCCCCGTCGCGGCGGTAGCAGTGAGCGTGACGCTCGCACCGCTGGCGAAGGTCGATGCGCATCCGGTGCTCGCGGCAGCACCGCTCGTGATCGTGCAGCTGATCCCGGTCGGTGAGGATGTCAGCTGGCCGCTGCCCCCGGCGCCTGCGGTGACCTTCACCTGATACGACGTTGCTGGTTTTGCAAAGACGACCGTCGCCGTGCGCGGAGCATCGAGCGTCACCTCGCAGGACTGCGACGTCTCGGCCACTCCCGTGCAGCCTGTCTTCCACGTGGCAGTCACGCCGGTGCCGGAAGGACTGGCATTGAGTGTGATAGTGTTGCCGGTCTTGTATGTTTGCGCGCACTTGCCGCTCGTGCTCACAGTCGTTCCCGAGACCGTCACGACGCAGCTGATGCCGCCGCGACTCGAAGTGATCGTTCCTCCGGCCGTGCTCCCCGCTGCATTCACGGTGAGCAATACCTTCGATGCCGCCACGAGGGCGCCAAGGAGCGGCGGCGAAGTAGGCTCGCCCTTGTCGGAGCCGCAGGCGTGGATGACGAGCGCGATCGCGGGCACGAGCACGAGGGCCGCACGCACGCGAGACCTTTGACGACGGAATGGTGAGTGCATTACAACTCCAGGGGACATCTGTGAGCGTGCCTCCGCGCCCACGCGCACGTATCCCTCTGCCGTCAGTCCTCGTCGTGCGGTCCAACGACAGCGGTGGAAGCAACGGCTGAAAAGTAGTCGCCGATCGCTGAAGCGCCAGATGTTTCACTTTGCCGGACGCGACCTCGATGCACTTCGGGACGCGGCTTCGGCGCCTACCTCTGCACCCGCACTATGCGCTCGATGATGGCGCGGCGCTGCGCAAGCGAGGTCGCGCCCGCGCTCTCCACCGCCGCGCGAACGTCACCGGGCGCGGTGCGCGGCGAGCCACTGTCGAATGGTGGATCGGGATCGTACTCGATCGCGAGCTGAATTCCTTGCGCCACGGAAGCGCCGAACAGCTCGGCCGCGATCACGAGTGCGGTATCGATGCCTGCAGTCACACCCGCACCGGTTATCCGATTCCGATCGCGCACCACACGCTCGGCCACCGGAGTCGCGCCGAAGAGTGGTAGCAGATCGAGCGACATCCAGTGCGTGGTCGCGCGAAAGCCGCGCAACAATCCCGCAGCGCCCAGGACCAGGGCTCCGCTACACACCGAAGTGATGTAGCGTGCGCTCGAGCCCTGCATGCGCAGGAACTCGAGCACATTTGCATCGGTGAGCAGTGCATTCACTCCCCATCCACCAGGCACACAGATCACGTCGAAGTGCGGCGCTTCTGTGAATGCGACGTCGGGAGTGAGCGTGAGACCCCACTCGGTTCGCACCGGCTCACGCGAGCGTGCGACGAGCGACACACGCGTGCGCGGCATGCGCGCGAGCACCTCGTACGGGCCGGTGAGATCGAGCTGCGTCACGCCCTCGAACAGCAGCATGCCCACGGACAGTGGCGGCTCATTCACCGTGAGAAACCCTCCTCCAGAGACACGTGTCGAAGTAGCTGGGCATTGGCGGCGACGATGATGGTGCTCAGTGACATGAGCACCGCTCCTGCCGCAGGGCTCAGGACGAAACCCATTGGCTGAAGAACGCCCGCCGCGAGTGGAATGGCAATGATGTTGTAGCCAGCGGCCCACCAAAGATTCTGAACCATTTTCCGGTAGGTCGCTCTGCTCAATTTTATCAGCCGAGGAACGTCTCGGGGATCACTTCTGATGAGCACCACATCCCCAGCCTCCACTGCCACCTCCGTTCCTGCACCGATCGCGATGCCCACATTCGCGCTTACGAGTGCCGGCGCATCGTTCACGCCGTCTCCGACCATCGCGACGTGCCGCCCCGAGCGTTTGAGCTCATCGATCTTCTCGACCTTCTGCTCCGGCAACACCTCCGAGATGACGGTATCGATCTCGAGATCTCTTGCGACGGCTTCTGCGACAGCACGAGCGTCGCCGGTGAGCATCACCACCCTCACCCCTTGCGAGTGAAGTTGCCGGACCGCCGGACGTGATTCGTCGCGCACGGCATCGGCGATCGCGAACGTCGCCCGCACTGCGCCATTCACCACGAGGAACACCGATGCCTGGCTGCGTGCGGGCGCGCGATCCGCGGCGTCGGCCAACGCGGGCGATGGCTGCGCACCAATGTGCGCGAGGAGCGCGGGGCCGCCTACGGCGACCAAATTCCCATTGACTCGTGCTTCGGCGCCGCGCCCCGGAATAGCGCGAAATTCACGAGCCTCAGAAATCTTCGCCCCGCGTTCCTCGGCTGACTTCACGATTCCACGTGCGATCGTGTGCTCCGAATCGCGTTCCACTGCGGCTGCGAGAGACAGCGCCACGCTCTCACTCACTGTCCCATCCGTCAGGAGATCCACGATGCGAAACTCTCCACGCGTGAGCGTGCCGGTTTTGTCGAATACGACGGTGTCGATATTCCGCGCCTCTTCGAGGCCACGGCGGTCGCGCACGAGCAATCCACTGCGTGCACCAAGCGTGGTAGAGATCGCAATCACCAATGGGATCGCGAGGCCCAGCGCGTGCGGACACGCGATCACGAGCACCGTCACGACGCGCTCGATCGCATAGGCCGGCGTCGCCCCCAATGCGAGCCACGCAACAAATGTCACGATTGCGGAGGCGATAGCGACGAGCGTCAGGATGAACGCCGCTCTGTCAGCGAGTGCCTGGGCGCGCGATCGCGACGACTGCGCTTGTGCAACGAGTCTCGTGATCCCCGCAAGTGCGGTACGATCCCCCGTCCCCGTAACCTCGACGCGCAGCGATCCATTGCCATTGATGGTCGCAGCGATGACTTTGTCGCCCGCCTTCTTCTCGACGGGTTGCGACTCGCCCGTCAGCAGCGACTCGTTCACGGCGCTGGTCCCCTGACGCACGATGCCGTCCGCGGAAATAGCAGCGCCCGGCACGATCAGCACGATGTCGCCCTGCTCGAGCGCGGAGAGTGGGATGGTCTCCACCTTCTCACCCACCACCCGCGATGCCTCTGCAGGAAGCAGCTTCGCGAGCTCTTGCAGCGCGCCCTGCGCCTGGGAGATGGAGCGCATCTCGATCCAGTGACCGAGCAGCATGATCACGACGAGCGTCGAAAGCTCGTCCCACAGCGACATGCCCGGATAGCCAAGTGTTCCGGCAACGCTGAACACGAAGGCGACGGTGAGCGCAAGTGAGATGAGCGTCATCATTCCCGGTACTCGATCGCGGAGCTCGCGCACGGCGCCTTTGAGGAAAGGCGTACCGCCGTACACGAAGACGGCGACACCGAATACCGCAGGCAGGTACACGGAGCCAGGGAACACCGGCGCTCGATATCCCAGTGCGTGCTGGAGCATGTGGCCCCAGATGAGTGTCGGAATCGTGAGCGCCAACGACGTCCAGAATTTGTCGCGGAACATTGCGACCGAGTGCCCGGCGTGAACGTCGTGCTCGTGCGAGCCGCTCGCATGAGCACTGGGCGAGTGCTGATGCTCGTGAATATGGTGGGAGGATCGCGAGAGACGGGGCGCGGCTTCGGCGGTCTCGCTCGCGCCTACTGCGTGAGTGTGGTCTGACTCATCCATGCAATCCCTCAAAGATACTTCGTCTGGCATCTTGACCTGATTTAAGTCAAATATACTGAGGCTGTCGCACGTGCTTCCTTGCTACGGCTGCATGTCGCGGCCGACATCGGCACTGGCACATTATCGCTCATTGACACAAATGCACTTCGCATCAATCGTGTGGCGCCTCTAATCATGAGTCCCATGCGCGTTACACGCCTTCATCGGTCTGCGCGATCCTTCGCGCCGTTCGCTCCCCTCGTCCTCGCTCTCACGCTCTTCGCCTGCGGTCCCGACAGGAACAGCGTCGAGCCCGAACTGCTCGGCGCTCGAGCGTCCGGGTCACGTGTCTCGCTGTCCGTCGATGGTGCCGGCAGTACTGCCGGCGGAGTCGTGACATCCGATCGAGGTGGAATCTCTTGCACCATCACCTTTTCCGGCGGCGTCGCGAACCGAAGTGGCAAATGCGCACAGGATTTCAAGACCGGCGCAACGGTGACACTCACCGGCGTCCCTGCAAACGGCGGCGTCGTCTCATCCTGGGTTGGTTGTAACGGAGCGGCGGAGAGTGCGCAGTCGTGCTCCGTTAAGCTGAGCGACGCGGTGGCGGTGAGCGTACGATTCGGCCCACCATCGTCGATGTACACGCTGACCATCGCAGGCGGTGCAGGCGGTAGCGGCAAGATCACGTCGTCGCCGGCGGGCATCAACTGCACGGTGACCAGCGGCACCGCGGGCGCCACCGGTTGCACGACGAGTTTTGCAACGGGAGCGAGCGTGAGTCTATCTGCCGTTTCCTCGACGGGGAGCTATCTCAAGGCGTGGGCGGGCGCGGGGTGCGATGCGTCCGGCACGGGCGCGGGGGCTGCCTCGGGAAGCTGTGTCGTGTCGATGTCTGCGGTGCAAAATGTCGTCGTCAGCTTCGACCGCACGTCGCCAGTTGCCGATGCGGGAGAGTGGTCCGCGCCCATGACTTGGCCCGCCATCGCGATTCACTCGCACCTGTTGCCGGACGGGCGCGTGCTCACATGGGGACGGAGCGACCATGTTCCCGTGCTGTGGACGCCGGGGACGAATACTTTCGCCTCGATCACCAAGCCAGCAGATCTCTTCTGCAGCGGACACTCGTTCCTCGCAGATGGTCGCCTGCTGAGCGCGGGTGGTCACAGCGGCATTGATAACAAGGGAATTCTGGCATCGACGATCTTCGATTTCGCGACGAACACGTGGGTGACTGGGCCGAGCATGCAGAACGGGCGTTGGTATCCGAGCAACACGACGCTCGCCACCGGCGAAGTGCTCACGCTGAGCGGCGGCGATACGGCACAGAAGACGAACCTGATTCCCGAGGTCTATCAGCCCGGCCAGCCCGGCGGTTCGTGGCGTGTCCTGAGCACCGCATCACTGTACCTACCGTACTTTCCCATGGCGTTCGTGACACCGACCGGCACCGTGTTCGTTGCCGGCCCCAGCCAGACCACGTACTACCTGGATCCCACAGGGACTGGGCACTGGAGCTCGGGGCCCTCGAGCCTGTATGGGAACCGTGACTACGGGTCCGCACTGATGTACGAGGCGGGAAAGATTTTGATGGTCGGCGGCGGCGGACCGACAGCGTCAGCGGAGAAGATCGATCTCAATCCGGGTTCAGCACTCACTTGGAGCTCAGCCGGCAGCATGGCGGTCGCACGCCGGCAGAGCAATGCAACGTTGCTCGCCGACGGAAAGGTGCTCGTCACAGGAGGTACGAATGCGCCGGGGTTCAACAATCCGCCAACCGTGTCCGATGTACTGGCGGCCGAGCTCTGGGATCCGGCAACGGGGGGGTGGAAGACGCTAGCTCGCATGACGCATAACCGGCTCTATCACTCGACCGCGCTGCTCCTTCCCGATGGTCGCGTACTCTCGGCTGGCAGCGGTCAGCCATCCGCCACAGGGCTCACGGACGATTACACGGCAGAGATCTTCAGCCCGCCGTATCTCTTCAACGCGGACGGAACGCCCGCGACACGTCCAACGATCGGTGGCGCGCCCACCCCGGTCACCGCGGTTACCTATGGGCAGTCATTCGATGTGCAGACGCCCGCGCCGACATCGGTGAGCAAGGTGATGATCATCTCGCTCGGTTCGGTCACGCACTCGACCAACATGAATCAACACGGCATGCATCTGACCTTCACGGTGAACGGCACCTCGGCCATCACCGTGGCGTCGCCGACGAGCGCGGCACTCGCTCCGCCGGGTCACTATCTCTTGTTCATCATCGACAATCGCGGAGTACCCTCCGTCGCGCGCACGGTTCGTATCAACTAGCGCGTCGCGCAGCGGATTCAGAGATGCAAATGAGCCAACCAGATCAACGGTTGGCTCATTCGCATCTCCAGCGGAGTGCTCACGAACTCACATCAGCGGTCTCGCACGGCACGGCTCACTGCTTGAGATCCGCGGGTACCTTCCCGCCATTTTCCTCGAGCTTCTGCATGACTTGCTTGTGCAGCCAGATGTTCATGGTAGCGCTGTCGTTCATGTCGCCCGTGTAGCCGAGCTCCGTGGCGAGCGCCTTTCGCTGCGCCAGGCTGTTGTCGATCCCGAGAATCGCCATCAGGTCGACGATCGAATACTTCCAGTTGACGGGATGATTGTACTTCGATGCGATATCGGTGAGTACCGCCTCGACATCGACTTCCGACATTGGCGTCGGCTGAGCGGGAGCTGGCGTGCTCGCCGCTGCCGGCTGTGCAGGAGCGGCTGCTGAAGCCGAGGGAGTGGCCGTGGAGGCTGCGGCCTGATGATGGCCGAAGATCTTCGACATGATCGATCCGAAAATACTCATTGCGTTCCTCGCAACTGGTGAAGCGCTGACGTAGAGGCGCGTGTGACGGCGAACGGTCGGTACCACACGACTTCGCTGTACAAGAAGCGGGCCTGCCAGACGCGGTGTCCGCACCCGTGCTACGCCTCCTGTTCCGTCGGACGCACCAGCACCTCGTTGATCGCGACGCGCCGCGGCCGTGTCACGATGAACGTGATCACCTCCGCGATGTCCTCGGCTTCCATGCGCTCGACGTTCGCGAATCGCTGAGCGGCCTGTTCGCGGACCTCATCTCGCACGTGGCTCATTAGCTCGGTATTCACAGCGCCGGGCTCCACGAGCGATACGCGCACGTGGCGACCCGTGACCTCCTGGCGCAGCGATTCGCTGAACGCGCCGATCCCGTGTTTGGTGAGATTGTACACCCCGGAGTTTCGGCGTGCGACGCGACCCGCTACCGAGCTCACGTTCACCATGTCCGCGACCCGTCGCGGAGAGTCCTGAGCCGCGCGAAGGAGGTGCGGCAACGCCGCGTGCGCGACGTAGAGCACGCCGAGCTCGTTCACCTTCACCATTCGCTCCCACTCCTCTAGCGGTGCGTTCTCGATGGGGCCGAGCAGCATGACGCCTGCGTTGTTGATGAGCGTGTCGAGCCGGCCAAACTCACGCACCGTGCGCTGCACGGCGCTCTCCGCCTGCACCGAGTCGCTGACATCGGATTCGAGGACGAGCGTTCGTCCGCCGTTCGAGTCGATGTCCTTCGAGAGCTGCTCGAGTCTGTCAGCGCGCCGCGCTGCGAGAGCCACGCTCGCACCCTGCGCCGCGAGCGCGCGTGCCGTCGCTTCCCCGATGCCGCTGCTCGCGCCGGTCACCAGGGCAACCGTTCCATCCAATGGTCGTGTCATGTGAGTCGTGAAGAGGAGAGAGCGTGAAGGGAGTGCGGGCTCCGCACCGATGCCCTTGTCGTGTAGGACTCCGCCCTACACACCCCGTGCCGAATTGCCGGAGACAGCTGGCTCCAGATGCCGACGGACCGGGGTCTGCAGGAGAAGTATTCTTTGCAGCTACGCACGAGCAATCGGCGAACAGGATGGTCCACTCACCCCGCCACCAATTTCCCGCCGATGTAAGGCGCCACTCCATGAACCGAATCGTTTTCAGTATTGCGTCGCTGCTGCTGGTGCTCGTCATCGCCGCCGATTGCTCGGGCTACGCCGCTCCCGACGCACCGCACGATACCCCTCCTGACACGACGTTCGCGGATGGTCTGTGGGCGTCCAGCGGCGATCGCACTGCAATCCTGCGGCTGTCGTCCTCGCAACTGGTGGCGAGCGCCGCCATCACTCCCGCCACGGCCATCACCTCCAGAAGCGCGCTGCTCGAAGGATTCAACAGCGTCGCCTTCGATGCGGAGGGCACGTTGTGGGTGACCAGTCAGACCGACTCGCTGTTGATCGCTTTTCGGCGGCCGGCTCTCGCTTCGTCCGGCGCCCGTGTCGCCTCCCGCGTCATCTCGTCCAGCGGTGAATCGCTCACTTCTCCGGTTGCTCTGGCCTTCGATGCCTTGCATGCCTTGTGGGTCGCCAACACGATCGAAGGCACCATCGTGCGATTCGATTCCGCGCAGCTTGCGGCGGGTGGCGCACAGACTCCTTCGGTGATCCTCTCCGGAGCGGGGCACCCGGCAGGACTCGCGTTCGATGCGGACGGTGGACTCTGGTTCTCGGAAGGCAACGCTCACAGGATCGCAAAGTACAGCGCGGCTCAGCTACAGGCCTCGGGACGCCTGATCCCGCAGGTCGTACTCACCTCGAACGGACCCGATCTAACCAATCCGGCCGGACTCGCGTTCGACCGCGCAGGCAATCTGTGGGTGGCGAATGCTGGGCTGTTGAACGTTGTTGAGATTCAGGCCAATCACCTGGCCACGACGGGCTTCGTTTACGCGGACGTCGTGCTCTCGCCTCCCGCGGGCTTCTCGTCGCTGCCGCTGGGCGTGACGTTCGACGATCACGAAAATCTCTGGGTGGTGTATGCCGAGGGCACTCTCACGCGCTACGATCACGCAGTACTATCCGCATCGCGTGCGCCTGCTCCGGCCGTCAGCGTGAGCATCAACGATCATTCGCAGCTCCGGAACGCGGCGTTTTGGCCGAGGCCCGTGGGACTGCCGCTGCAATGACGCCCTGTGCTCGAGGGTAATGCGTGACGTTCGACGCGCTACCCTCGACGCATCACTTCATGAGCCCGTGCGCGGCGACGTACTTCACGAGATCCGCATTCGTCGTGAAGCCCATCTTTTCCAGCAGTCGCCCCCGGTAGGTGCTCACGGTCTTCGCGCTCAACCGGAGCTGCGCCGCTACGTCCTTGACCATCATGCCGCTGCCCAGCGCGCGGAGCACCTCGAATTCCCGCTGCGTGAGCCGCTCGTGCGGCGCGCGCGACAGGCTATCGCCGGCCATCCCGGCCAATCGCTCCGCCATCGAGTCGCTCACGTATTTCCGTCCGCGCGCCACGCGCTGAATCGCCTGCACGAGCTGCTCCGGGGAATGATCCTTGGTGAGGTAGCCGGCGGCACCCGCCTGCAACGCGCGCACGGCCCACTGATCCTCGGGGTGTGCGCTCAGCACCAGGATCTTGACACTCGAGTGCCTGGTCCTGAGATCGCGCAGCGTGTCCGTGAAGGACGAACCGGGCATGCTGACGTCGAGCAGCACGACATCTGCCGCCGCTGCCGCGAGAAGACGGAACAGCTCCGTCGCCGTCGAGGCCTCGCCCACAACCATGAGGGTCGCGTCCTCGCTGACGATCCGTCGAAGCCCCTCTCGCACGATCGGATGATCGTCGGCAATCGCGATGCGGATCACGAGATGTCTTCTGCCGCAAGCGGGACGCGCAGAAGAATCGTCGTACCCCGGCCCGGATGGCACGTGATGTTGAAGTCTCCGCCGCACGCCAGCGCGCGCTCGCGCATTCCGAGCACGCCGAGCGAGCTCGTACCTTCGAGGCGCTGTGGGGGAAAGCCGACACCGTTGTCGGAGATCTCGAGCGTGAAGGCCGTAGCGCTCTGCATCAACCTCACCTCCACGCGCGTCGCCAAGGCGTGCCGCATGACATTGGTCAACGACTCCTGCAGTATGCGGAAAGCCGCCGTGCCCATCTGATCGGGGATCGTGCATCCATCGACGACGATGTCCATCGCGACCTCGATTCCCGTGCGAACGCTGAACTCCTGCCCCTGCCATTCGAGCGCCGCCGCCAGTCCGAGTTGATCCAGAATGCTCGGCCGAAGCTCGGTCGCGATCCGTCGCACGGCGTTCAACGACTGATCGATGCGCGCGAGGATGGAGCTGCACTGCTCGACCATCGCGTGGTCGTTCGGCAGCCGCCGCTTCATCCAGGCAATGTCGAGCTTCAGCCCCGTCAGCGCCTGCCCGAGCTCGTCGTGAATCTCCCGCGAGATGTAGGTGCGCTCCTCCTCGCGCACCGTCTCGAGTCGGCAGGCGAGCGCACGCAAGCGCTCGCGCGAAAGGCTCAGCTCTTCGTGCGCCTCGTACTTCTCCGTGATATCGCGCTGAATGCCGAAGTGTCCCGCGATGCGGCCCCGTTCATCGTAGATGACCATGTAGTCCCCCTCGATGCACATCGAGCTGCCGTCGAGGCGGCGCTCCGCGGTTTCAGTGTGAATGTGGCCGCGATCGAAGAACTCTCTCCACCGCGTCTTTGCGCGCGACAGATCGTGCGCAAAGAACTGGGCGGGCGTGCGTCCGACAATCTCCGCCGGAGTCGAGGCGTTGAACATGGTGAGGATGGCGGAGTTCACCTTGGTCATCCGCTGGTGCTCGAAGACGTAGTCGAGCACCCGTTCCCGGTCCACATGCTCGCCCCACTCGACCGGCTCATCGAGCATCATGAAGAAGAAGCCGTGAGTCGACTGGGAGAAGAAGAACTCCAGGAGCTGCTCATTCTCCAGCGCGCTCGATGCAGACATGTCGCCCCTCCATGGGAGAGTCCGATAAGCTACGGTTTCGCTGCGCGGATGGCCACGCGGACCGGGTCCCTCGGGCCCGGCCCGCGTGTCACGATCGCTCAAAGCGCCTTCTGTGGCTCGCCGTAGATCAGATTGTCCACCACGACGAGATCCTTCGTTCCACCGGCGCTGATGTCGTTCACGCCGGTGCCGAGCGCGCCGGTGCCGAGCGTGATGCGTACTCGCGCGATCACCGGCCGGTCGAACGTCGCTCCGACGAACGAGAGGCCAACGATATCGGAACGCGTGGGTGCCGCGATGACGCCGAGACTCGTTCCATCCTGTGCGAAGAGCTCCACGGTAGTTGCATTTGCCACGTCGACGTCGCTGAACACGACGCCGAATCCGCTGGATACCGCCGGCGTCGGCTGCCCCGCAACCCCAAAGAGCACGTCGAACACGTTGCTTCCGACAGGCGAGAATATCTTGTTCGCGCTGAAGAATCGAAACTCATCGCCGTAGCTTCCGTTCACGTCCAGGAACTTCGTCGAATCGTTTCGGAAGCCGGTGCCGTCGGTGGTGAATACGGCGCCGACCGTCACGTTCGTGTTGAAGAACGCCGCGGGAAAGTCATTCGAGTTGTCGAATGGGTTGGCGCCCGCGCCGTCCCAGTTGATCTCTCGACGACCCGATGCCTGCTCACCCGGCGCCGCGCCATTGGAAGCGCCGAGCAAATTCCTGAAAGCGACGACGGTGTCCGCGATGTCGCCGCTCTTCAGGATGACTGCGCGATGAAACGGGGGAGCGTTGTCGACTGCGGACACGCTATCCGAGCACGCAACGATCGCCACCGTGCTGGCGATCGCCACGATCATATTCCTGAACATATCGATCTCCGATGGTGAGGCTTGTTCGATCAGTACACTCGCACTTTCGTAGCACGCGCCTCGACTGCCGGAAGCTCCGAGAGGGCGGCATCCGGCGTGGAGACAATGCTACGTTCGGGCTGCCGAGTGGTTGATCGGTCCGGCGCGCAGATCGCGCGGAGATCGCATGACGGGAGCTGTAGGACGCGGGCCGACGGGGAGTGTGGCTACAGTGTGCGTGACGCGAGCTCCATCAATGAGGTTCGACTGCGCGTATGAGTACTGGCTGCGCTTCCTGCTCATGGGAGTCACGCACAACCAAAACCGCTGCTACAGGAGCTTGACCATGCAACACACACCACTCACCCGCGCGAGAACTGCGCTCGCAGCGAATCTCAGCGCGCTCGCTACGCTGTCCATTACAATGCTCGTGATCGCCGGATGCGCGAAGCACGACAGCTCGCAACCGGCGCAGGATTCCGCCGCGACGGCCGGTGCCACCGCCAGCGCCGCTGGGAGTGCATCATCGGCGTCGGCAGCTTCGGGTGCTCCGTCCGACATCACGCCGATCCGCGGAACAGTTGCCACCGTGAGCGACAGCATGCTCACCGTGTCCACGACGTCGGGTGATGTGCGCGTCGTGGTGGAGGAACCCCTGCACGTGTATTCCCGCGTACCGTCGAAGCTCGCGAGCGTGACGCCAGGCTCCTTCGTCGGGGTGACGTCGGTTGCGCAGCCGGACGGCAGTCAGCGCGCGACGGAGATTCACATTTTCCCGGAGGAGCTCCGCGGGACGGGGGAGGGGAGCTACCTCATGACGCCGCCGCCGGGCAGCGACAGCAGTCACCGCAGCAAGATGACCAACGGCACGGTGTCCGCGGATTCGAAGACGGGCGGACCGCCGCGTATGACCAATGGTGCGGTCGCGAGCCAGGGCGCAGGGGCGCTCACGGTGAAGTTCCGCGGAGGATCGCAAACAATCACGATCCCATTGAATGTATCCGTGACGGCTCTTGCGCCCGCCACCGTGAAGCTCGCCCCCGGAGCGAGGGTGGTGGTGCTGGGAAGGAAGCAGCCGGACGGAACGATGAAGGCCTCGAGCCTCGTCCTGGCCGATTCCGCCGCAGGCTTGAAATGAGTGAACATCTCATGTACATCTTTTTTGGCGACAATAATTTACTAGGCCCCATCTAATCCGGTCTCGAGCATTGGCTCGGGGTGCCCAATGACACGCGCCACCCGCATTCGCCACGCGGGAGGCACGAGTTGTTCATCGTGGTGAGCGCGACTGCGTCCTGACCGCGTGCTGCCGATCCTGACACGTCGGTAAACATCTGGCGTATTTTCGGGCGACTACGTACTATGCACAGCGACAGGTGCTTCTTGTTCTGCCGCGTACCAGTGCGCGCGGCCTTACGCGGAGCACCGTGAGTCGACCGCTCCACCCTGGAGCTCATTCTCACCTTGTTGGAGGATCCCTATGACCCGTTCGCGCTTTGCGGTCCGCGGTCTCGTTACGGGTACGTGCGCCATGCTCCTCGTCAATGCGTGTACCGACTCCGGCGTGACTGCACCGAAATCGGAAGAGACGCAATCCGCGTCACGGGTGCAGGAATTCAACAATACCCGCCACCTCTTCCACACCAAGCAGTTCTACGCGAAGTCGAATGGGGCGAGACCCAGCTCCGGCAGCGGCATCGTTTTCCACGGCGGGAGAGTCATTGCGGGCGCAAACATTACGAAGGTCGTCGCGATCTACTGGGGAGCGAACACCATCTACACCGGACAGGCGTCCGGAACTGGTTCAGGATCTTCGGATCCGACGCTCATCGGATCGTTTCTGCGAAGCCTGGGCGGGTCGCCGTATTTCAACATCAACACGACATATTACGACGCGGCGAATGCATCGGTAAAAAATCAGGTCACCTATACGAGTTTCTGGACCACTGGATCCACGGCTGCCGGCCCGTCGTCGAGCCCCACGGACGCCGACATGGTGAACCTGATCCAGACCGGATTCAACAAAGGGTACATCGCGTACGATCCGAATACGGTGTACGCGATCTTCACCGGTTCCGGCGTCAATCTCGGCGGCGGCTTCGGTTCGCAGTATTGTGCCTATCACACGAACGGATCGACCACCAAGGGCGCTGTGCTCTATGCGGCCATGCCGCACAATCAGGACTATCCGAGCGGTTGCACGTCGGCGCTGAAGTCACCGAATAGCGACGTCGCTGCGAATTCGGAAGTCAACACGCTCGCGCACGAGATCGAGGAGACCACCACGGATCCGCTCGGCACGGCGTGGTACGATCGCCGCGGCTACGAGAATGCCGACAAGTGCGCATGGACATGGGGCACGACGAAGACTGCGTCCAATGGCGGCGTGTACAACATGCAGCTCGGCAGCAACTTCTATCTCGTTCAGCGGAACTGGGTGAACGCAGGCTCTGGTGGCTGCGCCGTTTCATACTGACCGCGCGTTGCACACGCAACTAATCGCACGAACGACGGGGTGTCCGGCTTCTGCCGGGCACCCCGTTGTGTTTCACGCATGCCGTGCCTCGAGCGCTACACTTTCGGCTTCTCCGACGAAAGCATTTTCACGAGCTGATACAGAAACTCCTGCGACTCATAGAGCGATTTCTGCGGTACCCGCTCATCCTTGCCGTGCGCGCGCACGTCGGCAGGATCGAGAAAGAGTCCCGACACCCCGTACGTCGGGATCCCGGCCGCCCGCAAATAGCGTCCATCCGTGGCGCCCGTCGACATGAATGGAATAACCGGCACGCCCTTGAACATTTGGTCGGTGAGTGTCTTGATCGGCTCCAGCAGCTCGGGCTTGAGCGGCGAGGGAGACGTCGCGGCCAGCTGCTCGGCCGGCGACACCACGATCCCCGTGTCGTTGAGCACACGGACGATCGTGCTCCGCACCGAATCGATTGGCACGTTCGGGAACACGCGGCAGTTCACCAGTGCCGTCGCCGTCTGCGGGAGCGCGTTGTCCGCATGGCCACCGCTCAGTCGCGTCGCCACGCACGTGGTGCGCAGAATCGAGTTGTAGCGCGGATCCTTGGACAGCGTGGCCGAAGCCGCCGCGTCATTCGGATTCTTGAGGATCGCGCGCATCGCAGCGGCGACTGCTGGCGCCTCGATCGACGCGGTTCCCGTGAAGAACGCGCGTGTCACCTCGTTCAGCTGCACCGGAAACTTGAAGTGCTCGAAGCGAACCAGTCCCTCCGCGAGCTGATAGATCGCGTTGTCGGGGCGCGGCACCGACGAGTGGCCGCCCGGATTCTTTACGGTGAGCGTGAAGTTCGTGAACGCCTTCTCGGTCGCCTGCACGGCCTGAAGAAACGGCTTCCCGTTCTTGAGCGATCCGCCTCCGCCCTCGTTGATCGCATACTCGGCGTCGATCAATTCCTTGTGGTTGTCCACCAGCCAGCTCGCGCCGAGCTTCCCCGTCTTTTCTTCATCGGGCGTCAAGGCGAGGATGATGTCACGATCGGGGACGAACCCTTCCTTCTTGTAGCGGATCATGTTCGCGACGAAGATCGAGGCCATCGCCTTGTCGTCGATCGAGCCGCGTCCGTAGTAGTAGCCGTCCTTCTCCACGAGCTTGAAGGGATCGGTCGACCAGTCGGTCGGAAGCGCCATCACCACGTCGAGATGGGCGATCAGGAGCAGCGGCTTCTTCGCGCCCGTGCCGTGCAGCCGGACGACAATCGAGTGCTTGTCTTCCGTGGGGCCGAGAAGATGGATGTCCGAGTCGGTGAACCCGGCAGCGCGGAAGCGTGCCGCGATCTGCTCGGACGCTTTCGTCACACTGCCAACGCCCGCTGAATCTTCGGTGTTGGTCTCGATCAGCTCCTTGTAGATCTCGTGGAGCGCTTGCTGTTCGGGATTCAGCGTGAGCGTCTGCGCGGGCGCGCCTGGCGCGACGATGGTAGCGGAGCTCGCGGCCAACGCGGCGGCGATCAGAGCTCGAAACGACATCCTCATCACTTGGTCTCGGTTCGGGTGGCCATGCATTCGAGCTCGAGGCGACCGCCCAACACGAGGCCATTGGTAGCGAACGCACTTCGAGCAGGCAGATGGTGTGGAAAATACGTGACGTACACTTCGTTCATCGCCGCCCATTCCTTGATATCGGCGAGCATCACGGTGCACTTCACAACGTCATCCATTGACGAACCGTTGGCCTCGAGCACGTGCTTGATGTTCTCGAGTGCCTGCCTGGTCTCGGCCTTCACGCCGCCACTGACGAGATTGCCGGTGCTGTCGGTGCCGAGCTGCCCGGACAGGTAGAGCATGCGTCCCACCCGCACGAGCTCCGAAAAGGGGCGGTGTCCGCCGCCGGGCGGCGGAACCCACTCGACGCGCGACTGCGTTCGATGCGGATGACTGCACGCGCCGAGTACACAGGCAAGGAGGAAAGTTCGGATAAGAGTGCGCATGCGCGAAATTACGATGCGTGTCTCGAAATCAACAGTCATGAAGCGGTGAATACGGCTCGAGGAAGGGCGTCGCGAGCAAATCATGAGCGCTGGATGTTACCTCCCCTCAAAACTCGTTAACTCTATATCGAATTAGCACTTGCAGATTGCCACATCAAGTGATGTCGAATACATGGCTGCTTTGAGAATCGGGCACTGCTCGGACAGCGCGCGGTTGGTCCGCGCCTTGCCACCTCGCATCCAACGCTCCCACCGCTCCGCTCCGCGGCATCACCCCGTCATCGTGACGAGCGCTCATCCATGTCTCTTCGTCACTCGTACGATGCTGTGGTCGTGGGCTCCGGTCCCAACGGGCTCGCGGCCGCGATCGCTTTCGCGCAGACCGGGCGCTCTGTGCTCGTGCTCGAAGCGCAGTCCACCATCGGCGGCGGCACGCGCTCAGCCGAGCTGACACTCCCCGGGTTCACGAACGACATCTGCTCGGCCGTGCATCCGATGGCGGTCAATACGCATTTCTTCCCGTCGCTGCCGCTCGCTGAGCACGGGCTTCGCTGGATCGAGCCTCCCGCAGCGCTCGCCCATCCGTTCGACCGCGCGCCGCCCGCGATGCTGCATCACTCGATCGAAGCGACGGGTGAAACGCTCGGAACTGACGCACGATCGTACGTGCGTCTCATGCGACCGATCGTCGAGAGATGGGAGAGCCTCGCTGCTGACGCGATCGCGCCGCTGCACTTCCCGAAACATCCCTTCGCAATGGCCCGATTCGGCATCGATGCGCTGCGAAGTGCGAGCTCGCTCGCGCGCGGCATCTTTCGCGAAGAGCGCGCACGCGGATTCTTCGCGGGGCTCGCCACGCATTCGATCATGCCGCTCACGGGCGTCGCCACGGCATCCATCGGGCTCGTGCTCGGAGCGGTGGGGCATCGCGCCGGGTGGCCCATTCCCGAGGGCGGATCGCAGCGCATTGCCGATGCGCTCGCGTCCTATCTGCGTTCGCTCGGCGGCGAGATCGTCACCGGCACACCGGTTGAATCGCTCGCCGACATTCCACCAGCGCAGACCACCTTTCTCGACCTCTCCCCGCGCGGAGCGCTGACGATTGTTGGCGACGGATTCTCGCCGCGCTACAGACGTGCGCTCGAGCACTTCACCTACGGTGCGGGCGTGTGCAAGGTCGATTGGGCGCTGAGCGCGCCGGTTCCGTGGCGCGATCCCGAGTGCGCCACGGCCGGCACGGTGCATCTGGGCGGCACGCTCGAGGAGCTCGTCGCATCCGAGGCCGCACCGTGGCAGGGCGAGCACGCGGAGAAGCCGTTCGTGCTCCTCGCGCAATCGAGCCTCTTCGATCCCACACGCGCTCCGGAGGGGAAGCACACACTGTGGGGCTACTGCCACGTGCCAAACGGATCGACCGTCGACATGAGCGATAGGATCGAGCGGCAAATCGAGCGATTCGCGCCGGGATTTCGCGACTGCATCATCGGACGTCACGTCTACCGCGCGTCGGAGCTCGAGCAGCACAACGCCAATCTCGTGGGCGGAGACATCGTGGGCGGAGCGAATACGCTGCGTCAGCTCTTCTTTCGTCCCGTCGTGCGCCGCGTGCCCTACGCTACGTCCATCAAGGGCGTGTACCTGTGCTCCGCGTCTACGCCGCCAGGCGCGGGGGTGCACGGCCTGTGCGGCATGTACGCCGCTCGTGCCGCGCTCGCGGACCTCGGCAGCCATCGTTGAATACATGCGGCGAAAACCACCCTCGAGAGCGCTCCCCGGCACAAAAAACGCCAAGCAGAGGCGACTGATCACTCACGACGGAGCAGGCAAGTGTCCCGCACTCATCTCGCGGTCTATCTGAAGGACCATCTCGCGGGCTCGCAAGCCGGGCTCGAGATCCTCGAGCACATCGAGGCGTCGCACGGCAACGGAAGCGTTGGAGACATTACCAGGAGGCTCCGGGCGGAGATCACAGGCGAGCGCGAGGTTCTGCAGCAACTTCTCAATCGGCTCGATGCCTCGACGAGCACACCACGGCAGATCGTCGGGTGGCTGTCCGAAAAGGCGGTCGAGCTCAAGCTCTATGCGGACGATCCCGGCGATGGCGCGCTGCGTCTCTTCGAGGCGGTCGAGGCCATAAAGCTCGGCGTGCACGGCAAGCTGGGTCTCTGGAAAGCGCTCGAGGCGAACGCGCCGAATGTGCCGGTGCTCGCGACGGTCGACTATCAGCCGCTCATTCGACAGGCAGAAATGCAGGAGGAGCTGCTCGAGCTGCTGCGCCTCGAGTCATCGAAGGTCGC
>JBDTXN010000034.1:0-23329 GCA_040006175.1 Gemmatimonadota bacterium | reverse complement strand
AGTGGAAGAGAGCACCCATTGCGCTACGGACGACCTTGGCGTTCCACAGGTCAACGGTTCCGGGCGCCGCGATAGTGGCATATGCTCCGAGAGCCGCAGCGGTACGGAGCATCGTGCCGGCATTTCCGGGGTCTTGCACGGCGTCCAGGACCAGCAGGCGGGCGCGCGGCGGGATCGCGAGTGCGCTCGGAGTGGCCACAGGGATCTCGGCGATCGCCAGGATGCCCTGGGGAGATTCCGTGGTCGCGGCACTGTCGAACTCGCGCTCGTCCACTTCGACGATGGCAATCCCGCGCGCCTCGACCTCGGCGCGGAGCGCGGCCCCGCGCGCCGCGGACAGGAGCGACGGCGATACGAGCACACCCTGGATCGCGAGCGGGCTCCGGAGCAGCTCCTCCGTGGCTCGCACGCCTTCGCACACGAAAAGCTGCTGGCGCTCGCGCGCCTTGCGACGCTGCAAATCGCGCGCGGTGGTCAGCAGCTTCGCGGGCATGCGCGTGGGATCTGGAGTGGGAGTGCGGTCAGGGGTGCGTGCTCTGCTCTTCGACTGTGGTCCGATCGCTTTCCATGCGGCGAATTTCCGGGAAGAATACTCCCGCCGTGCGACGGGTCGCTCATGGATGCTAACGTCGCGGCTACGCCACGCGCACCTGCTCCGCCAACGCCGCCGCTCCCGCCTCGGCGAGCAGCTCGTCGATGCTTGGATGCATTCCCGGCGCCACGTGCGCAATTCCGACCGTCATCGAGAGGCGCCACGGCGAGTCGCGATGCGCTGCGCGATAGTGCTCGAGGCGCTGGCGCAGGCGCGGCGCGACAACGTCCGTCGTCTCGTTCGTCGCATCGAGCATGAGCGTCGCGAAGTCATCGTCGCCGATGCGGGCGATCACGTCGGACGCGCGGAACGTTTCGCGCAGCACCTGTGACGCGGCGACGAGTGCGCGGTCGCCGGCTTCGCGACCGTGATCCGCATTGACCTGATCGAGCGCGCGCACATCGGCCACCGCGATGACGAGCCCCCGCGTGCGGTGCGCGAGCTTGAGGTGATGCTCGGCCAGCGTGCGAAAGCCGCGCGCATTGTAGAGCCCCGTGAGCGGATCGGTCAGCGAGAGCTGGTCGAGCGTCGCGTGCAGACGATACCGCTCGATCGCGTAGTGCAGCACGCGAGCGAGAAGCGCGATGCTCAGCTCCTCCTTCACGACCGAGTCGCACGCACCGGCTTCCACGGCCGCCGCGCCGTTCGCCTCCCCTTTGTGGCCGGGCTCCACCAGCACGACGACGGGAATCTCCGGAATTTGCACGCGCGCACGAACGAGCAGGTCCATCGCGACGTCGAGCGGACCCGTCAGATCCAGGAGCATCACGTCCACCCTCTGCTCCGACAAGCGAACTAACGCATCGTCGGTCAGGCCCACGGGGGTAAGCGTGAAGGCAGCAAGTCGCGACGGCACCGAAGGCGCGAGCGACGCGCTCAGGAGGCGCGACGCGGGCGAATCGGCTGTGACGAGCAGGGCTGCAATCGGCTGAAGATCCATTGTCCACCGCGTGAGACGGGAAATTCGGAACGAGTGCCGGTTGGGAATGACGGTGCGCGCACGGCGGTGGTCACGCGGCGTTGTCCGTACCGTGCGATCCGGACATCCTTCACGAATGACGCCGCCCATAGCGCTCACGATCGCAGGCTCCGATTCCGGGGGCGGAGCGGGCATTCAGGCCGATCTCAAGACATTCCAGCACTTTCGGGTGTTTGGTACCTCTGCGATCACCGCCGTCACCGCGCAAAACACACGCGGCGTGGCACGCTGGATCCCCGTGCCCGTGGAGATGATCGAGGCGCAGATCGAGGCAGTTGCCGGCGATCTGAGGCCTGCGGCCACGAAAACCGGGATGCTCGCGGACTCGGCGATCGTTCACTCGGTGGCCGCGGCGGTGCGGCGACATGCGCTTGCGCCGCTCGTGGTGGATCCGGTGATGGTGGCGACGTCCGGAGATGTGCTGCTCGAGAGCGATGCCGTGGCGGCGCTGCGCGACCTGCTCATTCCCCTCGCGACGCTCGTCACGCCGAATCTCGACGAGGCGGAGATTCTCCTGGGCGACACGGTGCGCGACGTGAATGCGATGGAGCGTGCGGGGCGCGTGCTCGTCGCGCGCGGAGCAACGGCCGCGCTGATCAAGGGAGGGCATCTCGTGGGTGACGCCGCAATCGATGTGCTCGTGCACGGCGAGCGTGTGCGCACGTTCACGCATCCGCGCATTGCGACGCAGAATACCCACGGAACGGGGTGCACGCTCTCCTCAGCGGTCACCGCGTTGCTCGCGCTCGGAACGGAGCTGGATGCGGCGGTGGAGCAGGCGGTGGACTGGGTGCATCGAGCGATACGTACGGCTCCGAACTTAGGGAGCGGTCACGGCCCCCTGAATCACTGGAGCGACTGAGCGGCTGCAGTTGCGCTGCGAATCTTTTGTGGTCAGACTGTCTGTTCGGGCTAGCCGTACGCATCTCCTGTATAGCGTGAGCGAATGGCCGTGCCCACCAATGCTGAGCGCGCAGTGCACGTCGGATTGATCGACGAAGTTTTTGTCGGACCGGGCGAGATGGCAGCCCGATGCCGGGAGCTCGACTGGAGCACGACGCCGCTCGGTCCGGTTTCTTCGTGGTCCCCCAGCTTGCGCACAACCGTGAGCATTCTGCTCGAGTCGCGCAACCCGATGTTCCTCTGGTGGGGACCGCAGCTCGTGCAGATCTACAACGACGCCTACAGTCCGAGCCTGGGAACCGGCGACCGGCGCTCGCGCGCGCTCGGCGCGAAGGGGGAAACATTCTGGACCGACATTTGGCCCACGATTGGTCCACAGATCGAGCAGGTGATGACCACTGGCGAGCCTACGTGGCACGAGGACCAGTATCTCCCGATCGAGCGCAACGGACGACTCGAAGACGTGTGGTGGACGTACAGCTACAGCCCCGTGCGGGAGCATGGCGTGATCGCCGGCGTACTCGTTGTGTGCCAGGAAACTACCACGCGCGTGACGATGATGGCGCAGCGCGATCTGCTGCTGGCTGCGGAACGCGAGGCGCACGCGGAAGCCGATGCGGCGCGGCAGACGTTGAGCGAGGTTTTCGAGCAGGCACCCGTTGCGATCGCCGTGCTCGAGGGACCTCGACTGCGCTTTACGGTTGCCAACGCACAATACCAGCAGCTCATCGGCGATCGAAATCCTGTGGGCTACGATCTGCTCGAGGCGTTTCCGAATCTGGCCGATTCACCGACCGAAGCTGAGCTTCGTCGGGTGTACATGTCCGGACTTCCATTCGCCGCAAGCGATCAATTGGTCAAGTTCGACGTGAACGCGCGCGGCAAGCCAGACGACCACTATTACGATCTCGTCTATCATCCGCTGAGATCGGGAAGCAACAACGTTCGCGGAGTGGTTGCAGTGCTGACGGAGGTAACAGAGCGTCGCGCTATGCTCCTCGAGCGGGAGCGACTGCTTGGCGAGGCGGAGCGGGCGTGTACGGAAGCGGAGATCGCGAACCGCGCCAAAAGCGATTTCCTCACCGTGATGAGTCACGAGCTCCGCACACCGCTCAACGCAATAATGGGCCACGCGCAGCTCATCGAGCTCGGTGTGTACGGACCGGTCACCCAGGAGCAACTCGCTGCGCTCGAGCGAATCCAGCGCAGCCAGAGACATCTGCTCGGGTTGATCAATGGAGTTCTAAACTACGCGAAAATCGATGCAGGTGCGGTGCTGTACGAGATCACCGACGTGCACGTGGACGAAGCGATAGCGATGTGCGAGGCGCTCACCGCGCCGCAGGCACGCGAGAAGCAGCTCGATCTGCGATGCGTGCGCTGCGATCCACGCCTCACGGCACGCGCGGATCCGGAGAAGCTGCAGCAGATTCTTCTCAACTTGATTTCCAACGCTATCAAGTTCACGTCTGCCGGTGGGCGGGTGACGGCGCACTGCGAACCACTGGACGACTCGCGGGTTGCAATACATGTGACTGACACCGGACCCGGAATTTCCACGGATCAGATCGAGCGTGTGTTCGAGCCATTCGTTCAGATCAACACGAAGCTCACGCGCGCAAACGAGGGGACGGGACTAGGGCTCGCGATCAGCCGAGAGCTTGCGCGCGGTCTGGGCGGAGATCTCGTGGCGGAGAGCGAGATCGGTGTGGGAAGCACGTTCATTCTGACGCTGCCCACGAGGTAGCAAGGTGAGGGCGTGAAGCGCGCCTAATGCTGCACGATGCGCTGCACGAATTCCGTGACGAGCCGCTCGAAGCTCGCCGCGGCGCGGGCCGCAGTCTGCAGTACTTCGGCATGACTGAGCGGCGAACCGCTCATCCCCGACGCGGCATTCGTGATGCAGCTGACGCCGGCCACCCTCATCCCGAGCGCGCGCGCCGCGAGCACCTCCGGCACCGTCGACATTCCGACGGCGTTCGCGCCGAGTCGCTCCAGCATCCGGATCTCGGCTGGCGTTTCGTAGGCCGGGCCGAGCAAGGCCGCGTACACACCGCTGGTCACAGGGACGCCGCACTCGAGCGCGGAGTCGCGGAGCACGCGAATCAACGCGACATCATATGGCGCGGCCATGTCGGGGAAGCGCGTCTCGCCCGGTCGCGCGGCCCCCGCGAGCGGCGTGCGCCACATCAGGTTGAGATGGTCCTCGATGATCATGAGATCACCGGGACGCATAGCGCGATCGATTCCCCCCGCGGCGTTGGACACGAAGAGAGTGCGCACACCGCACGCGTGCAGCACGCGCGTTGGCATCGCCACTGTGTCGAGTGCGTGCCCCTCGTAAAGATGGTACCGGCCCGCGGCGACGATCACTCTCCGTGCGCCGAGGGTCCCCGCGACGAAACGCCCCGCATGCCCCGCCACGCTCGCGGGCGGGAATCCGGGAATCGCGCGGTACGGAATGGAGACTGGATTTTCGATCCGATCGGCAAGGCCGCCGAGCCCGGAGCCGAGTATGAGCGCGGTGTCGATGTCGGCGCCGATCTTGCCGCGAAGCATCGCCGCGGCGCGCTCCACCATCGCCGGGTCGCCGCTCACGTACGCGCGAGGATCGCTGGAACGTCGCGGTCGAAGGCGGCGAGCATCTGCAGTCGCTCGTGCCAGGAGAGGAACGCGCTTTCGAAGCCGTTGCGCGCGACTGCCACCAGCTCGGCGAGTGTAAAGCCGAGCGACGACGCCGCGTGTGCGTACTCGTCGGTGAGCGTGACTGCGCTCATCAAGCGATTGTCGGTGTTGAGCACCACCTTCTGCCCCTGCTCGAAGTACGCGCGCATCGGGTGCACCTCGTAGCTGTCGACGGCGCGCGTCTGCACGTTGCTCGTGAGACAGATCTCGAGCGCGATCCGCCGGTCGTTCACGTAGTGCGAGAGCGACGCGTCCTCGAACAGGCGGGTCGCATGCCCGATGCGATTCGCGCCGCAAAAGTGCACGGCCTGGCGCACGGAATCGGCGCCGTCGCCCTCGCCGGCGTGGACGGTGACCGCGAGATCGTGCGCGCGCGCGTACGCGAACGCCTCGATGTGCTCGCTCGCGGGATGCCCGCACTCTCCCCCGGCCAGATCGAAGCCGACCACGCCGCGATGCTTGTACGCGACCGCCAGGCGCGCGAGCTCGCTGGACACTGCCGGATCGAGATGCCTGAGCGCGCAGATGATCAGGCGTCCGACCGTGCCGGATTCGAACGTGCCCGCCGAGATGCCGCGCAGTGGAGCCTCCACCGCCTCGTCGAGCGACAGGCCGTCCTGCGTGTTGAGTACCGGCGAGTATCTGATCTCGATGTAGCGAACGCCATCTCGCGCCGCGTCCACCACGAGCTCGCGCGTGATGCGCTCGAGCGACTCGGCATCCTGCATCACGGACAGCGTCACCGAAAAGCGCGTGAGGTAGTCCTCGAGGCTGTTCGCATCGCGCACATGCATGTACTCTCCGATCTCATGCGCCGAGTGGGCCGGGAGCGTGATCTCGCGTTCTGCAGCGAGCTCGATGATCGTTTGCGGGCGAACGGATCCATCGAGATGACAGTGAAGCTCCGCCTTCGGCAGCTCGAGCAGCAGCTCGCGCGGAATCGGCGCCACGGGCTATTCCGACTCGTCGGCGACTTCGCCGACTGCGCGTGCGGGAACCAGCCGAAAGATCGAGCCGCCATGCACCATGGTGCCGGGATCGATGGGAAGACCGCGATCGTCGAGCAGCACGCGCGTGCCGTCGGCCACCTCCGCAGCGGCCGCAGGATTCCACAGTCGTACCGCATCGAGCGCCGTCGCGTCGCTCGGCAGCTCGACTTTTGTCGAATTCACGAATACCGGAATCGTGCGCGTCATTGCGTGTAGTGATGGGTTGCGGCATACGCTGCTGGTATCGCCGCGGCGGGAACGATCGACCAGTTGCGCTGAAAGTAATCGTTCGGTGAGATTCGTTTTCTCCGCTCGACCTCTGCAATCAGCAAATCTCGAATTTCTTCGGCACTCGTCGAGAGCTCGGGCGCATCCTTGAGCATCCGGTAGCCACCGCCGCCCGAGCGCCGATAGTTGTTGAGCGCGAGCGTAAACGTGTCCGCGTCCGACACCGTGCTGCCGCGCACGGTGAGCGACGTGATACGCTGTCCCGCGCGCCGCGAGAGATCGATCGTATACTCCGCGCCGGCGAGGACATCGAAGTTGTAGCCCGGGATGTTGGTGCGCACTGCGGGCTCGCTGGTTCCAAACGTACCGAAGTAGCGAGCGCTGTACTCGAGGTAGGCCCTGAGCTGCGCGCCGGTGATGCGCACTACGGAGAGTGTATTCTCGTACGGATAGAGGCGCGCGATCTCCGCCACGGAGATCCGTCCCGAGTCGATGTGCGCGCCGAGGTCGAAAACTGCGGTGGACGCGAGATCGCTGTGCGCCGTGCGGCGCTCCACTTCGAGTATGAAGTCGGTCAGGGGCGTGTCCGTCACGCGACCCGAGTCGGCGACCCAGCGCGCATCGGAGGTGCCGATCTGGGTTCCGACGTAGCGCAGCGCCTGCTCGACGCCTGACTCCACGGCGGTGCGCACCGCGCCGTTCTCGGCGTGACCCGCGGTCTGGATGAGGGAAGCGCTTTTCCGAGCGACGCGCCAACCCGCAGCCGACTTCTCGAGATGCAGCTCGGCCACGGCGACGTTCTGCGCCCAGTTCTTCGGCTGCGTCAGGAGGACGCCCGCGATCGTCGTGTCTGCCATTTGCCTGTGCGAGTGGCCGTAGACGATGAGATCGATTCCCGGCACCGCGCGCGCGACCTCCGCCGCGACGTTCTCACTTGGCAACCGCGCCGCGATGGTGTCGTAGGTGGAGGGTTCGCCGAGTCCCGTGTGAAGCACCACGACCACGACGTCGGCGCGATCGCGGCGGGCGGCGTCGAGCTGCGCGCGAACGGCCGGAAGGATGGGACCGATGGTCAGCCTACCCGAGAGATTGTCCTTGTCCCATGCATTCGCGCCCGGCGTGGTCGCGCCGATCAGGGCGATGCGTGCGCCCTGCCGCTCGAGCATGACGCGGCCGCGGAATGGCGGCGGGCCGCTGGCGGGATAGGCGTTCGCGGCGAGCAGCGGGAAGCTCCCCCCCTTCGCGGACGCATACAGAAATGGCAGCCCGTAGTTGAATTCGTGATTCCCGACGGCGGCCGCGTCGTAGTGCATCGCGTTCATCGCGGCGAACACCGGGTGCACGGGAAAGCTCGTGCGACGGGCCGCAACGTACGTGAGCGGCGTCCCCTGCAGCATGTCGCCCGCGTCGACCAGCACGACCCGCCCCGGCGCAGCGGCGCGCAGCGAGTCGACGATCGTCGCGGCGCGGCTCAAGTCGTGAACGCTGTCGAGCCTGTTCTCGTAGAAATTCCAGCCACGGACGTGGCCGTGAACGTCGGAGGTCGCGGCGACATACAGCGTGAGCTCGCGAGGCGGGCGCGTTCGTTCCCTCGCTGCGGCCGCAATAGTGGCGACCGTCAGCACGAGGAGTGCGGCACGCGCTGGTAATCGCATCGGGAAAAGCTAGCGGGCTCGCGGCGGCGGTGCGAGTGCGCACCGCGCCGTTGACCGCCGCCCGCGGCTCGCTCAACTTCGATGGATGAGTGATGCATGGGTTACATGATCGTGACGGCCTTCGCGCTTCTCATTCGCAACCACGCGGGCGAATATCCATGCCCAGAGAGAGCGCGATGCCGTCGTTGATCGTTGGCGTCGCCGGCGGTTCCGGTTCGGGAAAGTCCACCGTGGCACGCAAGGTGGCGGAGCTGCTCACGGGGATTTCCGTCGCGTCGGTGAGCATGGATGCGTATTACCGCAGCATGTCTCATCTCACGTTCGACGAGCGCAAGCAGCTCAATTGGGACCATCCAGATGTGGTGGACATGGAGCTGTTGGGCGATCAGCTCGAGGCGCTTGCGGGCGGCGCGGCGATCGACAGGCCGATGTACGACTTTGCGGCGCACCTGCGCACGTCGCGCACGGAGCGCGTCCCGGCTGCGGACGTCGTGATCGTGGATGGCATTCTGCTGTACCGGGATTCGCGCGTGCGGGCGCTGTGTGACATCAAGATCTTCGTCGACGTCGAGGCCGACATCCGGCTCATTCGCCGCATTCGCCGCGACATGCGCGTTCGTGGACGGCAGCTAAACGACATTCTCGACCAGTACCTCACGACGGTTCGACCCATGCATGAGGAGTTCGTTGAGCCCACGAAGCACTTCGCGGACATCATCGTTCCGCACGGCGGCCGGAACGAGCTCGCGATCGACATGATCGCCGCTCGCATTCACGAACGTCTTCGACCGGTGACCGCGTGACCGCGACCGCGGGCGGGGAGCGCGTGCTCGTGGTCGACGATGAGAAGGATATCGTCGCCCTGGTCGCCTATCACCTCGCCAAAGGCGGATACCGCGTCTCCACCGCATCCACCGGGGCCGAGGCCCTCCAGGCCGCACGCGAAGAGCGGCCTGCGCTCGTGGTGCTCGATCTCATGCTCCCGGGAATGTCGGGCTTCGATGTACTCGAGCAGCTCCGGGCCGCCGAAAATACGCGCGACGTAGCTGTGCTGATGCTCACTGCCCGCCGCGAGGAGGCGGATCGCATCCGCGGACTGTCGCTCGGTGCAGATGACTATCTCGCGAAGCCGTTCAGCCCGCCGGAGCTCGTGTTGCGTGTGGGCGCGATCCTGAGGCGGCTCGCCGCCGCCGGCACGGCCGCGAGCGATGCGCTCACCATCGGCCCGATCGAGATCGATCGCTCCGCGCACCGCGTGAAAATCGATGGGCAAGAGATCGAGCTCACGGCCACGGAGTTCAAGCTGCTGCTGACGCTGGCCGAGCGGCGCGGCCGCGTGCAGGGGCGCGCGCACTTGCTCGAGACGGTGTGGGATGCCGCGCCCGACATCCAGACGCGCACCGTGGACATGCACATTCAGCGATTGCGCACCAAGCTCGGTGTCGCGTCCGATCTCATCGAGACCGTGCGCGGATTCGGCTATCGGCTGCGCTCCCCGTCGGCGCGAGCCTCGTGAGGCTGGCGCACCGCCTCCTTCTGGGTGTGGTGCTCGTCGTAACTGTGCTTATCGTGCTCCTCGTGCTGCTGAGCGGCGTGCGCCTGCGCCACCAGCTCGAGGAGCTGGAGGTCGCGCAGCTCACGCGCGAGGCAAAGCTCGTCGCCCGCGACTGGACGGCGGCTGCCGATCCCGATGCACTCGCGGCGAGCGCGGGCGACGCGATTGGACATCGCGTCACGCTCATCGATCACCAGGGGAAGGTGGTCGGCGACTCGGAGTTTCGCGGGGAATCGAAGAATCGACTCGAGAATCACAGCACGCGTCCGGAAGTGGTGGCCGCGCTGCGGGACAATGTGGGAAGCGCAGACCGCACGAGTCCCTCTGCGGGAGATCACGAACTGTATGTGGCCGTGAAGTCGGAGCTCGGCGTGACACGCGTCTCGATCTCCACCTCGAGCCTGGACGCGATCGTCGGCCGCGGGCAGCGCGACGTGCTGCTCTCGGGACTCGTCGCGCTCGCGGCCGCGCTGCTCCTCGCCGCCGCATTTTCGCGCGCGGTGTCGAAACCCGTCGTCGAGCTGCGCGACGTCGCGCAGGCACTCGCGGCGGGGGACCTCTCGCGCCGCCCCGCGCTCTCCGCACCCGGAGAGGTCGGCGATCTGGCGGCAGCGGTGCATCGCATGGCAGAACAGCTCACCAGCCGTCTCGAAGCGCTCGAGGACGACGACATGCACATGAACGCGGTGATCGAATCGCTCCAGGAAGGAGTGATCGCCGTCGATGCGCGACGACAAATCGTGCGCGTGAACGAGAGCGGTCGACGCATGCTGAGGCTTCCGGACAGGGTTCCCTTTTCTGCGGACCGCCTGCCGCGCGATCGCACGCTCCGTGAGGCGCTGGCCGCGGCGCTGGCGGGCGAGCCGACGGAGCCCACGGAGATCACGGTCGACGGACAGAGCATGATGCTCACCGCGCGCGCACTCGGCGACGGCGGCGTGGTGCTCGCGGTGTTCGACCTCACGGCATCGCGGCGTGTGGAGGCGGTGCGCAGGGATTTCGTCGCGAACGTGTCGCACGAGCTGAAGACGCCGCTGACGGTGATCCTCGGATTCGCAGAGACGCTTGCCGCGGGCGATGTCCCGCCGGCGCAGGGAGCCCGCTTCGTCGAGGCGATCCAGTCGAATGCGCAACGCATGCAGCAGATCGTCGACGACCTGCTCGATCTCTCGCGAATCGAGTCTGGCGGCTGGGTTCCGAATCCGATCGCGGTGGATCTGCGCGCCGTCGCAAGCGAAGTGAATGCAGGGCGTCTGCGCGCAGCGCTCGAGAAGGGTGTGCGACTCACGGTCGAGATCTGCGCGGGAGCGGAGACGGCATTCGCCGATCCCACGGCGATCCGACAGGTGTTCGCGAATCTCGCGGACAACGCGATCCGCCACACGAGTGCGGGCGGATCGATCGTGATGTTCGGCGAGAAAGCCGAGCGCGGAACGACGATCGGCGTGCGCGACACAGGCGTGGGCATCGCGCCGGAGCATCTCTCGCGCATCTTCGAACGCTTCTATCGCGCAGACTCCGGTCGCGCCCGCGACTCCGGCGGCACGGGACTCGGCCTGGCGATCGTGCGCCATCTCGTAGAGGCGCATCGCGGAAAGGTGCAGGTGCAGAGCGTCGTCGGCGAGGGGACCACCGTGTCTGCGTTTTTCCCGGATGCTGGGTGAGGTGTAGGTAGAGTCGAGGGTGCAGCAACTGACTGTACACGGATCAGGCCAATTGGAACGAATCGAAACGGTGCACGCGATTGGTGATGTGTGCACTGCCAGGAGCATGCTCGTAGGAGACATCCGAGAAAGCTTTTCAGTATGCAATGCGAGTTACTCGAGGCCGAGCGAGTCCGTTCCATCGTCGGCGGTTTCTTCAACGTGTACAACTACTACGGCTTTGGACTGAGCGAGCGTGTTTATGCCGGAGCACTGGAATACGAGCTCCGCGACCGCGGGCACGTCGTGCTCCGTGAGTTGGTGATCGACGTCCGCTACAAGGGACGTCATGTAGCTGCGCAGAGATTGGACATGGTCATTGATGATCGCGTTATCGTTGAGAACAAAGCAGCAGTAAAGCTGACCTCAATCGATAGAGTGCAATTGATCACTTACCTGCGTGCGACCGACTTCAAAGTCGGTATCCTCCTCCATTTCGGACCGGTCCCCCGATTCGAACGCTACATTGATCACCCAAAAAGAAGCGGGCCGGAATCAGCGGCGACGCAGCGTACGATGTGACGATTCGATTCGTTCTCCTTGGTCTGATTCGTGTACAAGCAGTGCCTCCTCCCTCCCGTTCAACCGCTCCAAACCGCATCTAACGCAATCACAGCACGCGGCACACATCGCCGTGACACGAGCGTTACTCAGTAACGAAGTCTCGGTTACGAGGCTCTCACAAACTTTCCCGCACGAACAACCTTCGCGGAGAATCTTGTGAACTCTCGTGTACGCATGCTCGCTGTGGCGAGTGCTCTTGCCGGCACCTTGGCCGGTAATCTGATGGCGCAGGACCTGAACGGCGCCGGCGCCACGTTTCCGAATCCGATCTACAGCAAGTGGTTCAGCGATTACGCAGCGGCGACCGGCGTCAAGATCAACTATCAGTCGATCGGCTCGGGCGGCGGCATCCGCCAGCTTACCGAGGGCACGGTCGATTTCGGCGCCTCCGATGCGCCCATGAGCGACGCCGAGATGGCGAAGCTCAAAGGACCCGTCATGCACTTCCCGACGGTGCTCGGAGCCGTCGTGATCACGTACAACATCCCGGGCGTCGACAAGTCCATCAAGCTCACGGGCCCGGTGATCGCGGACATCTTCGCGGGCAAAATCACCAAGTGGAACGACGACAAGATCGCGTCGCTCAACAAGGGGCTCAAGCTTCCCGCCAGCGACATTCTCGTGGTGCACCGCTCGGACGGCAGCGGCACGACGTATATCTTCTCCGACTACCTCTCGAACGTCAGCCCCTCGTGGGCACAGGCGCCCGGCAAGGGTAAGGAGCTCGCGTGGCCCGTCGGACTTGGTGGCAAGGGTAACGAGGGCGTTGCAGGACAGGTGAAGCAGACGCCGGGCGCGATCGGCTACGTCGAGCTGGCGTATGCGAAGCAGAATTCGCTGCCGTACGCCGAGCTGCAGAACGCCGATGGTGAGTACGTCGCGCCGACGATTGAGTCCGTGACGAAGGCGGCCGCGGGCGCCGCCGCGAAGCTCCCGGCGAACACCGATTACCGCATCTCGATCGTGAACGCCCAGGGCAAGGGTGCCTACCCGATCTCCTCGTTCACCTGGCTACTCGTGTACAAGACGCAGCCGGATGCGGCGAAGGGCAAGAAGCTCGTCGACTTCCTCCACTGGTATCTGCGCCAGGGTGAGAAGAGCGCCGCGTCGCTCGACTACGCGCCGCTGCCGGAGAACATGATCGCACAGCTCGAGAAGCGGCTGAACGAGATCCAGATGGCCTCACGCTGATCGATACGCACCGAACGGTGAAATGGCAGCTCGCCCTCTCACCGCTCGCGTGCTCCCCCACATCAACCTCTGAGACTCGAATGACCCGTACCAATTCGTTCTGGGCAACGCTCGCTGCAGTTGCGCTCGTGGCGGCACCGCTTGCCGCGCGTGCGCAGAATATGGCGCCCGACACGATGAAGGCGGATACCGCCAAGTCGCCCGATCATCCGAAGCCCGCACCGACCACGATGAAGCCCGCCACCCCCGGCCTCGACTTCTCCGCCTGGGTCTTCGGCGACTTCCAGTATCAGACCGACGACGCCGCGAAGGCGGCGAACGGTGGCTCGCACCCGAACAAGTTCGACATCGGGCGTGCCTACCTGACGTTCAAGGGGCCGCTCGGTGATCGCGTCGGCTATCGCGTCACGACGGACATCAAGCAGGGCGGCGGAACGGACTCATACAAGGGCTGGTTCATCCGTCTGAAGTATGCATACCTCCAGTACGACTACCTGAAGCCGAACGCGAACGGTGCCTCGGCATTCGCACGACTGGGCGTGCTGCACACGGTCGTCGTCGATCACGAAGAGAACTTCTGGCCGCGCTACCTCGCGCAGGTCGGACTCGAGAAGAACGGCTTCTTCTCCTCGGCGGATCTCGGTGTCGCCACCCAGATCACGCTGCCGAACAAGATCGGTGAGATTTACGCGGATGTCGTAAACGGTACCGGTTACGACAATCCCGAGAGCAACAAGTACAAGGATTTTCAGGCTCGTCTCTCCATAACGCCGCTCGCGACATCGACGTCGATCCTCAAGACGTTCACGATCTCCCCGTGGTATTCGTATGGCGGCAATACGAGCGCATTCCTCAACGATCCGGCGAACCCGATCACCGAGCGTCTGAAGAAGGACCGTTACGGCGTCTTCGTCGGCAACAAGGATCGTCGCCTCACCTTCGGCGCGGACTACGCCGAGCGTAAGGATGGAGTGGACAACAACCCGACGGATGCGACGCTGGACCAGATCGTCGAAACCAAGGGACAGCTGTTCGACGGCTTCGTCGTGGTGCGCCCACTCGAGTTCTCACAGCCGGATGCGAAGCAGTCGTTCGGCCTCGTAGCCCGTTACGACCACTGGAAGCCGAACAAGGACGTGGACGGCTACGCCCAGTTCATTGTCGCCGGCATTTTCTGGGAGCCTACGCGCAAGACGGCCCTGGCGCTGGACTATCAGCAGACGACCCCGAAGAACGGGCTGTCGGGCGCCAAAGCCTCCTCGGTCTTCCTGCACTGGAATCTCGTTTTCTAATCCGATCCCGCACGGCGCTGGAACTTCGGGCCGGGCCTGTGACGATGCTGTTACAGGCCCGGCCTCATTCTGTGAATACGGGCCGGCATCTTTCGATGTGCGACCATTCCCGTCCACCCGGAGCGTACGCGTGAACCCACGAATTCTCCTCGCGATTCCACTTGCCGCAGCCCTCGCATGTGGCGGCGACAGGAAGGCGGGAGCCGACTCGAGTGCGGCCAAGTCCACCACCAGCGGGGCGGATCTCACCGGCGCCGGCGCAACCTTTCCATATCCGATCTACAGCAAATGGTTCGGCGACTACGCCTCGTCGTCCGGCGTGAAGATCAACTACCAGTCGATCGGATCCGGCGGAGGTATTCGTCAGCTCACCGAAGGCACTGTGGATTTCGGTGCCTCCGATGCACCGATGACCGACGCAGAGCTCGCGAAGGCAAAGGGGCCGATCCTGCACTTCCCGACGGTGCTCGGCGCCGTGGTCATCACGTACAACCTTCCGGGGCTGACGGCACCGCTCAAGCTCAACGGCGATGCCATTGCCGCGATCTTCGCGGGCAAGATCACGAAGTGGGGCGATTCACGCATCGCGGCGCTCAATCCGGGCGTGAAGCTCCCCGCCAAGGACATCCTCGTGGTGCATCGCTCCGACGGCAGCGGCACCACGTACATCTTCTCCGACTATCTGAGCGCGGTGAGCAGCGCGTGGAAGGCAGCTCCCGGGAAGGGGAAGGAGCTGTCGTGGCCCGTCGGCATCGGTGCCAAGGGCAATGAAGGCGTTGCAGGACAGGTGAAGCAGACCGAGGGCGCGATCGGCTACACCGAGCTGGCGTACGCGAAGCAGAACCATCTCGCCACGGCTGCGATCGCGAACCAGGCCGGCGAGTACGTCGAGCCCTCGATCGAATCCGCAACGGCCGCTGCCGCGGGAATCAGCTCCAAGCTGCCCGCGAATACCGATTACCGGATTTCGATCGTGAACGCGCCGGGCAAGGGAGCGTATCCGATCACTTCGTTCACATGGCTGCTGATCCCCAAGACCGTGTCGAGCGCGAAGAAGCAGAAGCAGCTCACGGATTTCCTGCGATGGTATCTGACGAACGGCGAAACGAGCGCGGCCTCGCTCGACTACGCGCCGCTGCCGCAGGCGATCGTCACCACGCTCACTGCCCGCATCGACTCGATCTCCGCGGGCACCGCGCAGTGACCGTTCCGGATGCACGTGCCGTCGTCGAAGCTCGCGAGGGCGACGGCGCGACGCTGCGCATCCACGGCGCCGCGATCGGCGATCGCGTCTACTCCGGCGCTATCACCTTCTTCGCGCTCTGCGTTCCACTGCTGCTCCTGGCCATTGCATGGGAGATCGGCGTGGCGGGATGGCCGACACTGCACAAGTTCGGCTTCGGATTTCTCACCTCCAGCGAATGGGATCCAGTCAAGGGATCGTTCGGCGCCGCGCCCGCCATCTACGGCACGATCGTGTCGTCGATCATTGCCCTGCTGCTCGCAACGCCGCTCGCCATCGGCGTGTCGCTCTTCCTGTCCGAGCTTGCCCCTCGCTGGTTGAGGCAGCCCGTGGGATTTCTCGTCGACCTGCTGGCGGCGATTCCGAGCGTCGTCTACGGACTGTGGGGGATTTTCGTGCTCCTCCCCGTCCTGCGCGATCCCGTGATGCCATTCCTGCGCGACACGCTGCACCTCGACAAGACAGGGCTCTTCACCGGACCCGCATACGGACCGAGCATGCTCGCGGCCGGGATCATTCTCGCGATCATGGTGCTTCCCTACATCGCGTCCGTGTCGCGCGAGGTGCTGCTCGCGGTGCCGCGCTCGCAGCGTGAGGCAGCGCTCGCGCTCGGAGCCACCAGGTGGGAAGCCATTGGCGGTGCGGTGCTCCCCTACGCGCGGTCCGGCATCGTCGGGGGCGTGATCCTGGGCCTCGGTCGCGCGCTCGGCGAGACGATGGCCGTGACGATGCTCATCGGCAACCGACCAGAGATCGCCGCATCGCTCTTCGCGCCCGGATACACAATGGCGTCGCTGCTCGCGAACGAGTTCAGCGAAGCCTCGAGCGACGCGCATCTCTCGGCGCTGATGGCCGTGGCGTTCGTGCTCTTCGTGATCACGCTCATCGTGAACGCGATTGCGCGCTGGCTCGTGTGGCAGGTGTCCCGCAACACCAGCGGGCGAGCGGCATGAGCGCGGCCACGCCTCCAATGGCACCGCCGCTGCGCCCGACGCTTCGCCAGCGCGCCTTCAGCGAGCGCACCGTACGCACGCTCAAGCGCAGACGCATTGTGAGCGGGTTCATGCTCGCGGTGCTCGTCACCGCCGCCGTGCTGGCGGTGCTGCCGCTCGTCTTCATCTTCGCGCATCTGCTGAAGCTCGGCGTCAGCTCGCTCTCGTGGGACTTCTTCACGCAAATGCCGAAGCCAGTTGGCGAAGCGGGTGGCGGACTCGCCAACGCGATCGTCGGCACGCTCATCCTCATCGGCCTCGCAAGCGCCTTTGGCCTTCCCGTAGGTGTGGGCGCGGGGCTGTATCTGGCCGAGCAGAAGGGGACGAAGCTGGCGAACGGTGTGCGCTTTCTCTCGGATGTGCTGAACGGGCTTCCGTCGATCGTCATGGGTATTTTCGCGTGGCAGTTTCTCGTGCGCCCATTCGGACACTTCTCCGCGCTCGCCGGCGGCGTGGCGCTCGGCGCGATGATGATCCCGATGGTCGCGCGCACGACGGAGGAGATGGTCGGGATCGTTCCCGTCTCGCTGCGCGAGGCTGCGCTCGCCCTCGGCTACTCGCGCTGGCGAACGTCGCTGGCCGTGGTGCTCCGCACCGCGAGCGCCGGCATCGTCACTGGCGCGCTGGTCGCCATCGCGCGCATCGCGGGAGAGACTGCACCACTGCTCTTCACTGCCTTCGGCAATCTGTTCTGGTCGACCTCTCTCAAGCAGCCCATCGCCGCACTTCCCTTGCAGGTCTTCTCTTACGCGATCAGCCCCTATGACGCTTGGCATTCCCTCGCCTGGGCCGGAGCGCTCGTCCTTATTGCGCTCATCTTCATCATTAGCCTCATCGCGCGTTTCGCAACGCGCGCCCGCTTTGCGACCGGGGGCGGCGACTGAGCGCTCGAATATGCAGGACGACGTGTCGCTGATGATGCGACCTGCAGTCGCGAAACCGGAATCCAAGCCGCGCATGCGCGTAGGTTCGCTCGACGCATACTTTGGCAGCGTGCACGCCGTGAAAGGCGTGGCGATGCATATCGCGGATCGCCAGGTCACGGCGATCATCGGCCCCTCGGGATGCGGCAAGTCGACGTTCCTGCGGTGCCTCAACCGAATGCACGAAACGGTGCCCACGGCGCGCGTGGAGGGCGAGGTCGAGCTCGACGGGCGCGACATCTACGCTCGCGGCGTCAACGCGATCGCGGTGCGCAAGCATATCGGAATGGTCTTCCAGCGCCCGACTCCCTTCCCCACGATGTCGATCCGCGACAACGTCGCCGCGGGTCTTCGCGTGCTCGACGCTGCGCGCCCGAATCGCGCGCAAACCGACGAGATCGTCGAGAAGGCGCTCGTGCGCGCCGCGCTCTGGAACGAGGTGAAGGATCGGCTCTCCACGAGCGCGATCGGCCTTTCCGGCGGTCAGCAGCAGCGCCTCTGCATCGCGCGTGCGCTCGCGACCGAGCCCACGGTGCTCCTGCTCGATGAGCCGACGGCCTCGCTCGATCCGCTCAGCACGCAGGCGATCGAGGAGCTCGTGTACGAGCTGCGGACCGACATGACGATCGTCATCGTGACGCACAACATGCAGCAGGCCGCGCGCGTCTCGGATTCCACCGCGTTCTTCCTGAATGGTGAGCTCGTCGAGATGAAGCCGACGAACGCCCTCTTCACGACGCCCGAGGATCATCGTACAGAGGCCTACATCACGGGTCGCTTCGGATGAGCGACGCGAACGCGACGCTCGAGCGCCCGCCGGCGATTCTCCCGGTCGCGGACTTCTCGCATCCGGGAACGATCGTCGCGCGCGACTTCTCCTTCTACTACGGAGAGAAGCAGGCGCTCTTCGATGTGAACCTCACGATTCCTGCGCGCTCGGTGACGGCCTTCATCGGACCCTCGGGCTGTGGGAAGTCGACGCTGCTGCGCTCGATCAACCGGCTCAATGCGCTGATCCCCGGAGCGCGACACACCGGTGCGATTCTGCTCGATGACCAGGACATCTACTCGCCCGATGCCGACATCGTCGCACTGCGCCAGCGTGTCGGCATGGTCTTCCAGCGCTGGAATCCCTTCCCCAAGTCGATCTACGACAACGTCGCCTTCGGCCCGCGTATCAACGGTACCACATCCCGCGCCGCGCTCGATGACGTGGTGGAGACGTCGCTCCGCCGCGCCGCGCTCTGGGACGAAGTGAAGGACCGTCTGCGGCAGAGCGCACTCGGACTTTCAGGCGGGCAGCAGCAGAGGCTGTGCATCGCGCGCGCGCTCGCGAACGATCCCGAGGTGCTCTTGCTCGATGAGCCTGCAAGCGCACTCGACCCGATCGCGACACAGAAAGTGGAAGAGCTGCTCTATGAGCTCAAGCGGGAGTTGACGATCGTGATCGTTACCCACAACATGCAGCAAGCGGCTCGCGTGTCCGAATTCACTGCTTTCTTCTACCTGGGCCGCCTTGTGGAAGTGAACGCGACGGATCGTCTCTTCACCAGTCCTCGCGAGCCGCGGACGGAAGCCTACGTGACAGGGAGATTCGGATGAGCCCCGCTGACAGCACTGGATTTCGACACTTCCACGAGCAGCTCGATCAGCTGAAACAACGGCTGCTCGACATGTCCGAGCGCGCCGAAGCGCTCGTAGATCTCTCCGTGGAGGCCTTGTTGCACCGCGATGCCGGCAAGGCAGATGCGGTGATCGAGGGCGACGCCGAGCTCGACTTGCTCGAGGTGGAGGTCGAAGGGCTTGCCGTGTCGCTGCTCGCGCTGCAGCAGCCGATGGCGCGCGACCTGCGCTTCATCATCAGTGCGATCAAGATCTCGAGCGATCTCGAGCGCGTGGGCGACCACGCGGTGAACATCGCGCAGTCCACGCAGCGACTGGTGGAGATGAAGTCCAACATCACACCCGACCCGGAAGTGGAGGACATGGCTCGCCGAGCGCGCCTCATGCTTGGCGACTCGCTCGACGCCTTCGTGCGCGCGGATGGCGTGCTCGGACGGGACGTGTGCCGTCGCGACGATCAGGTGGATGCACTGCACGATTCACTGTTTCGCATTCTGCTCACGCACATGCTCGAGGATCCGACCACCATCTCGGCGGCCCTCGAGCTGTTCCTCGTGAGCCGCAACCTCGAGCGCGTCGCGGATCTCGCGACGAACATCGCGGAGGATGCCGTCTATCTGGCGGAGGGAAAGACGATCAAGCACCGGCTGGAGGACCGACCTGTCGCAGCAACGGCCTGAGCCAACGAGCGGCACGGACCGCGTGGCCGCCATCGATATTGGATCGAACTCGATCCGCGCGATCGTGGCGGACGTGTCCACGGACGGCCACATCAAGGTCGTCGATGAAATGAAGTCCGCGCCGCGGCTCGGCGCGGGGATGGACGAGCGCGGCGCTCTCGCCGATTCCGCGATGCAGCGGGCCACCGAATCCATCGCGCGGATGGCGACGCTCGCGCGACAGCTCGGTGCGACGCGCATCGAGGCGGTGGCCACGAGCGCCGTGCGCGACGCGTCGAACGCGCGCCAGTTCGCGGACATGGTGCGCAGAGCCGGGAAGCTCCAGTTCCGCGTTCTCGAAGGCACGGACGAGGCGCTCCTCGGCTTTCGCAGCGCCCTCGCCCATTTCGATCTTGGGTCGGGTCGCGCAGCGGTCGTCGACATCGGCGGCGGATCGCTCGAGCTCGCGCTCAGTGCCGCGGGGCTCATCGATCGCCTCGTCTCGCTTCCCTTCGGTGCGCTCCGCATGACGGAGCGGCATTTCCCGAAAAAGATCACGCGCGGCGCAGTCAAGAAGCTTCGCCGCGAGGTGCGTCACGAGCTGGAGCGCCATCTCCCCGCGCGCGAGTGGCGAAACGCGCAGGTGATCGGCTCGGGCGGGACGTTCACGAACCTCGCCGGCATGTCGCTCGCACGGCAGGGCATTCGCCCCGCGCAGAGCGTGCACGGCACGCACGTGCCGCGTGTGGATCTCGAGCACATCCTGGACAGTCTGCAGGACATGACGCCCACCGAGCGGCTCACGGTCGCGGGACTCAACGCCGGCCGCTCGGACATCATCGTCGCCGGCCTGGCGGTGATCGCCGAGGTGATGGCGCGTCTCGATTCACCGAGCCTCGTGGTGTCCGCATACGGCATTCGCGAAGGTCTGTTGCTCGAGACGGCGAAGGTACTGCCAACAGTTGCGAGCCCGGGCGAAGCGCGCGAGCGGTCCGTTCGCAGGCTCGCCGAGGCGTGCCACTTCGAGGAGCGCCACTCGATGCACGTGCAGAAGCTCGCACTGCAGCTCTTCGATGCGGTTGGCTCTCGGCTCGGAGCACGCCCCGGCGAGCGCGATCTGCTCGCGGCGGCGGCGACGCTTCACGATATCGGTTACCACATCAGCTACGACAAGCACCACAAGCATTCGTACTACCTGATCACACACGCGGAGCTGCTCGGGATGTCGCCCATGGAGCAGCTCGTAGTGGCGAACGTCGCGCGCTATCATCGCGGCGCGCCGCCGTCGAAGCAGCACCCGAGCTACGGATCGCTCGCCAGGCCCGAGCGCCAGCAGGTGAAGCGTCTTTCGGCCATCCTTCGTCTGGCGGACGGGCTCGACCGCGGACATATCTCCGCCGTGGATCGCCTGAAGGTGCGGTGGATGCACGATCGCATTCGCATCACGCCGATTGCGCGCAACGTGCATCAGCCCATGCGACTCGAGGTGTGGGGCGCTGGCCGGAAAAAGCAGTTGCTCGAAAAGGTCGCGGGACTACCGGTCGAGATCGTGGGCTCGCGCGCGGCGCAGACCGTCGCCGCGATCACGGATCGAGCGGTACGGTCCCCCACGTAGAGGTCACCGCGACCTGCTGCGTCGTGAGCTCCGGCTCGTCGTTCGCGGCGAGCTGCACGTAGCTCCCATCGGGATTCAGCACCCACGCGTTCCGGTTGTCGCGCAGATACGTCCCCAGAAGTGTGCGGAGGGGGGCGTGCAGCGTCTTGTCCTCCACCGGCGTCACTGCCTCGACCCGACGCTCGAAGTTGCGCGGCATCCAGTCGGCGGAGCCCAGGTAGAACTCCTCATCGCCGTCGTTGAGAAAGTACCAGAGACGCGAGTGCTCGAGAAAGCGGCCTACGATGCTGGTGACACGAATGGTCTCGCTCACCCCTTCGATGCCGGGGCGCAGACAGCAGATGCCGCGCACGATGAGATCGATCTCGACGCCCGCCTGTGACGCGCCGTAGAGCGCTGCGACCATCGCCGGATCCGCGAGCGCGTTCATCTTCGCCACCATGCGCGCAGGCCGCCCCTCGCGCGCGTGCGCGGTCTCGCGATCGATCAACGCGAGGAAGCGCTCGCGCATGTCGCCAGGCGCGATGATGAGCTTGCGATAGTGCCGCTGCCGAGAGAAGCCCGTGAGAAAGTTGAACAGGTCACTCAGATCGGCGCCGATCTCCGGATTGCAGGTGAAGAGCCCGAGGTCCGTGTACTGCCGCGCGGTCTTCGAGTTGTAGTTGCCTGTGCCCACATGCACGTAGCGTCGGATGCCGTCCGCCTCACGCCGCACCACGAGACACGTCTTCGTGTGCGTTTTGAGGTCCAACATCCCGTACACGACATGCACGCCTGCACTTTCGAGCTGCCGCGCCCACGTGATGTTGTTCGCCTCGTCGAAACGCGCCTTGAGCTCGACGAGCACCACCACCTGCTTTCCGCTCTCGGCCGCCTCGGTGAGTGCGCGAACGATCGGCGTGTCACCCGACGTGCGATAGAGAGTCAGCTTGATCGCCAGCACGTCATCGTCTTCGGCCGCACGCTCGATGAACTGCTCCACTGTGGTCTGGAACGAGTCGAACGGGTGGTGCACGAGCACATCGCCCTGCCGGATGACATCGAACATCCCGCCATTCACGCCGCGCAGCCGCGGCGGTGTGCTGGGCACCAGCGGAGGATCGCGCAGCTCGGGAATTTCGAGCTGCGCCAGCTCGCGGAGATCGCCGAGCTCCAGGAGCGAACCCATCTCGTGCACGTCCGCCTCGGTGAGCGTCGCGTTGGGCGGCAGACGATCGTCGCGGAGCTCGTCGAGGAGCAGCGTGCGCATCGACGGCGGCGTGCCCGTCTGCACCTCGAGTCGCACCACCTCGCCGAACCTGCGCAGGAACACCTGCTCTTCGATCGTGGCGAGCAGATCGTCCGGCTCTTCCGATTGCAGCAGCTCGATGTCCGAGTTGCGGGTGATCCTGAATGCATACCAGTTCAGAATCTCCATCCCGGGAAAGAGCGCGCGCAGATTGATGCCGATGAGCTGCTCGAGCGCGATGAACTGATTCGTGCGACCGAACTTCACCCAGCGCGGGAGACTGCGCGGCACCTTCACGCGCGCGAAGTGGTCCTCGAGCGTCACCGGATCGCGAATCTCGACCGCGAGTGACAGCGAGAGATTCGAGATGTAGGGGAACGGGTGACCGGGATCCACGGCGAGCGGCGTCAGAACCGGATAGACCTGCTTCTCGAAGTAATCGTCGAGGCGCACCCACTCTTCCGACGTCAGCTCCTCGAGCGGCACGAGGCGAACGCCGCGATCGGCGAGCGCCGGAAGGAGCTGTTCGTGCACCAGCCGCTGCTGCTTCGCGAGCAGCTCGCGCACACGTGCGGAGATCGAGTCGAGCTGCTCCTGCGGCGAGAGTCCATCGGGGGCAGTGACCGTAACGTTTGCCGCGAGCTGACGACGCAGTCCCGCGACGCGCACCATGTAGAACTCGTCGAGATTCGTGCTGAAGATCGCCGCGA
>JBDTXN010000033.1:0-23540 GCA_040006175.1 Gemmatimonadota bacterium | reverse complement strand
ACCCGCTCGATTTCCTCGACTACATGGAGAAGAAGCTCGAGCTCGTCGACATGGACGTCGAGATGCTCAGCCGCTCCGTGAACATGGGCTTCTCCGGTGGCGAGAAGAAGCGCAACGAGATCCTGCAGATGGCGGTGCTCGAGCCGAAGCTCGCGCTGCTCGACGAGACCGACTCCGGGCTCGACATCGACGCGCTCCGCATCGTCGCGAACGGCGTGAACGCGCTCAAGCGTCCCGACAATGCGACGGTCGTCGTCACGCACTACCAGCGGCTGCTCAACTATATCGTCCCCGACTTCGTGCACGTGCTCGCGCACGGGCGCATCGTGAAGTCCGGCGACAAGAGCCTCGCGCTCGAGCTCGAAGCCAAGGGCTACGACTGGCTCGTCGAGCCGCAGGGAGCGGTGGCGTGACCGCTGCGTACGTGGACGAGTTCAAGGAGCTCTCGCGCAACGGGGCGAGCGCGGAGCCGGCGTGGCTGCGCGAGACGCGCCGCGCGGGCATCGAGAAGTTCGCGGAGCTCGGCTTCCCCACGCCGCGCAACGAGGATTGGCACTTCACGAGCGTCGCTCCGATCTCCGAGTCGGTATTCAGTCCGTTGCGCGGCTCATCGGGGCAGGTTGAGCGGAGCGCGCTGCAGCCGTTCACCTTCTCGCAGAACGACTGGCCGCTGCTCGTCTTCGTGAACGGTCGCTACGACGCCGCTCTCTCAACGCCCGGTGCACTCGCCAAGGGAGTTCGCGCCACCGATCTCTCGAGCACGCTGCGCAACGACCCTGCGATCGTCGAGCCATGGCTCGGCAAGCTCTCGCCGCTCGATGGGAGATCGTTCAGCGCGCTCAATGCCGCGTTCATGTCCGACGGCGCCGTGATTCACATCGCGCCGGACACGGAGGCGCCTATTCCGCTGCACGTGATCTTCCTGTCCGATCCGAATGCGGCGAAGGGCGTGGCGCATCTCCGCAATCTCATCGTCGCCGGCCGCCACTCGAAGGCGACCGTCATCGAGAGCTACGTCTCGCTGGGCGACAGCCACTACTTCACGAACGCGGTCACCGAAGTGAAGGTGGACGCGGGCGCGACGCTCACGCACTACAAGATGCAGCGCGAGAGCCAGCGCGCGTTTCACGTGCACACGATCGACGTGCAGCAGGCGCGCGACAGTCACTACGTGTCGTTCTCCTTCGCGACCGGCGCCGCGCTCTCGCGAACGAACATCTACACGAACCTCGATGGCGAGGGCTCGGGCGCTACGCTCAACGGCCTGTACATGGCGGACGACGAGCAGCATGTGGATCACCAGACCAACATCGTGCACGCGCAGCCCAACTGCTTCAGCCGCGAGATCTACAAGGGAATTCTGAGCGGCTCCGCGCACGGCGTGTTCAACGGTAAGGTGTACGTCTATCCGATCGCGCAGAAGACCGACGGGAAGCAGACCAACAACAACCTGCTGCTCTCCGAGCGTGCGCGAATAGACACGAAGCCACAGCTCGAGATCTACGCGGACGACGTGCGCTGCACGCACGGTGCAACGGTGGGCCGGCTCGACGAGATGGCGCTCTTCTACATGAAGAGCCGCGGCGTGAGCGCCGACGCGGCCACGCGCTTGCTCACGTACGCGTTCGCGGCGGACGTGCTCGAGACGATCGAGGTGGAGGCCGTGCGCAAGGAGCTCGAGCGCGCGACGCTCGAGCGCTTCACTGGCGCTGCCCCAGTTGGCCATGCGTAGTTTGGGCCGCGACTATCGGCCGCCTCGCTGGCGCTCGCGCTGCTCTGCACGATGGCGTCGGCGTTTTGCTTGGCACCTCAAGTCACCTCTTCACCCCGGATCGCCGACTCGCAATTCTTCCGCAATCTGATTCTGCGCCCTCGCATTGCGTTCGCGCACGCAGATACGGCAGCGTATGGATGATTTGTTTTACCGCTGTGCGTGGCGCGCATTAATGCTCGGTGAGGATCGTCGGAACCGAGTCGCCCACGAATATCGGGACGGGCAGCGCGTCGAGATGCTCGCGCGCGAGGATGCGTTTGCCAGCCGGTGAGAGCAGGAACGCGGCGAACTTCTCGCCAAGCGCTTTGTGCGGAGCCGAGCGCGGCACGGAAAAGCCGTAGAGGATCGGTTCTCCCTTCAGTTCGACGGTGTCCTTCATCGAGTTCCCCGGTATGCGCACCGTAGCGCGCGCGTACTGGTCCGAGGCAGCGGGGTCGCTCAGGTCGATCGCGCGCGGCAGCGTGACGTAGGGGAGCTTCGCCGCCTGCGCCACCGACTCGTACGACCACGCATAGTCGATCTCGCCCGCCTGCAGCAGCCCCATCAGGTCAACCTCTTTCGGGCGGACCACGTGCGCGGCAGAGTTTGCGACGAGGCGGTCGGCGAGTCCGGGCTGCTTGTAGTACCGCTCCGCGAGCCGCATGACGATGAGCGATCGATAACCGTTCGGGTCGAGCGCGGGGTCGGAGCGTCCCGTCTGCACTCCCTTCTCCTCGAGCACCTTGTACCAGTTCACCGAGTCGATGGTCGCAGCCGACTTTGACTTCGGCGTGTACATGAGGACCATGCGGTTGCGTGCAAAGCGGGCGTACCAGCTCGTCTGCGACGGAATGAGGTACTTCGGAAATACCTGGTAGTCGGCGGACCCGACGAGATCGGGAATGCGGTGCAAATCCGTGAGCTTGCGAGCGGTCTCGACGCTTCCCGCGTTCTCTTGCTCGACGCGGATCTTGGTGCCCGCCGTGAACGAATCGAGCGCGGCGCGGAACGGGCGCGCGAGGCTGCCCGCGTTGAAGACGACGATTACGTCATCAGCGGGCGCTATTTCCTTCTTCGCGCAAGAGCCGAGCGTCACCACGACCGTTGCAGTAAGGATCGCTGGGCGGAGCGAGTGGATCCGGCGTCGAATGAACACGGGGTTGATCTCCGCATCGGTGTGTGCGCTTCCGTTCCTCGCGAACGGAATGCAGCTTGAAGTTATGCCGACATCGGTCGCCCGAAAGTCCCATAGCGCTCTCCGTATGACTTCGCGTTCCAGTAAATCAGATAGGGAGGGCGGCGCCGCCGGTGGAGGGTCACCCACGTTGCTCGACGGTCGCGTGCAAACGCGCCTCAAAGGCTGGCTCACGTGCGATGGCGAATTCTTCATCGGTCCGCGCTACATTCGTCTGCTCGAAGCGGTTGGCGTCGCGGGGACGATTCGCGGCGCGTGCGACCAGTGTGACATGAGCTATCGCACGTGCATCAACCGCATTCGGCACATGGAGCGCATCCTCGGCGCGCCAATCCTGGATATCTCACGCGGCGGCGCCGAGCACGGCAGCGCGAAACTGACACCGCTCGCAAGGCGGCTCATCGAGGTCTACCACGAGTGGCATCGCGCGATCGTCGAAGCGAGCGACAATGCCGCTCGAAGGCTCCTCAAAGCCTAGAGCGCCCGCGCTGGCGCGCGCGTCGGCTCGCGTCGCGTGATTACTAGTCCGATTGCGATCAAGCCGAGTCCGGCAACGAGCAGGAAGAGCGAGGCGAGGATCGAGATGTGAATGGGCGCGTTCTTCACATGAGGCAGACTCGCAGTGTGATGAGCGATGACCCCCTCGAGCAGATTGAAAAGCCCCCATCCCGTGATGAGCTGCCCCGTGAACATGCGCGCGCTCGGAACTCCCTGGCCGCGGGCTGCGTCCGATCGCAGCATGATGACTCCGGCGAGCGTGAGCATCCACATCGCGGCGTCAAAGAGTCCGTACCACATCATGTTCTGCCCCACCGCCATCACGGTGGTCGGTCGCAGCACTGACGATCCCATGTCGTGCCAGCGCTCGATCTGATGAAACAGAATCCCGTCCGCGAAGCCGCCGAGCCCGATGCCGATGACGATGCCGGCGCGGCGGCGTACGGGTACCGTGCGATCGAGAATGCGTCGCATCAGCCGGCCTCGCTGGGCGGCGATTCGAGACCGCTGACATCGCCGTGTTTTTCGAGCGGACCCGGCATCGATGCACCGGCGGTTGGAACGCGTAGTGGTGATCTGGAAGAAGAGGAAAGGTGGCAATGCGAATGCCAGTCACATGGAGATAACGTGAGTTCTCGATAGGCAGCGTGTTGCATATCGGCAGGAGGCAGCGTAGCATCCTGCGTCGCTTCACGACTTTTTCCTCCGGCTTGGAGCTACCTATTGATCGCGACCCTCAGAGTGGAGCGCCAAAAACGCAAGCGGCGCCTGTGTGCGTCGATCACGGCTGCCATCGCCGTCTCAGCAAGTTGCTCGAGTGCTCGAGCATTGGCGCAGGACACGACGCATGCGGCGCATCCGGCGGCGGCCACCAGCCCGGTGTATTTGCTCACACCGTCCCCCGTCATCAACATGCGGTTTTTTCCGCCCTCGCCTGCGCTGTCGGGATATGTCTCGGTGCGAATGACGCACACCGACGGAGCAACGGGCTTCCTGCTCAATCGGGGCCGGCTCACCGTTCAAGTCGGCCCGAAGCCATTCTTCGGCATCAAAATCCAGGGCGACTTGTCGGGCGCACAGACGGGAAAACTTCGCTCGGACAGCACGGTCGCAGGGTTCACACTCACCGATGCATACGTTCAGCTCGTGGCGCCAGCTGCGTGGGGCACGCCGGGGTCGGCACTCACGCAATTGCATCCCGCCATCGTCGCCGGGCAGTTCAAGACGCCGTATAGCCTTGAATATCTCACATCGTTCGCGACACTCAAGACGGCAGAACGGTCGCAGGCAGTCGACCGCCTCTCGCAGAAGCGCGACATAGGCGCGATGGCTCAAGTGGGGTGGGGTCATTACGCGAGTCTTGCAGGGGCCGTGGTAAACGGCGAAGGGCCGAATGCGACGAGCAATCCCGACAAGAGGCAAATGCTGATGACGCGCCTCACGATCACGCCGATTCCGATCCTCGAGATCTCCGCGAAGATCGCGAACGAGGGTGCGGATCACGCCTGGGGGTACGATGGCCGAATGCTGTGGCGCGGCTTGACCATCGAAGGCGAAGGGCTGTATCGGAAGCGGCCGACGAGCAGTACTGCGTACCTGGACGCGGGCGGAGGATACGCGCTTGCTGCGTACAAGATTTTCCCGTGGCTTGAGCCGGTGTATAAGTACGATCGCTACTGGGATACGCGCACCACGACCACCGGCGCCTCCTCGACGACGGCTTCGACACACTCGACGTGGAACGTGTTCGGCGTGAATCTCCTCTCATCGCCGGAATGGCTGCGACTGCAGCTCGACTGGGAGCGCCGTGACGTCAAGCCGAGCCCGGGGCGATCGGACGTCTACATCGCGCAGCTCATCGCGATCTTTTGATCATCTCCCATGGCGCGCGCAGCGCCGCCGCTAGCGGCCCGATTTCTTCCTTCGCGTCTTCACCGCATTCGTTTGCGTCGACTTCGGCGCTAGCAAGAGCCGAAAGTGCTGGCGGAGCTGCGTCACCGTGCGATCGAAGGGCTCGACGGAGCCGTACGAGCGCGAGAGCATCACGCCGCCTTCCATGATCGCAAGGACGTAGGTGGCGAGGGCATCGAAATCCGTGTCGCGCGGGAGTCGAGGCGCGAGCTCGGCGATGCACTCGCGAACGGCGCCGATCCAACCCTGGAAGTTCTTGGCAATGAGTGCGTGCGCGGGGCGATTCTCCGGATCGATCTCGAGCGCGAGCCGGCCGAGCGGGCAGCCGTATTTGGAATCGGTGATGAGGATGCGCTCGCGGTAGCCCTCGAGAATCGCAAAGATCCGTTCAACGGGATCGTTGGTCTTTGCGAACGCCGGATCCACGATCATGGGGCGGAGCGCGAACAGGTAGCCTGCGAGCACTTCGCGCAGGAGTGCTTCCTTGCTCTCGAAAAAGTGGTAGAAGCTGCCGGAGTTGACCTCGGCGTGCTCGAGGAGGTCCGCCATACTTGTGCCGGCGTAACCGCGCTCCCAGAAGAGATAGCGGGCGGAATTGACGAGGCGATCGCGAGTGGGGACGGCGGGAGCTGGGGCCATGTTCCGAAGAAAAGTGTTGACAGACCAATATAATATTATTTACTTGAACGATCAACCAAGTCACAGAGGGCAGACAATGCGATCAGTCTGGATACTGGCAGGGCTCGTGGCGGCGACCGCAGCAGGTTCGCGAGTGGCGGGGGCGGCGGAGCGCAGGCAGCAGGAAAAAATGCTGCGCATCGAGATCACCGTTCCCGCGGCGCGCAGCGAGGTGTGGAAGGCGTTCTCGACGAGTGAGGGGCTGAGCACGTGGCTCGCTCCAAACGCCGTCGTCGACCTCCGCCCGGGTGGCGAGTGGATGGTGCACTTCGCCGGGAGCAGCTCGGCCGGCGGAAACATCGTGAGCTTCGTACCGAAGAAACAGATCGTGATTGCGGCAATGGCGCCCGAACAGTTCCCCACGGTACGCGCGCAGCGCACGTCGGCGAAGTTCGAGCTCGAGGATCGCGGCAAGGAGACGCTTGTGCGCCTCACGCAGACCGGATGGAAGGACGGCGACGAGTGGGATCGCGCGTACGAGTATCTCACGGCGGGAAACGCGCAGCTCCTTGCAGCGCTGCACAAACGATTTGTGAGCGGGCCACTCGATTTCGCCGAGAAGGGCGAGTCGCAGAAATGAATCTGCAAACGCCGAACATCTGGGCGATTCTGGTGGCGGCGGTCGCCGCCTTCGTGCTCGGCGCGCTGTGGTATTCGCCGCCCGTCTTCGGCAGGGTGTGGCAACGAGCGAATGCATTCCGCGCCGGCGAGCCGGACAAGGCCGGCGCTGCGACAATGCTCACGGCCTTTCTGCTGACGCTCGTGATGTCCGCGAACCTCGCACTGTTCCTGAATGATTCGAAGACGACGCTCGCGTGGGGCGCCACCGCGGGCTTTCTCGCCGGATTCGGATGGGTGACGATGGGCATTGGCATCGTCTCCATCTTTGAGAGGAAGCCGTGGTCGTACGTGTTCGTGAACGGCGGCTATCTCACCGTGGCGCTGGTGGTGATGGGGGCGATTCTGGGAGGGTGGAGATAACGCGAGCGATGTAACCGTGCGGCGTCTTTAGTGTGAGAGCCAAACACACGCATTGGAGGCGCCATGAACAACCCGATGACACGCGTGCAGGAGTGCGCGCTGGCGGTAATTGCAATTGCGGTGGTCGCAATCGTTATCGCCGCTCCGATAGTGGCGCTGGGGCCAAACGCATCGTGGCGCGCGAAGGCCGCGGGCGGGCTGACGATGCTCGAGGCGCTTATCGCGGTGGTGAGGCGAGTACTCGGATTGTAGATGCCCGGGCCACTCGGCGAAGCGAGGGCCGGCGTGTCCGCAGCAATGCCGTACGAGGCGCCATTCAGGAGAGGGAACGCGGTTCGGTCCTGACGATCGGCGTTACATTTGGCCCATGTACGCCATCGCTATTCTTCGCTATCGTCGCCCGCTCGAGGAAGTCGTCGTTGCCCTCGAGGATCATCGCGCTTATCTCCGCTCACTGAAGGAGAAAGGGCTGCTCGTCGCCTCGGGCCCCGCGCATCCGCGCAACGGTGGCATGCTCATTCTCCGCGTACCCGATGACGACGTTATCGCTTCACTCGACCGCATCCGCGACGGGGACCCGTATTATCAGCGGGAACTCGCGCAGTACGAGCTCATTCAGTGGGCGCCGACGATCGGGAAGGACGAGCTGGACCGGATGTAACTAGATTGCGTCCCGCGATGGGTGGAGTGTGCAGTCGATCAACACAGATGCACCGCCATCGCCTTGAACGACGCCCACACTTTACTTCCCTCGCGCAGGGCGAGCTCCTGCGCCGAGCGCGTCGTCAGCGCGGCGACGATTGGTACGCGTGGTGCGACAACGACTCCCCCGCCGTCCGACACCTCGACGGTCACGCGTGTGAGCGCGCCCGTCGTCGCGATCTCGCTCACCACACCCATGAACTGATTCCGCGCGGAGCTCGACTGCGGCACAATCGACACGAGCACCTCCTCCGCGCGAATCACCGCGTGCCCCGCGCCCGGCGGAGCATCGCCGATGGTGAAGAGCGTCAACCCGCCCGAGACAAACTCGATCGCATGATGCCCGCCCGTCAGCATCGCCTCCGCGTCTCCCAGGAAATTCGGCGCCGCATCGTCCAGATAGCGCACCTCGCCCGCGAACACATTCTCCGCGCCAAGAAATTCCGCGATGTACGGCGACGCCGGCTCGCGAAACAATCGCTCGGGAGGGCCATGCTGCAGCACGCGTCCCCCATCGATCAGGATTGCGACGTCGCCGAGCAGTCCGGCTTCGGTGAAGTCGTGCGTCACCTGCAGCACGGTGATGCCAAGCGCCCGCGCGATCGCACGGACGGTGCGCCGCACGAGCGTGCGGCGCCGCGGATCGAGCGCGCTGAACGGCTCGTCGAGCAGCAGTACCTGCGGCCTCGGCGCCAGCGCGCGCGCGATCGCGACGAGCTGGCGCTCACCACCCGAAAGTCCGCGCACCTCGCGCGCATACAGCTCGCTCGCACCGATCCGTGCGGCGATCGCATCGGCGAACGCGATGTCAGTCGCTCCGTAGCGAACGTTCTCCTGCACCGAGAGATGAGGAAACAGGTATCCGTGCTGGTACACGATGCCGGTGTCGCGCTTCTCGGGCGCGACGCCGGTCATGTCCCGTCCGCCGAGCTTCACGGTGCCGCGGCGCACGGGGATGATCCCCGCTATGGTCTCGAGCAACGTCGTCTTCCCCGAGCCTGCCGCGCCGATCACGACGCCGTACCTCCCCGCCGGCACCACGAAGCTCACGTCACGCAGCTCGAACTCGCCCACTCGTGCGCTCAATCCATCTACATCGATCACTGGAGCATCATCGCGCCACTCCGCGATGGGCGCAGCGCACGGAGCGCGAAAAGCGGCAGGAAGGCCAGGAGCGCGAGCACTGCGGCCACCGGCAGCGCCTCATCCAATCCGAAGCTCGTGAACCGGTCGTAGCTCAATACGCTCGCGACCTTCGGATTGTACGTGAGGATCACGATGGCGCCGAACTCGCTCACAGCACGTGCCCACGCTACCACGCCTGCCGCGATCAGCCCTCGCGACGACAGCGGCAGCGTCACGCGCCGGAACGCGCGCCACGCGGGATCGCCGAGCGAGCGCGCAACGGCCTCGTATCGCGTGTCCACACGCGCGAACGCCTCGCGCGTGGCGCTCACGTACAACGGCGCGGAGACGAACAGCATCGCGCACACGATGCCGAGCGGTGAGCCCACCACGCGGATGCCGAGATCGAGCAGCGTACCCCCGACGAGCGACTGCCGGCCGAGCACCAGAAGGAGCGCGATGCCTGCGACCGGATGCGGAATCAGCAACGGGAGATCGATGAACGCCGCCAAAAGTGCGCGTCCCCGAAAGTGCCGGCGCTCGAGCAGATATGCCAGCGGCGTTCCCCCGAGAATCGCCAGCGCCGTGGCGCTCGTCGCCGTGATCGCCGTGAGCGCAAGCGCGCTTCGCAGCTCACCATCTGTAGTCAAATGGCGAAGGCCATCCACTCCGCCGGCACCGATCAGCCGGGCAATCGGCGCAACCAGGAACAACAGGAAAATCGAGCCGCAGAACGCGGCGATCACGCTGGCCGCGCGGTGCGCCTTTCGCATGGAGCCAAGCTAGCCGTAGCCGACGCTCCCGCAAGCGCCTCCTTGCAAGGGTGTGCCCCCATCCACGTACATTCACGCCCCCATCCGCGTACATTCACTGCGTCTCGAATTCCTCACCGGGAGCCTCGTTCCTTGGCAGAGCCAGCGATCGACATTCAGCAGGTTCGAAAATCGTTCGACGGGCACGTTGCTGTACGAGATCTCACGCTTCAGGTGCCGCGCGGAACCGTCTACGGCCTGCTCGGCCCCAACGGTGCCGGCAAGACGACGACGATCCGGATGATCCTCGACATCATCGAGCCGGATGCGGGCACGATCAACATCTTCGGCCAGTCGAGCATCCGCGGCCGCGATGGGAATCGCATCGGCTATCTCCCGGAGGAGCGCGGCCTCTACAAGAAGATGCGCGTGCGCCGCGTGCTCAGATTTCTCGCCGAGCTCAAAGGCGTACGCGGCCGCGATGCGGACGAGCGCATCGAGCGTTGGCTCGAGCGCATGTCGCTCACGGGCGCCAACAAGGACTGGGGAAATGCCCGCGTCGAGGAGCTCTCGCGCGGCATGCAGCAGAAAGTGCAGTTCATCGGTGCGCTGCTGCACGAGCCCGACCTCATCATCCTGGACGAGCCGTTCAGCGGTCTCGACCCGATGAACGCGCAAGCGCTCAAGGACACGGTCGTCGATCTTCGCCGCGAGGGACGCACCATCATCTTCAGCACGCACCTGATGGAGAACGCCGAACGCCTGTGCGATGCGCTCTGCATCATCGCGAACGGCCAGAAGGTACTCGACGGGACCATCGCCACGGTGAAGGCAGAGCACGGCGGACAGCACATCGCCGTCGCGCTTGGGCAGGATCGCTCACCCGCCATCAACGATATCTTCGCTGACCGCGCGCTCGTGAAAACGCTCGATGACTCCAATCGCACCGTGGATATCGAGCTCGCGTCGAATGCGAGCCCCCAGCTCTTGCTCCGCAGGCTCATCGATGCGGGCGCGATCGTCGAGCGGTTCGAGCTCGTGCAGCCGTCGCTGCATCGCATCTTCCTCGACACGGTAGGCGCCTCCGGCGTCGAGCCGGGAATGAGCGGGCATGGGTAAGCTCCTCGCCGTCATCAAGCGCGAGTATCTCGAGCGCGTGCGCTCGAAGTGGTATCTCTTCATCACCGCGCTCGGCCCCATCTTCTTCGGCATCATCGTGATCGTCCCGATGGTCATCTCGAGCCGCACCAGGCCGTCGCCCGATCTTTCGCATGTCGCGATCCTCGACGCGACTGGCACGCAGCTCGGTGTCCGCGTGTCGAGCGAGCTCGCAGGCGGCATCTCGGCCTCGGAGCCCTCGCGGGCCATCGTCCGCGCAGTCCCGCCATCGGAGCTCGCGCAGGCGGAGAGCGTCGCAACGCACGAAGTGATGCGCGCGAAGGATCCGCTCATGGGCTACCTCGTGCTCGACTCGGCTACCCTCGCCGGCAGGAGCGAGCGGTACGCCGGTCGCAACGCCTCCGCACTCGTGGATGTCAAGGAGATCGAAGGCGCCGTGCAACGCAGCCTTCTCGCGCAGCGCCTGGAGAACGAGGGGCTGCAGCCCACCCGGATCAAGGCGCTCACGGACGTGAACCTCGACATGAAGTCCGAGCGGCTGTCCGAACGCGGCCGCGAAGCGGGTGGACTCGCGAGCGCGCTCTTCTCGTACGTGCTGGCGTTCGTCCTCTACATGATGCTCGTGATCTACGGCCAGCAGATCTTGCGCGGTGTGATGGAGGAGAAGACGTCGCGCGTGGCCGAGGTGGTGATCTCGAGCGTATCGACGGATACGCTGCTCGCGGGAAAGGTGATCGGCGTCGGTGCGGCGTCGCTCACGCAGATGGTCATCTGGGCGTGCTCGAGCGCACTCGTGTACAAGGCGAAGGGCGCGATCCTGGAGCGCTTCCATGTCGCCAACGTGCAGATCCCGTTGCCGCACATTGGCTTCGGCGTCGCGGTGCTCCTGCTGCTCTTCTTCGTGCTCGGCTTCATCTTCTACGCCGCGCTCTTCGCCGCGATGGGCTCCACGGTGTCGAACGAGCAGGATGTGCAGCAGGCCTCGATGCCGGTGATGCTCCTGCTCATCGCCTCGATCGTGTTCGTGCAGCCGATTCTGCTCGACCCCACGAGCTCGTTCTCGAAGGTCATGTCGTGGCTTCCGTTCTCGGCGCCCATCCTCATGCCATTGCGCATGACGATGATCCAGGTCTCGTCGCTCGAGCTGGTGGGCACGCTCGCGGGGATGCTCGCGGGCTGCATCGTCGCCACGTGGTTCGCGGCGCGGATCTACCGCGTGGGGATGCTCATGTACGGCAAGCGGCCGAGCTTCCGCGAGCTGGGACGCTGGGTGAGGCGCTCGGCGTGATCCCGGTGGCCAGACTGTAAGGCCACGACGGTTCGTCGCAGCAATCGCACGGCTCGGCGCAAATTCGTTGTTCGCCAGGCGCTGCGGAGCGAGTGTAGGCGCTTCCCGAGCGGAGATGCGTCGTGCGTGTCACTGTCGCTGCAGCGGAGCGAGCCCCGGCCATCGTGGCACTTTCGATCGGCTTTGCACTCGTCCTTACGGGCGTGCTGCGCGCGCAGAAGCCTGCGCCCGATACCGTTGGCAGCTGCTGGAATTACGAGACACCGGATGCGCGCTTCGAGCTGCAGGTCGTTGCACGCGGGCTGAGCGTGCCGGTCTCGCTCGCGTTTCTTCCGGGCGGTCGAGCACTGGTCGCGGAGCGGCCGTCAGGACGACTCAGCTTCGTCGATCTCCAGTCGGGGGCGATCGAACAAATCAAAGGCATGCCGCCCGTCGTCGGCCAGGTGGATGGCGGGCTCCTCGACGTGATCGTGCACCCGGACTTCGCGCACGACGGCACGCTGTACTACGCCTACTCCGAGCACACCGACAGCGGCAACGCCACGGTCATCGAGCGCGCGCGCCTGGAAGGAAATCGCGTGGTCGATCGCACTCGGCTCCTCTCCGTGCATCCGTATCTCGACAACGTCAATCAGTTCGGTGCGCGCCTGGTTCTCGATCACGGATATCTCTACATCGGAGTGGGCGAGCGCGATGTGCCCGCCCTGGCACAAGATCTGGCGAGCGACGCGGGAAAGATTCTCCGGCTCCGCGAAGACGGCAGCGTTCCGCGAGACAATCCGTTCGTCGGCAAGCCGGGCGCCCGTCCGGAGATCTGGTCGTACGGTCATCGAAATCCGCACGGCCTCGCGATCGACCCGCGCACGGGATTGCTGTGGGAGCACGAGCACGGACCGCGCGGAGGCGACGAGATCAATCTCATTCGCCCCGGGCGGAACTACGGATGGCCGGTGATCACGTATGGCATCGAGTACACGGGCGAGCCCGTTGGGGAGGGGATCACACGGCACGCCGGCATGGAGCAGCCGAAGTACTTCTACATTCCGTCGATAGCGCCGACCGGGATGACGTTTTACTCCGGCGCGAACTTCGCGCCGTGGCGCGGCAGCATCTTCCTCGGCTCTCTCTCCTACAGGCATCTGAACCGGGTCGTGCTGAACGGACAGCGTATCGTGCGCGAGGAGCGACTGCTGCGCGATCGCGGCTGGCGCATCCGTGAGGTGCGCCAGGGGTTGGATGGATTTCTCTACCTCGGAGTAGAGAGCGGTCTCATTGCGCGCATCCGGCCGGCGACGAACGCGGCCTGCGCCCACGGCATCGGTGCGAGTGGGTCGTGGGTTGCGTCGCCCGTGACGTCGCCCACGATCACGGGTGCGACACTCGCCTACGATGCGGACAGGCACCGCGTGATGATGCTCGGCAGCAACACGGCCGACACCACGTGGGAGTGGGACGGGCAGTCGTGGACTCCAGTCGCGTCGCCTGCACCCTTCGCGCACACTGGCCAGGCAATGGCGACCGATCCGAGCGGTGGTGTGCTGCTCTTTGGGGGGCTCGATCGTGCCGGAGTACCTACTCGCGATGCCTGGCACGAGGCCGCCGGGCACTGGGCGCCGCTCCAGCTGTCTGGGCCTCCCGCGCAAGCGGGCGCCACGATGACATTCGACCTCGATCACCATCGCACACTGCTACGGGGCGGCGCGCCGTGCACCGATCGTCGCATGTGGAGTTGGAACGACACGACATGGGCGATCGTCGACTCTGCCGGCCCACGCCCGCGGATCGGTGCGTCCATCGCGTACGATCCCACCACGCGCTCGGTCGTGCTCGCGGGCGGGCGGGAGTGCGATGCGGGAGCGCTCGCGGCGAGCTGGCGGTGGGACGGCAAACGCTGGTCGGCGCTCAACGGCCTTCCCACCGTGGATCGCGTGTGTCTCGTCTACTCGCCAACGCGCAACCGCATGCTGCTCTTCGCTATGGACAGTATCACTCGTGCCAGCGCCTGGGAGCTGCGCGGTACGCGGTGGCACATTTTAGCGCTCGCGCCCCCGCTCCTCGCCGACGCCGCGTGCGTCGTGGACCCTGCGAACGAGCGCGTGGTACTCGTGGGCCGCCGCCCGGCTCTCCGCGCGCCCTCGACATATCTGCTCCTGCGATGATGGACGCCGAGCTGGCGCCGCTGTAGTGTGTAACACGCCGACAATACTCTCCGGGATCCCGTCATGAGCGCGCGCAAACAGTTCTGGCTCTTTCAGCTCCTCGGCTGGAGCGCCTTCGTGGGCGCCCTGCTCCTTCCATGGATCGGAACGCTTCCGCTCTGGAGCATGCTCGTCGCGAAGGCGCCACTCGTTGTCGTGGGCGTCGCGGCAACGCTCCTGCTTCGCCTTCTCTTTCGTGCGTTGCGAAATGCGGGCGCGCATGGATGGCTGCTCGGCCTCGCGGTGGGAGCCGCCTCGTATCTGGCAGCCGTCGCGTGGAGCATCACCGCGGACTGGACATCGCGGGCGCTCCTCCACGGCGCCGAGCATGTGTCGCTCATCCGATTATCGTTCGATCGATTCGGCGGGACGTGGTATTGCGCGTTCGTGCTGCTCGCCTGGAGCCTGCTGTATTTCGGAGTCACCCAGTATCGAGCGCTGATCGCGGAGCGCGAACGCAGTGCTCGGTCGGAGTCGCTGGCTCGAAAGGCACAACTCGATGCGCTGCGCTACCAGCTCAATCCGCATTTCCTCTTCAACACGCTCAATGCAGTCTCCACGTTGATCGTCGAGGTGCGCACGGCTGAGGCGTCGGCGATGATCTCGCGTCTCAGCGATTTTCTCCGGCTCACTCTCTCGGGCAACGCCCACGCGGAGATCTCGCTGGAAGAGGAAGTAGGCTACGCGCGACAGTATCTCGAGATCGAGAAGGTGCGTTTCGGCGACAGGCTTGCCATCGAGATGGACATCGCCGATGCGGATTCGCTTCACGTGCCCGCGCTCATCCTGCTCCCGCTCGTGGAGAACGCGGTACGCCACGCGGTCGAGCGCAACGAGCGTGGTGGGCGTGTCGCGATCCGGGCGCGAGTCCGTGCGGGCGTGCTGCAACTTTCGGTGAGCGATGATGGGCCGGGCGAGGAGTCGGGCTCCAGCGTCGGCTCCGGGATTGGGTTGTCCAACACGCGAGCCCGGCTCGAACAGCTGTTCGGCACACGCCAGCGGCTGCTGCGAACCGTTCTTCCGGGCGGAGGAAGCGAGTATCTGCTCGAGATTCCCGCTGAAGGAAGATCGGCGGCACGAGCGCACGTCGCGGCGGCGTAAACATGACCTCCATTCGCACACTCATCATCGACGACGAGTCGCTCGCCCGCCGCGGCATTCGCGCGCGCCTCCCCGCCTCGGAGTTCGAGATCGTGAGTGAATGCTCGAGCGGCAGCAATGCCATCGAGTCCATCTGCGCGCTCGAGCCCGACCTCGTGTTCCTCGACGTGCAGATGCCCGAGCTCGATGGGTTCGCGGTAGTCGAGAGAGTCGGAGTGGAGCGCATGCCCCTCGTCGTGTTCGTGACGGCATTCGATGCATACGCCGTTCGTGCATTCGAGAGCCGCGCGATCGACTACCTGCTCAAGCCGATCGATGACTCACGATTCGCGGATACACTCACACGGGTGCGCGAGCGCATGCGGGATCGCGCGGCAGGCGCCCTCGCAGTGCAGCTCGAGGCGATGCTCGCGGACACCACGCGGGTCACATTGCCACCGCCCCGCTTTGCCGTGCGCGATCGCGGTCGTGTCGTGCTCCTCGACCCGCGGGACATCGAATGGATTGGCGCCGACGGCGACTACGTGCGGATCATCGCGGGCGCGCGCAGCTTTCTCATGCGCGAGACACTCACCGCGATCACGGCGCGCCTCTCACCGCCGCAATTCGTGCGCATCCATCGCTCGACGATCGCGAACGTAGAGCACATCCGCGAGCTCGAGCCCCTGCCGAACCGGGAGTATGTCGTGGTAATGCGGAGCGGGGTACAGCTCCGGTCGAGCCGAAGCTACGACGATTCTCTTCGCGGTCTGCTCGCTTTGCTCTCGCGCCGGTCGCAGCCCTAGGGGCGCGGGGTGCGGTAGTCGCGCACGCGGTCAGTGCGTCGCTTGAGCTCCTGGATCGCCGTGCGGCGGCGCAGCGAGACGCCGAGCACGCCGTTCCAGAGCGCGGCGCCAGCGCCGAGTAGCCAGCCCACGATCGACAGGATCTCGACGGTACGAACGCGCCACGCGGAGGTCGCGTGATCGGGAAGCACGAGCGCCGAGTCCGCGCGCCGCGCCGCGATCAGCGACACGAGTACAGCGACTCCGGCGATGAGAAAGACGAGAAGGGCGAGCCACGCGATGCGCCGTGGCGCACCGCCGGCGCCGCCAAAGGCGCGGCTCCGGCGCGCGATCACCAGCGCCAACGTCGTTCCGACGATCCATTGCGTACCGCCGACGAGCGGTACGAGTTGCTCGTTCGTCAGGCGTCCTTCCCCTTGAAGGCTCGGCCCAGCAGATAGCCGATCGCGCCCGCGATCAACAGCGTGCGACCGGGATTCTGCCTCACCTGCCGCCCCAAATCGTCTTGAAACGAGTTCATGTTCGCGTTGCGCAGCCAATCCGCGCCGCGCTCCATTCCCGTGGCGAGGCGATCGCTCGTATCCACGACGCGCTGTTTCGTCGTCGCTACCGCGTCGTCGAACTTCCGCGTGTTCGTGGTACGCTGACGCAAACGACCTGCTCCCGTCTCCAGCTTGTCGGCAAGCTGCGTCTTCATTTGCACAGCCCGTTCACGGACCGACGCGGCCGACTCCGCGAATTTGTCGTATACCTCCGAAGCGTCCGGCGTACCAGACATCTGTGGCACTTCCGTGGCGCCAGGCGTGCCCGACGCATCAGGCGAGCTCTCCGACGCATTCGCAAACGAACTCGACTCGCCGAATTTCTGGTGGTCGCTCAAGCCGTCGGTCTGTTCGTTCTGATTCTGATCCATGACCAGCTCCCGCTAATGAGTTGAACGGTCACGAACTAGCAGAGCCTGTGCCATCCACCGTCAGCTCGCGCAGTACGAATCGAAGGCGCCAACCAGGTCCTGCGCGATCTCCGTGGACGTGCGCCCCTCGATGCGATTGCGCTCCAGCATGAACACGACCTTGCCGTCCTTGAGCAGCGCAATCTGCGGCGATGATGGACGATAACCCGTGAAGTAGCCGCGCGCACGCTCCGTTGCATCGAGGTCCTGCCCCGCGAACACGGTGGTCACGGCGTCGGGCTTCGTCGCATGCTGAAGCGCCATGGCGACGGCCGGGCGCGCATTGCGGGCGGCACACCCGCAGATCGAGTTGACCACGACGAGCGTGGTGCCCGTGGAGTCCTTCAGTTGCGCGTCGACATCGCCGGGGGTGCGGAGCTCGCGAACGCCGAGGCGGGTGAGCTCCTCACGCATCGGGGCGACGAAGCGTTCATCGTAAGGCATGATGGCACATGGTGAGAGACAATCGAAAGCTAACCCGTTCGCGCCGCTTTCAGACCCCGAATTGCTCCCGATCTCTAGTGTTTTCCCTCGCGTGCTTCGCGCGCCTCGATCTCCTCCTCCGCCTTCTCCATCTCCCGCTCGTCGTGGATTCTGATCACCGTGGAGTCGCGATGCTCGTGCTTGAGCAGCGCGTAGCGCACCGTCTGCACGACCACGGCGAGGACGAGGCTGAAAGTGACGATCGCTGCGCCATGCCAGATCAGCCGGTCCATGACGATCGACGAGAGGTCGCCCGCACGCGCCTGCTCGGATCCGATACGCTCGAACCTGATTCGGATCAGAATCGCGACCGCTGCCGCCTCGACCAGCCACTCGGCGGCCAGAAAGAGCGGAACGCGCCAGATCCATTGTCGGACGGGATGATTCCCGAGGTACACCGTGGTGAGGCTGAGCAGGAGGACGTACTCGCCCGCGCCCGCGATAAAGAGCGAGATCCAGCCGAAGGTGATCGTGGGGCTCGCGAGCAGGAACACGCGGTAGAGATGCACCACGATGCCCGTGAGGAGCGCCATCGGGATCAGCGATCGCGGAATGCGCGCGATCAGCGAATCGACGCGCTCCGCTGTGAACCCTCTCTCCGGAAAGAAGGGAGACATCCCGCAATGTAGCGACGGGAGGGCAGGTGTCCCGCTGGGGGAGTCTGCCTGCGAGCAGCCTGGAGGCTAGCTGCCTTCGCCGTGCGAGACTGTGGCGGATCGCTGCACGCCGGGGTACATGCGCTGGAGCCGCTGGCCGGGCGTGAGGGAGGGATCGTCCACGGGATCGTTGCTCTTGCGCGCCCGTAGCTCCTTCGTCGCCCGGTTCATCTCCTCGAATGCGACGGACGCGCGCTTCTCCGCATCCACGCGCTGCGCGGCGAGCTTCTGCAAACGATATGCAATGCTGATCACGCAAATGATCAACACGACTCCGAGCATTCCGATGTACAGCGCTGTGTTGTGCTTCACGAGCACGTCCTCCTTGTCTCTAAAACGAACGTGCCAAGCGAGCGCAACGGGAGTTAAGCCCGCCTACACTTGCAGAACGGTCGCATCGGAGCTCCGACTGCCCGCGCCGAGCAGCGCGGCCGCAGCTTCCTCGAGCCGATCCAGCTCAAAGGGCTCACCCAGTGCGCTCCCCTGGAACTCGTGCTCGTCGGCCTCGGTGGCGTTCAGAAAGAGCACCTTCCTCGCGAGCACCGGCTGCTTGCCGCTCAAGGCGGAGAAGAAGGCGGCTGCGCGGATGCCCGGTGCATCCAAATCGCACACCGCGACATCGAAGGTCTCGCTCCGTGCGCATGCGAGCGCCGCAGCACCGTCCGATGCCGAGGTGACGCGGAAGCCACGAAGTCGCGCGAACGCCTGCACGCCGCCGCGCACCGTGGAGTTCGAAGTCACGAACAGCATCCGGATCCCGGCGAGCGGGGACGGGGTCGCCAGCACGGTCGCGGCGCCGCCGCTCCCCTGCCCGGCAGGATCGAAGGCGGGGAGTGCGACGCGGAACATCGTGCCGTCGGCGCTGCTCTTCGGAATCGTGATCGTGCCGCCGTGCGCGGCGATGATCCCGTAGCTCACGCTCAATCCGAGCCCGGTACCGTCCGCCTTCGTCGTGAAGAAGGGCTCGAAGATGTGCGCGCGTACGTCGGGAGAGATGCCGGGGCCGGTGTCCGTGATCTCGAGCAGCACGCGGTCGCCTTCCTGACGCGACTCGATGCGCAGCTTCCCGCCGCCGGACGGCGTCATCGCCTGCGACGCGTTGGTGAGCAGGTTGAGGAGCACCTGCTGTATCTGGCGTGCGTCGGCAGTCACGTACGGCAGATCCTCCGCGAGCACGGTCTCGCACACGACGCCGCGCGATTTGAGATCGTGCGTGCGCAGACGCATCGTGCGTTCGACGAGCTCGTTCATGCAGATCGACCCGACCTCTCCCTCGCTGCGCCGCGCGAAGGTGAGGAGGTCGCGCACGACCTGACTCGCGCGCATCGTCTCGCTCCGAATCACCTCGACGGACTCGCGTTGCGACTCGGTCAGCTCGTCGCGCTCGAGGATCTGCGCGAATGCGCTGATGGTGCTGAGCGGATTGTTCACCTCGTGCGCCACGCCTGCCAGAAGCTCCCCGGCGCTCGCGAGACGCTCGCTCTCGGCCAGCCTCGCGCGCATCTCCCGATCAGCCGTCATGTCGCGGCCGACCACGAGCATCTGCGGCGGATCCGCCTCGGGCAGCAGCCGCGCCGCGAACGACGCAATGCGCACGCTGTTCCCATGCCACACGCGGACCTCGAACCGTGCCTCGCCACCGTCCATCACACGCGCGACCTGATCCGCGAGATGCGAGCGATCCTCCGGGAGCACGAGATCCCCGAGCATGCGGCCGACGAGCTGCACGGGCTGAAGCCCCACGAGATCCTGCACTGCATCGTTCGCCTCGCGAATGCGCCCGCTCTGGAGCACGGTGAGCACGGCGTCCGGCGCCGCGCGGAACAAGGTGCGGAAGCGCCACTCGGTCTTTCGCAGCGTCTCCACGAGCTCCGCGTTCGCGAGCGCGACGGAAAGCAGGTCCGCCATCGCCTCAACGTGCGCGATCTCGCGCTCGGAGATCACGCGCGGCTCGCGCACGAAGAGCATCATCGCGCCGATTCGCTCGGCGCGCCGGTGCAGCGGAACCACGACGAGTCCGCGCGCTTCCGTGCAGACCATGACGTCGTCACCCGCCCGCTCCGCGTGCGCATCGCTCGCGGTCCACGGATTCCCGCTGCGCGCGACGCGCCCCATCGTGCTCTCCTGCACGGCGAAGGTCGCGCCGGCGAGCGCGGCGCCGCGTCCATGCGTCGTCGCGATCGAGATCCGCTCGTCAGTCACGAGCCCGATCGCGGCGCCGTCCGCGCGCATCACATCCACCGATGCCTCGATGAAGCGCTGCAGCACCTTCGACGGGTTGAGCTCCAGCGCGATTTGTTGCCCCAACGCCCACATGCGCTGGAGCACGCGGTGCGCTTCCGCGAGCTCCTCCGTGCGCAGTGCGACGCGCTGCTCCAGAATTCCCGACAGCTCACGCTCGGCCAGCGCGACGTTCTCGAGTACGACTGTGGTGCGATGCTGGGTGGAGAGCGCGTATCCCGCGCGCATCGCGAGCAGCACGCCGAACGCGAGGATCGTGACGCCAAGCAGCGGACTCGGAGTGCCGCCGAACGCCACGTACGCGCCGCTCCACGACGCGATGAGAATCGCGGCGACGATCGAATACGTGCGCACCTTGGCGGACTCGCTCTCGAACATCGGCGACTCGCGCGACTCGCCGAGCGGCTGCAGGGGTCGTGGCGCGACGGCCCAGACCAGGCACATCTCGGTAAGCGTCCACAGCGCCTGTACCGCGCGCGGCACCGGCAGTCCATCGAGCAGCACGACGCGACTGTAGAGAAAGTTCGCCAGCGCGAGCGTCACGATCCCCAGCGAGAGGCCGGAGGCCAGCCGCGGGCCCAGCGCTTCGCCGCGCCAGATGAGCAGCAGCGCGACCAGCACCATGTTGGCCGAAGCGAGGATGTTCCAGGCCAGAGCGAAGGACTTGAAGAGCGCAGAGGCGGAGGTGCTGGCGCTCATACCGACATCCGCCTGCACCACCAGCATCGAGACGGCGACGGAGAGCAGCAGCGCATCGATCAGCGCCTCGACGCGCATCCAGTTGCGATGGCGATGGCGCGCCAGCACGGCCGTGAGCCCGAAGAAGATCGCGATCTGCATGATCGCGCCCGCCGTGGCTTCGAAGAGCGGGCGAACGGGCGACGTGCCCTTCTCGAGGACGAAGAGAACCCACGAGAGCCGTCCCAGGAAGGCGAAGCAACCCGAGATCGCGACGGCGAGACAGATCGTGCGGCGTGTGCCCGTGGCAGTGCGCGCCCCTATCGAGGCGACGGCGACGGCCGCGGCGATCTGGATGACGAGCAGGAAGTCGACGAATGCCGCCACCCGGTGCGTGAACGGGTGTGCGAGCAGGAGTACGAGAAGCGTGGTGGCGCACAGGCCCTGGGTAGGACCCGCGAGGGAGGTTGGCAGCCAGCGCGGGAGGGGACGCGTCATCCAGCTATAGACGCGCGAGGGCCCGGGGAGTTGCTCCCGCGCTGCGTCCGGAGGAATACCTTCGCCTAGAAGGAGAGCAAATCAGGCCCGGGCACGGGCGTGGCCGTCAGAAGCCCGCGCGGACGCCCAGGTAGAAGCTTCGCCCAGTGCCCGGGATGATCCCCGGCCCCGGATATTCCGACGTTCGCATGGTGAAATACGAGAGACCGGCGACGTTGTTGATCCCGGCGTCGATGCCGATCACGCGGTTGACCTGCCATTTGCCGGAGAGATCCACGAGCTGATACGCGGGCACGACTCCGACGTTCGCGTCTTCGCTCGCAACCGTGTTGTCGGCATCCGTGAACTGCCGGGATACGTAGCTCCACTGCACGCCGAAGATGCCGCGCCCGCGAGCGAACGTGAGGCCGGCACGGTTCACGACGGACGGTGCGAATTCCACCGTCTTTCCAGAGAATTCGCCATCGGTGTAGCGCGCGTGCGTGTAGCCAAGGGCGTCGTACACATCGAGCGAGCCGGCTGATGGATCGCCGTGCACGAGCGCGGTGAGCGACAGGTTCGCGTACGCCTCGACGCCGCGATGCTTGCTCGTCGCCACGTTCGTGCGCTCGGTGAACGGTGCACCTGCGGAGTCGACGCCGGAGATCAGACCGATGCGATTCCTGTAGACGAGATCGAACACGCTCACGTCGAAGTGGAGCACATCGCCGATCGAGCCGCGCCAGCCGAGGTCGATGTTGTAACCCTTCGGATCCTCGAGCTTCGGATCGATGCGGGTGAGGCTCGCGAATGGTGTGAGGAACGAGTACTCGATCGGCCGATATGCCTGCGTCGCATTGGCATAGGCGTTCGTGGTGGCCGATGTCTGGTATTGCGCGCCCGCACCGAGGAGCGCGAAGGTGCGATTCTTCGATTGCGGCGTGAACACCGTGTCGGTGTGGCCGCGGGCCGTGGAGTGGAGAAACTCGATGCGCGCGCCGGGAGTGATCGAGAGCCTCGGCGTAATGTGAAACTCGTTCTCGGCGAACGCCGCCGCATTGAAGTTGCCGTACTTCATGTCGGTCTCGTAGGGTCCGCCCACGAGATGCGTGTCGAAGCTCGAGGCCGTGCTTCCGGGTCCGCCCTCCTGCCGGTGGAGATCGCCGCCGAACATGCGAACCCCGGTCGTGATCGCGTGCGATTGCCCGAAGAGATCGTAGCTGTGGATGAGCCGCGTCTCGTTCGTGATGTTCGTGAAGTACTCCCACTCGACCTCGCGTGGGACGAACTCGTTCGTAACCGGATCGATGTCATCGGCCGCCGCGGCACCGCCGTCCTCGTTGCGCCAGACGAGATAGCGCTGGCTGCTCATGAGGGAGAGCGATGACGTGACGCGCGTGCTGGCGGAGAGCGCGTAGTCGCCGTCGAGCGCGAGGATGTTCCACGGGCTCGCAAGCCAGTTGCGCGTGCGGAAGGATGCGCGCGCATCCCGGTCGAACTCCGTATCGTCGAGCCCACCCGGCATGTGGATCCGGTTGCGCAGCATCGAGTAGGAGAGCCCGATCGCGAGTCTGTCGCTCGCGTGGTACGTCAGCTTCGCGGCCGCGGAGACCTGCCGGAGATCCGAATTGGGGCGCCACCCGTTTTGCGACCGATACTGCCCATAGGCGAAGTAGGTCCACTTGTCCTTCCCACCCTCGAGCGAGAGATAGGAGTTGAACATGCCGAAACTTCCGCCCGTTTCGCGCGCACGCATCGAGAGCTGCGTGTTGGGCGCGCCGTCGCGCAGCACGTAGTCGATCATGCCGCCGAACTGCGGCCCGAACTGCAGCGACGAGCTCCCCCGCACCAGCTCCACTCGCTCCATCGCCTCCGCCGGTGGCGTGTAGTACGTCTCCGGATAGCCGTACAAATCGGCGACGATGTTCACGCCGTCCTGTCGCACGTTCATCTCCACGGACTGCACC